>CAIPVR010000314.1 GCA_903868545.1 uncultured Actinomycetes bacterium
GCGACTGACCCGCCTCAGGACGTCGGGTGGGCGCTCGCCCAGGACAGCAGCTCGTCGACCGGCCAGGTGTTGATGATCCGGGCGGGCTCGATGCCGTGCTCCGCGGCCAGGTCACAGCCCCACGGCTGCCATTCGAGCTGGCCGGGCGCATGGGCGTCGGTGTCGATGGCCACGTCGCAGCCCCAGTCGATCGCCAGGTCCAGCAGCTCGCCCGGAGGGTCCTGCCGTTCCGGCCGGCAGTTGATCTCCACGGCGGTCCCGAACCGTGCGCAGGCGGCGAACACCACGTCGGCGTCGAAGCGTGACGGGGCCCGGCCCCGGCCGGTGACCTTCCGGCCGGTGCAGTGCCCGAGCACGTCGACGTTCGGGTCGGCGACGGCCAGGACCATGCGACGGGTCATCTCCCGGGCGTCCATCGAGAGCTTGGAGTGCACCGAGGCCACCACCACGTCGAGCCGGGCGAGCATGTCCGCCGACAGGTCCAGGCGGCCGTCCTCGAGGATGTCGACCTCCATCCCGGTGAGGATCCGGAACGGGGCCAGCTCCTGGTTCAGCACCGCGATCTCGTCGAGCTGGCGGGCCAGACGTTCCTCGTCGAGGCCGTGGGCCACCGTCAGGCGGGCGGAGTGGTCGGTGACCGCCAGGTACTCGTGGCCGAGGTCCCGTGCGGTGGTGGCCATCGCGGCCACCGTCTCCCCGCCGTCGGACCAGGTGGTGTGGCTGTGCAGGTCGCCCCGCAGCGCGGCCCGCACCGGTTCGCCCACCGTGGCCCGCTGCGCCGTCGAGGCGGCCAGCCGTTCCAGGTAGCCGCCCGGCCGGTCGCACACGGCATCAGCGATGACCGATCCGGTGGAGGGGCCGATGCCGTCGAGGTCGGTGAGCGTGCCCGTGCGGACCCGCCGTTCGAGTTCCTCGTCGCCCAGGCCGGCGACCACGGTCCGGGCGCGGCCGAAGGCCCGGACCTTGCCCGACGGCGCGGCGCCGCGGTCGAGGTAGTGCACCGCCCGGCGCAGCGCCGCGTCGGCCCGGCCCGTCGCGGTGCCCGCGGGGGCGCCGGTGCCGGTGGGGTCGTCGGCCATCGGGGCACCCTACCCACGGGGCGCTCCGGGCGGTCAGGCCGGTCCGTACAGGAGCAGCCAGACGCCCCGGGCCAGCACGTCGGCCAGTTGGTCGTCGCCCTCGGGTGCCTCGAGCAGCACCGACATGCTCACCGTGCGCTCGATCGACCAGCCGACCATCGCCGCGGTCGCGCGCGCCCCGGCCGGGTCGCGGCCCTGGTCCCGCGCCAGCTCGCGCACCCGTGCCTCGCAGAGGTCGATGAAGCGCTCCACCCGGCCGACCCACCAGCGGGACATGACCGGGTCGTAGGTGGTGGCGGCCCCCACGGCCTGCAGCAGCGGTCGGTGTTCGCGGTAGTGGGCCACGATGCGACGGCACACCTCGCGCAGCTCGGCCCGGCCGCCGGCGTGGTCGCCGGTCACCCAGCGCTCGCCCTCGCCGAGCATGTCGGCGGTGGAGGCCTCGGCGAGGCGCACGAGCAGTTCCGACTTGTCGGCGAAGTGCACGTAGAACGTGGAGCGGGCCACACCGGCCGCATCGGCCACCTCCTGCACGCTCAGCTCCACGAACGAACGTCCGTCCTCGAGCAGTTGCTCCACCGCCCGCAGCACGCGCTGCTCCACCGCCTCCCGGCGGTTGGCGCCGTCCGGGGCGCGGCGGGTCACCGACGGCACCGGGTGCTCCCGCTCACCGGCCTGCCCCCGTCGTCGGGCGGTCGCCCTGCCGGGCGGTCGCCCCGCCGGGCCGTTCCCGTCCCGCTCACTTCATCCGGTAGCGGACGGGCAGGTGCTTGACCCCGCTCACGAACGTGGACGCCGTGTACTCGGTGTCGCCGGCGGGCTCGATCTCGGCCACGGCGTCGAACAGCTTCGGCAGGAAGGTGCGCACCTCCCGCCGGGCGAACTGCGACCCGAGGCAGTAGTGCACGCCCACGCCGAAGGAGATCAGGTCGCCGGCGTCGGGGCGGGTGACGTCGAACTCGTCGGCGCGTTCGAACACGGCCTCGTCGCGGTTCGCCGCGGGGTAGCAGAGCAGCACCCGCTCGCCCTCGGCGATCGGGTGGCCCCCCACCTCGGTGTCGGCCTGCGCGTAGCGGAGGAAGCTGCGCACCGGCGACGACCAGCGGATGGACTCGAGCGCGGCGTTGTCGGCGAGTGACGGGTCCTCGCGCAGCGCCCGCACCTGCTCCGGCCGACGGATCAGCTCGTTCACCCCGCCGGAGAGCGCGTAGCTCGTGGTGTCGTGCCCGGCGGTGGCGACGATGATGTAGTACCAGAGCGACGCGTGGCGCTCGAGGGGGCAGCCGTCCACCTGGCCGTTGGCGATGACGGTGGCCAGGTCGTCGGTGGGATGGGCCCGGCGGTCGGCGGTGAGGTGGGCGAAGTAGTCGTCGAACCGCCCGATGGTGCTGGTGAGGTACTCGAACGGGTCGCTGAACGCGCCGAGATCGAGGTACTCGGGATCAGCGGCGCCGAAGATCCCCTGTGTGAGCTCGAGCATCATCCGCTCGTCGGCCTGGGGCACGCCGAAGATGCTCATGATCACGCGCAGCGTGTACGGCACTGCGATGTCCTGTGCGAAGTCGCACTCGCCGCCGAGGTCGGCGAGCTTCTGCACGTACTCGTCCGCGATCGCGTCGATGTCGTCCTGGCGGGTGCGAACCGCGGCGGGCTTGAACCAGTCGTTGGTGACGTGGCGGTAGTCGTTGTGCTCCTTGCCGTCCATGTGGATGAGCGTCTTGGGGTTGATCCCCATGCCCTGGAGCATCTCGAGCTGGCCGTCCGGCATCAGCACCGAGTGCTGGGTGTTGAAGAACACGTCGCTGCGGCGGGACACGTCGAACACGTCGGCGTGCCGGGTCAGCACGTACAGGGGCGACAGCCCGACGCCCTCCACCCGCAGGATCGGTTCGGTGCGGCGGAGTTCGGCGGCCTGCTCGTGCCAGGCGTCCATGTCGGTCCAGGCCTGCGGGTCGCAGAAGATCCGGCCGCGCTCGTCGCTCAACTCCACCTGCATGTGTCCACCTCCGTCGGGTTCCGGACATCATGTCCGACGGGATGTCCGGTGTCGAGGGCCGGGGGACGGTCGCGGTGCCGGCGCGGTGGCCGGCGTCGCGCTCCACCGGGTGCCGTGTCGTGACGGGAGCTCCGCCCCGGCCGGGACCGGTACTGTCCACCCATCCGCACCCGTCCGCGGTGGCCGCCCGGCGGGTGCCGCGGCCCGTCCCCAGCACAGGAGCAGCGTGGAACGCTTCGGCTTCGTCGGACTGCCCAACGCGGGCAAGTCCTCCCTCTACAACGCGCTGGCCGGCGGTGGGGCCCTGGCCGCGCCGTACGCCTTCGCCACCGTCGACCCCAACGTGGGGGTGGCCAAGGTGCCCGACCGGCGGCTCGACGCCCTGGCGGCGATGAGCGGCAGCCGCAGCGTGGTGCCCGCCGCGGTGCAGTTCGTCGACATCGCCGGGCTGGTGGAGGGGGCGGCGCAGGGCGAGGGACTCGGCAACCGGTTCCTCGCCCACATCCGCGAGGTGGAGGCGATCGTCTTCGTCCTGCGGGCGTTCGAGGACCCGGACGTCCCCGGCTCGTCGGACCCGGTCGAGCAGCTCGCCACCCTCGAGGTGGAGCTCGTCTACGCGGACCTCGAGTCGCTCGAGAAGCAGGCCGACAAGAAGCGCAAGGCGGCCCGGGCCGACGCGTCCCTCGCCGACGAGGTGGCGGCCATGGACGAGGCCATCGCCGTCCTGCAGGCCGGCACCCCCCTCTACCGCAGTGGGATCACGCCCGAGCAGCGCGACCTGCTGCGCCCGTTCTTCCTCCTCACCGCCAAGCCGGCCATGGTGCTGGTGAACCTCGACGAGGAGCAGCTCGAGGACCCGGAGCCCGTGCTCGCCCCGGTGCGCGCCGCCTTCGGCGGCGACCCCGGTCTGGTGCTGGGCCTGTGCATCCAGCTCGAGGCGGAGGCCGCGCTCCTCGACGAGGAGTCCCGCGCCGAGATGCTCGAGGCGCTGGGCCTCGGCGAGGGTGCGCTGCCGGCGTTCCTCCACACCGCGTACCGGCTCCTCGGTCTGCGGACCTTCCTCACCACCGGGGAGAAGGAATCGAGGGCGTGGACGTTCCGGGCGGGCTCGCGCGCCCCCCAGGCGGCCGGGGTGATCCACACCGACTTCGAGCGCGGCTTCATCCGGGCGGAGGTGATCTCCTGCGACGAGCTGCTCGAGATCGGTTCCTGGTCGAAGGCCCGCGAGGCCGGGAAGCTGCGGGTCGAGGGCAAGGACTACGAGGTCGTCGACGGCGACGTGGTCGAGTTCCGGTTCAACGTGTGAGCGGGTGAGCGGTCGTGCCGTGGCTGGTGCGTGACGGTGAGGTGCTGGCCAGTCTGGAGACCGCCGCGGGCCGCCGCGCCCGGCGCCGTGGGCTCCTCGGCCGCGACGAGCTCGACGGCGTACTCCGCCTCCGTGCCCGGTCGGTGCACACGTTCGGGATGCGGGTCCCGATCGACGTGGCGTTCTGCGTGCCGCGGCGCGACGGCTCACTCGAGGTGGCCGGTGTGGTCACGCTGCGGCCCCGCCGGGTGAGTCGGCCGCGGTGGCGGGCCCGGGTGGCGCTGGAGGCAGAGGAGGGCGCGTTCCGCTCGTGGGGCGTGGGTCGCGGCGACCGGCTGGAGGTGCGGTGACCGGCCGCGTGGTGGTGGTGGGGACGCCCATCGGGAACCTGGCCGACCTCGCGCCCCGGGCCGCCGCGGCGCTGGCATCGGCCGACGTGGTGGCCTGCGAGGACACACGACGGACCGGGCGGCTGCTCGCCCACCTGGAACTGCGGGCCCCCGAGTTGGTGCGGCTCGACGAGCACACCGAAGGCGATCTCGCCGGACGACTCGTCGGCCGGGCCGCCGCCGGCGAGGTGGTGGCGGTGGTCAGCGACGCGGGGATGCCCGGCCTGAGCGACCCGGGTGGGCGGGTGGTGGCCACCGCCGCGGCATCCGGTGTGGTGGTGGAGGTGGTGCCCGGTCCCTTCGCCGGTGCGGTCGCCGCCGTGGCCAGCGCCCTCCTCGACCCGTCGGGGCGCTTCGTGTTCGAGGGGTTCCTCCCCCGGAAGGGCGAGGCCCGGGCCGCGCGCCTGGCGGAGGTGGCCGGGGAGCGCCGTGCCGTGGTGCTCTACGAGGCGCCGCACCGGGTGGCACGGACGTTGGAGGACCTCGTCGCCGCCGCAGGGCCGGACCGGCCGGTCGCGCTGTGCCGCGAGCTGACCAAGCTGCACGAGGAGGTGTGGCGGGGAACGCTGGGTGAGGCGGTGGCGTACGTCGAGGCCCGACCACCCCGGGGCGAGTACGTGGTGGTGCTCGGTCCCGCGCCGCCCGATGGGGGACCGTCGGACGATGAGGTGCGGGCGGCGCTCGACCGCGAACGGGGCCGGGGCGCCACCGGGAGGGATGCCGCGGCGCGGGTGGCGGCCGAGCTCGGCGTGGCGCCGAACAGGGTGAAGCGCCTGCTGCATCCCCCGGGACCGCCGACCTGAGTCGGGCCGGTGGCGCCCCCGGACGGACCGCGGCGGCCCGGTGTGCGGCCCGCGGCCCGCCGGGGCCTACGGTGGCGCTCGTGCCGGCCAACGAACCCACCCCCGACCAGCCCGCCCCGCAGGGCGGGGCCGCCCCGACCCACGACGTGGTGGGGATCGGTAACGCCCTCGTGGACGTGATCACCCAGGCCTCCGACGCGCTCGTGGAGGAGCTCGGCCTCCCCAAGGGCGCGATGTCGTTGATCGACGAGGAGCGGGCGCTCGAGCTCTACGACCGCGTGGGCCCGGCCATCGAGGTGTCCGGCGGATCGGCGGCGAACACGATGGTGGGGGTGGCGTCGCTGGGCGGCTCGGCCCGTTACGTGGGCCGGGTGCGCGACGACCAGCTCGGCCGCGTGTTCGCCCACGACCTCCGCGCGACCGGGGTGGCCTACGACGTGCTCCCCGCGACCCACGGTCCGGCCACGGGGTGCTGCCTGGTGCTCGTCACGCCCGACGCCCAGCGGACGATGAACACCTACCTCGGCGCCTCGGTACACCTGCGGGCCGACGACCTCGACCCGGCCGCCGTGGTGTCGGGTCGCATCCTCTACCTCGAGGGCTACCTGTTCGACCCGCCGGAGGCCCAGGAGGCGTTCCGCGCCGCGGCCCGGATCGCCCACGAGGCCGGCCGCACCGTGAGCATCACGCTCTCCGATGCCTTCTGCGTCGAGCGGCATCGCGAGGCCTTCCTCGACCTCGTCGAGCACCACGCGGACCTGGTGTTCGCCAACGAGGCGGAGATCTGTGCGCTGTACCGCACCGACGACTTCGACACCGCCGCCCGCGCCGTGCGGGGTCACGGCGCGATGGCGGCACTGACCCGGTCGGAACGGGGCTCGGTGGTCGTCACCGACGACGGGCTCGTGGAGGTGCCCGCCGCCCCGGTGGACCGCGTGGTGGACACCACCGGCGCGGGCGACCTCTACGCGGCGGGCTTCCTGTACGGCCACAGCCGCGGGCTCGACCCGGCGACGTGCGCCGAACTCGGTGCGGTGGCGGCGGCGGAGGTCATCTCCCACCTCGGGGCCCGCCCGGAGGCGGACCTTGCGAGCCTCGCCGCGCCGGTGCTCGGGGGCTGAGCCGGCCCGCTGGCGGGTCCGGGCCGGGGGCGGCATCGCGCTGCTGGGCGGGCACCCGCAGGTCCAGCACGTGCATCGTGTGGGGCCACAGCTGCGGCCGCCGTCGCGCCGCGACGTCCTCCACCCAGCCCACCGCGAGCGCGGCCACCGGCAGGAGCACGAGGCACCACAGCACGTTGCCCGGCACGGTGCCCCCGCCCGGCAACGGCGCTGCCACCACGGCGTAGAGCACCGCGCCGTGCCACAGGTACACGGTGAGTGACCGCCGGCTGAACCAACGGACCACCGCCGAGGTGCGGTGCCCGGCCAGGGCGGGTTCGATGCGTGGCTGCAGGCCGAGGGCCAGGCTGAGCCAGAAGGCCCCCAGCAACACCACTCCGACCGCGGCGGCCGGGGGGAGCCGGTCGTGCAGTCCCACGAAGAGGGCGAGACCGACGGGGCCGCACGTGAGTGCGGTGGTGCGCCAGCGGCGGACCAGCCAGGCGTCGAGGGAGCCGTCCGCGTGGTGGTAGCCCACCACCCAGCACGCGCCGTAGAACACCGCGATGGTGAGGGCGGGCGCGACCGGTGCGGTGAGCGCGCCGAGCGCCACGATGACCGTCCACAGGACCGCCGGGTGCGAGCGCTGGGCCCGGCGCAGCGCCGGGCCCAGGGCCGACAGCAGCAGGTGCATCTGGAGGTACCAGAGCGCGAACCACGTGAGGTGCACCACCGTCCCGGCGCCCGGACCGGCCACCCCGTCGGTGGACAGCACCGGGAGCAGGAGGCCGACCCACTGTGCCGGGGTGATCTCCCCCAGGAGTCCGAGCACACCCCACAGGGCGACCATGGCGGCGAGGTAGGTCCAGTACGGGAGGAGGATCCGGCGGTAACGGTCCCGCACGACCGGCAGGGCCGGGCGCCGCTCGAGCGACCGGGCGAACAGGGTGCCGGCGATGAAGAACATGAGCGGCATGGCCGTGAAGGCGGTGAGCCACCACCAGCCGGTGGCGTGGAAGAGCACCACCCGGACGAGGGCCACCGCCCGGAGCGCGTCGAGGTAGGCGCTCCGGTCGCGTCGGACCACGCTGCCCCCGTTCAACCTGTCCCCCCTGGGAGATCGGACGTTCCCTCGGTGCCAGCCCTGCACCCGCCCGGTCCGAACCCTAGGGATGCTCCGTGGACGCCGCAACGGGTGATGTCCCCTTTGTTCTGAACCACGTTCTGGTTTCCCGGCCGACCCGGTCCGGCCCGACGCGGGAGTCACCGGCGGGCTCCGGCTGCACCGTTACGGTGGCGGCCGATGGCCGAGGACCGTGCACCGTCGCCGCTCGAGGGCTGGTCCCGTGCGGACCTCGCCGCCCGTATCGACCACACGGTCCTGCAGCCGGAGGCCGACCAGGGCCGGATCGAGGTGGCGGTGGCGGTGGCGGTGTCCAACGGCTGCGCCGCCGTCTGTGTGCAGCCCACCTGGGTCCAGTACGCGGTGGAGATGGTCGGCGGGCGGATCCCCGTGTGTGCCGTGGTGGGGTTCCCGCACGGTGCGTCGCTCACCCGGACCAAGGCCGACGAGGCGGCGGCGGTGGTGGCCCTCGGTGCCGAGGAGGTCGACGTGGTGGCCGACCTCGCCGCCCTCGCGGACGACGACCTCGGTTCGGTGGCGGCGGACGTGGCCGACGTGCGGGCCGCCGTACCGGCGACCGTGCTGAAGGTGATCCTCGAGACGGCACTGTGGACACCGGCGCTGGTCCGGGCCGCGGCGGAGGCCGCCGTGGCGGGCGGCGCCGACTACGTGAAGACCTCCACCGGGTTCCATCCCGCCGGCGGGGCCACCCTCGAGGCGGTGGCCGCGTTGCACGAGGGCGTGGCGGGCCGGGCCCGGGTCAAGGCGTCGGGCGGCATCCGCACCCTCGCGCAGGCACGCGCCATGCTCGATGCCGGTGCCGACCGCCTGGGTCTGTCGGGCACCGAGTCGGTGCTGGCCGAACTCACCGGACGCTGAGCAGCGCCACGAGGACCTCGGCCAGGTCGGGCGCGGCCCCGCTGCCGGCGGCCAGCACCGCCTCGTGGTCGATCCGATCGGTGAGACCGGCCGCGGGGTTCGTCACGAGGGACACGGCCGCCACCTCGGCGCCCAGGTGGTGCGCCGCGATCGCCTCCAGCGCCGTGGACATCCCGACGAGGTCGGCGCCGAGGGTGCGGAGCGCCCGGATCTCGGCCGGGGTCTCGAAGGACGGCCCGACGAGCGCCGCGTAGGTGCCCTCCGCGAGGTCGGGCCGGCGGGCGCGGGCCGCGGTGCGCAACCGGCTGCTGTAGAGGTCGCCGAGGTCCACGAAGCGCCCGTGGGCCGGGGGTTCGGCGCCCACGAGCGGGTTGTGGCCGGTGAGGTTGAGGTGGTCGGCCACCAGAACCGGCGCACCCACGGGCCAGTCCGGCCGGATCGACCCGGCGGCGTTGGTGAGCACCACCCGGTCGCAGCCGGCGAGGACGGCCGCCCGCACGGTGTGGACCACGGTGGCCGCGTCGTGGCCCTCGTAGAGGTGGCTGCGCCCGCACAGCGCGAGCACGCGGACCCGGTCCACCACGATCGAGCGGACGGTGCCCGGGTGGCCGGCCACGGTCGGCACCGCGCAGCCGGGGATCCCGGCCATGGCCACCTCGTCGCGGTGGGTGCCCAGCCGGTCGAGCACGTCGACCCAGCCGGACCCCAGCACGAGGGCGGCGTCGTGCGGGCCCAGGGCGTCGTGGAGGTGACGGGCCGCGGCGGCGGCCCGTTCCCACGGGGTGCCGCCGCCCGTCCGTCCGTCGGGGAGGTCGGTCGGCTGCGGCGCGGGCACCGGTGGAGTCTGGCACCGGGCGCTGTCGGGGGCGGGGGTGTGCCCGGTACCCTTGGCGGCCCGGGCCCGCATCGGTGGTGCCCGGGGCGGGGGAACGACCGGACGTGCAGACCATCGAACGACCCACCGAGGCGGGCGGCACACCACCGCCGCGCCGTCGCGCCCCCCGGGTCGGCGCGGGCCTGGTCGCCGGGCTCGTCGCCCTTCCGGTGCTGCTCCTGCTCGTGATGAGCCGGTGGGGGGTGCTGATCGCCGTCCTGCTCGGCTTCGTGGTGGGCATGTGGATCTTCGTGGTCCGCCGTGGCTACCTCTTCATCGAGGTCGTGGCGTTCCTCATCCACTTCGACGGCCTCGGCGTGGGCCCGATCCGGATGGGTCGCCTCCTGGCCGCCGCGGCGTTCGCGGTGATCGCCTACAAGCTCGTGGTGGAGAAGTGGCGGCCCCCCGCCATCCCCACCCGGCACTGGGTGCCGATCCTGCTGATCACGATCTGGGCCGTGGTCACGGGCGCGTGGTCCAACAAGGCGTCGGGCTGGTTCTTCGCCATGGGCCTCCTGGGTCTGGCGCTCGCGTACTTCGGCGTGTCCGGCATGCTCGTCGACAGCCACGAGAAGATCCGCAAGTACCTGCGGGCCTTCTGGTGGGGTGGGCTCTGGGGCTCGGCCGCCGGCGTGCTCGCGCTCTTCCTCGGGACCCGCTCGGTGGGTTTCGGCGGTGACCCGAACTACTTCGGCCTCCTGCAGGCCTCGATGATCCCGCTCACCGTGTACTACCGGCGCCACGCCCGGAACCAGCAGGAGAAGGTGCTCTACACCTTCGCACTGCTCTTCGTGCTGGCCGGTGCCGCGGGCGCCGGGAGCCGCTCCGGGCTGATCGGCGGCGCCATCGCGATCGTCGGGACGATGGTGACCCGGCCGGGTCTCTCCCGCGGTGGCCGGGCGAAGGTGGCGGTGGGGGCCGTCGCGCTGGCCGGCGTGGCCTTCGCGATCGGCTTCGTGGCCAACCCCGCCAACCTGCAGCGCGGCTTCAGTGACCGCGGTGCCGGTCGCCTCGACTTCTGGAACGTGGCCACCGACCTCATCGCCGAACGGCCGCTGCAGGGCCAGGGCTTCGGCCAGATGATGTACGAGATCCCGCCGAACCTCCCCAACACGCCCGGGGTGGAGGTCATCCAGGACGACCGCGAGAACGTGTCGTCGCACAACACCTGGCTCGACGTGCTCGGCGACCTCGGGATCGTGGGTCTGGTGCTGTGGGTGTCGATCTTCGCGGTCACGTTCTGGGGCTTCCTGCGGCCGTGGTGGCCACAGACCCGCGAGATCTCCGTGACGCTCACCGTGATGATGCTCCCGGTGATGTCGAGTTCGATGTTCCAGCCGCTGCTGAACAACAAGCTCGCCTGGAGCCTGATCGGCCTGTCGGCCGCGCTCCAGGTGCCGTCGTGGCGGGCGCGCTGGCGCGGCTACCGGGCTGCGGCTTCCGCCGACCTGGTGCCGGCCGGCGTGGTGCACGGGTCCGGGGCCGTCGCCGCGCCACCTGCGGTGGTGGCGGCGGCCGACGCACCGGGCCGGCCCCTGTCGACGTCGGACGGGTGGGCGGACTGGGAGGCACCTGCGCTGGCCCGGTGGGACATCCGTGTCTCGCAGCGGTTCCGGGTGGCGCTCCTCGTGGGTCCGGTCGTCGGGATGGTGCTGGGCGCGCTCGTGGCGTCGGCCGTCCCGACCCGCTACACGGCCACGGCCGGGGTGATCGTGCCCGGGCTCGAGACCAACGCCGGTGGCGATCGGATCGCCGTGCCGATGAACGAGGTGCAGGGCGTGCACACACTCGCCACCTCGGGTGCCTACGCCGTGGAGCTGCAGCGCCTCTCGGATCTCGACCTCACCATCCCGGAGATCCGTGAACGCGTCACGGTGCTGCGGCCCACGTTCGCGAACTACATGGAGATCTCCTACACCGACACCGACCGGGCCCGTGCCGAGGCCGCGCTGCCGTACGTGGTGCGGGCGCTCGACGACGTGGTGGCCACCGACCGCGACACCGGCCTCGCGGGGACCGCCGACGAGCTGCGGCCGGTCAACCCGGGCGAGTCGCGCTTCTACACGGGACCGCTGTACCTGCGGACCTCGCAGGACGCGGTGCTCGAGACCCAGCAGCCCCGGCGGGTGTGGATGGTCTTCATCGGGGCGGTGGTGGGCTTCCTGGTGGCCGTGGCGTTCGTGCTGTTCCAGCAGCGCAAGCCGCGGGTCAACAACGACGACGACTTCCGCGTGCACCTGGGGCTCCCGGTGTGGACCCATGTCGGCCGGGCGGGCCGCCGCTACGCCGGCACCTTCGACCAGTACGCCCAGGTGATGACGATGGTGGAGGACTCGGGGCCCCCGGACCTGTCGGCGAACCGTGTCGTGATCGCCACTCCGCGGCCGGACCGCGGTGCCCGCGGTCTCGCCATGGGGGTGGCCGCCGCCCTGGCCGCCGAGGGCCGCCGGGTGGTGCTGGTGGACGCGCAGCTCGACCATCCACTGCTGTCGCGGCGGCTCGGTGCGGGTCGTGCGCCCGGACTCGCGGACGTGGCCGCGGGGTCCGCCGCCATGGGGTCGGTGGTCCGCCGGGTGGGTCGCTGGCGACTCCCGGCGTCGGTGCGGCGCACGCTGGGTGGCGGCGGCGACCTGTTCCGTTTCGTGCCCGCCGGACGTCCGCCCCGCGGTGCGACCCCGGTGGTGCATCCGCAGTACCTCGACACCTTCGACGACGACGTCACCCTGGTGGTCCTCGCGCCGTCGCTGCTCGGCACGGTGCCCGGCGGCCCCGTGCTGGCCTGGGCGGACGCGGTGGTGCTCGCTCTCGTGGAGGGTCGCACGGTGACCTTCGACGCCGAGGACGCCGGTCTCCGGGTCCGGACCTTCACCGCCGCCCCGTCGGGCGTGGTGCTGCTCGACGTGTAGGTCGGCGGACGCCGGCCGGCGGTGCCCGGCGGTACGGTGGCCGCCCGTGCCCGACTGGATCGACAACCACTGCCACCTCGACGGTGAGGACGACGCCGCCGGGCTCGTGGCCGAGGCCCGTGCCGGTGGGGTGGTGGGACTGATCACGGTGGGCACCGACCTCGAGCGGTCGCGGGCAGCGGTCGCCGTCGCGAGGCGCCACCCGGCTGTCTGGGCCACCGCCGGGATCCACCCGCACGACGCGAGCGGCGGTTGCGGTGGCCTGCGGGAACTGCTGGCCGACGGTGTCGCCGACGGCACGGTCGTGGCGGTGGGCGAGTGCGGGTTCGACTTCCACTACGACCATTCGCCGCGTCAGCGGCAGGCCGACGTGTTCGCGGAGCAGGTGGGACTGGCGCATGCGACGGGCCTCCCGCTCGTGATCCACACCCGTGAGGCCTGGGAGGAGACCTTCGAGCTGCTCGACCGCGAGGGGGTGCCGCCCCGCACGGTGTTCCACTGCTTCACCGGCGGCCCGGAGGAGGCCGACGAGTGCCTGGCGCGCGGCGCGCTGCTGTCGCTGTCGGGCATCGTGACGTTCCCGTCGGCCGCCGAGCTGCGGGCGGCGGCGGCCGCGGCACCGCTCGACCGCGTGATGGTGGAGACGGACTCGCCCTACCTGGCGCCGGTGCCGCACCGGGGCCGGCGGAACCGGCCGGTGCACGTGGCGCGGGTGGGCGAGGAGGTGGCGTCGTTGATGGGCCGCCCGGTCGAGGAGGTCGCGGCGGCCACCACGGCCACCGCCCGCGTCGTCTACGGGCTCGACGGGCCGGTGTCGTGAACCAGGTGCTCAGCGGTCTGGAGGGGATGGTTGCGGCCCTGCGCGACCTCCCCGTCCGGATCCGGGTGGCGCTCGGCGCGACCGTGGTGGCGGTGGTCGTGCTCCTCGTCGCTGGTCTCGTGGGCGGGGACGGCGACGAGTCCGTCGCCACGAGCACGACCTCGACGAGCACCACGGCCTCCGGCCCCACCCTGGCGCCCTCGTCGATCCAGCTGCGACCGGACTGGTACCGCAAGGGGAACAGCCGGTACTCGCAGCGGGGCCCCACGCCCACGGTGTCGTCGCTGCCGTCGAGTTCCACCTCGAGTACGACCTCGCCGTCGGTCGCAGGATCGTCGTCAGGCGGCGGAGCCGGCGCGGGCGCGGGCGGGGGGTCCGGTGGGAGCGGTGCGACGTCGACCACGACGGGCGCCTCCACAGGGGGCTGAGATGCTCGGTGCCGCGGAGGTCCGCGAGTTGCTGGAGCGGTCCGGCCTGTCGGCGAAGCGGTCGCTGGGCCAGAACTTCGTGGCCGACCCCAACACGGTCCGCCGGATCGCCAGGGTCGCCGGCGTGGGTCCGGGCACGCGCGTCGTCGAGGTGGGTCCCGGGCTCGGCAGCCTCACGCTCGCGTTGCTCGACGCCGGAGCCGACGAGGTCGTGGCGGTGGAGAAGGACGGGCAGTTGGCGGCGCTCCTCCCGCACGTGCTCGCCGCGCACGACCCGGGGCGCGCCGACCGCGTGCGGCTGGTGCAGGCGGACGCGCTCTTGGTGGGCTGGGCCGACCTGCTCGGTCCGGGGCCGTGGGTCCTCGTGGCGAACCTCCCGTACAACGTGGCGGTCCCGGTGCTCCTGTCCGTGCTGGCCGACGCGCCCGAGGTGGTCCGCCTCGTGGCGATGGTCCAGAAGGAGGTCGCCGACCGCCTCGTGGCCACCCCGGGCGGTCGCGCCATCGGTGTGCCGACGGTGAAGGTCGCCTGGTACGGCAGCGCCCGAACCCTTGCGACGGTGGGACCCGAGGTGTTCGTGCCCCGACCGCGGGTGGAGTCGGCGGTGGTGGAGGTCGTCCGACGCGAGCCGCCGCGTCCGGAGGACCCCGGCCCGGTGTTCGCGCTGGTGGAGCGTGCCTACCGGCAGCGGCGGAAGATGCTGAGGGCATCGCTCGGCGCCGCAGTGGGCCCGGACGCCTTCGCCGCGGCCGGGGTGGCGCCCACCGCCCGCCCGGAGGAGTTGGGCGTGGACGACTGGATCGCCCTGGCCGGTGCCGTCGGGGCCGGGTCGTAGCATGCCGACGTGCCAGTGCTGCGTGCGTCCGCCAAGCTCACCCTCTCACTCCGTGTCACCGGCGTGCGCTCGGACGGCTACCACCTGATCGACGCCGAGATGGTGAGCCTCGACCTCGCCGACGAGCTGGAGCTGGACCCGGCCGGCACCGACCTCGTGTCGGAGGCCGCCGACGGCACCCGCTCGCCGCTCGCCGACGACGACCTGGTGCGCCGGGCGGTGGGCCTGCTCGACCGACCGGTGGGCGTGGTGCTCCGCAAACGGATCCCGGCGGGGGCCGGCCTCGGCGGGGGGAGTTCGGACGCCGCCGCCGTGCTGCGGTGGGCCGCCATCGACGACCCGGAGGTCGCCGCCACCCTCGGTGCCGACGTGCCCTTCTGCGTGCGGGGCGGTCGCGCCCGGGTCCGTGGCATCGGCGAGGAGCTGGAGGAGCTGCCGTTCGAGCCGAAGGTGCTGACCCTGCTCACGCCACCGCTGCACTGCAGCACGCCCGTCGTGTACCGCGCCTGGGACCGTCTCGGCGGCCCCCGCGGTGACCATGGCAACGACCTCGAGCCGGCGGCGCTCGACGCCTATCCCGAACTGGCGCGCTGGCGTGACGAGCTGGCCGACTCGGCCGGGGTGCGCCCGCGTCTCGCGGGCAGCGGTGCCACCTGGTTCGTGGAGGGCGAGGTGCCGGGCCCGGGGCGGGTGGTGGTGCGCACCACGCCGGCGTCCGACGGCTGACCGGCCGGACCTTGCCGGCGGCGGCTGGTGGCGGTCAGGCGGAGGTGGTCCGGACGGACGTCACTTGCCGCGGGCGCGGCGCTGGTGGCGTGTCCGCCGCAGCAGCTTCTTGTGCTTCTTCTTGCGCATGCGCTTGCGGCGCTTCTTGATCAATGAGCCCATGGCGGTGGTCACCGTAGGTGAGGCGGGGCCGGGTCCCCAAATCCGCGCCGGCGCCGCACCGCGTCGCGTCGTTCCAGAATTGCCCGACGGCCGGCGGTTTCGGTCGGAGCCGGCCCACCGGTACAGTCGTAGGGCCGGTCCGTTGGCCCGGCTCGTGGTGTCGCGGCGGGTGCGCGCGTCGCCACGGGAGTCCGGGGTCCCCGCCCCGGGGGGCACGAGGCCCCGGGTACGCCCGGGCCGGAGGAGAGCGACGGGCGAATGACCCCGATGCGAGCATCGTCCGACGTCGTCGGCTACACGGGCGAGCCCGCCGCGCCCGCCGAGCGCCGTCAGTCGCTGCGCCTCAGCCGCACGCAGGCCCTCATCGTCCTGGGCTGTGCCGTGCTGACCGCCGTCGTCGCCGCCGTGTTCGCGAGCCTCTCGCCGCCCGTCTACCAGACGAGCCGATCCGTGATCGTGCTGTCGGGCGCGAACCCCAACGACAACGACGTCCTCTCCCGGGCGCTCGAGAGCATCGTCACCTCCAAGGGTCTCGCCGCCGAGGTGAAGCGGCGCGGCAACCTGCCGGAGTCGATCGATGAGGTGGCCGGTGCCATCGGCACGCGGCGCTCGCCGGAGTCCCCCTACATGGACGTGGTGGTCTCCAGTCCGTCGAAGCAGAAGTCCGAGGCCATCTCGGCCCAGGTGATCCCGGCGCTGCGGGACGTGTTCGACGCCAACCAGCGCGAGATCCCGATCGACCAGCGCATCCCCGGGCCCATCTTCCAGGAGGTGTTCGCCCGTCCGCTGCAGCAGACCAGCACCTTCCCGGTGTGGTTCGCCGCGGTGTTCGGCTTCCTCCTCGGCGGCCTCGTGCCCTACCTGTTCTTCCTGGCCCGCAACCTGCGCAAGCCGGTCGTGGCCTCCGCCCAGGACGTGACCGAGGCGATCGACCTGCCGATCCTGGTGAAGGTGCCGTCGCTCTCGGGCCGTGGCCGCAACCCCCAGGACGCGGTGGCCGGCGTGATCTCCGCGGTCGAGCGGCTGAGCCTGAACGAGCCGATCCACCGGCTGGTGCTCGTGGGCGCCGACGACGGCAACGACCGGGCCCAGCTGGCACTGGCGCTGGCCTGCGTGATCGCCCGCAGCTTCGGCCAGCCCGTGGCGCTCGTCGACGCCGACCTCGAGCAGGGGCGGCTGACGGACCTCGTGCACGCCGAGGACGTGGCCGGCCTGGCCGAGTGCCTCGCTGGCCAGCTCGATCCCGACAAGGCGCTGCTCACGCTGGGCGACGCGCAGATGCCGGCCAACCTCGACGGCCTGCGGGCGCCGGAGGGCATGGTCCGGTTCCTCGGCGCCGGGGTGGACCGCAGCCGCAACATCCTGCGGATGCGCTCCTCGTTCCACCGGGTCCTCGAGGGTATGGCCGGGCGGTACGTGGTGATCATCAACGGGCCGAAGGTGCCCGGGCCGGTCCCCACCTCGCAGCTCCTGTCCCTGGCCGACGCCACGCTCATGGTGGTGGCGGAGGGCCAGACGAGCCTGACCGACGCCCGGTCCGCCGGCGACACCCTGCGCTCGTTCAGCTCCGGGCCGGCCGGCGTGGTCGTCCTGCGCCGCTAGGCGTGGCCGACACCCCTCCCCGGCCACCGGCGGCGCCCGGCGGACCGGGCGACGACCCGGCCGGCGACGACCCGGTGGACCTCGCCTCCCTCCACGAGCAGGAGGGCGGCAACGACGGCGAGTCCCTCGGGACGACCGCCACCCGCGGCTTCCTCTGGGCCAACCTCGGCATCATCACCCGGTACGTGACCGCCCTCGTGCTGGCCGCCGTGCTGGCCCGGGTGCTCACACCGGTGGAGTACGGCGTGATGGTCACGCTGATGCTCATCACCTTCTACTTCGACAACGCGCTCGACCTCGGCATGGGGGCCGCCCTCGTCTACGAGCAGGAGGAGGGGGTGACCGAGCGGGTCCAGGTGGCCTTCACCGCCAACGTCGGCCTCGGGCTCGTGCTGGCGGCCCTCGCGCTCCTCGGCGCGCCGCTGGTGGCGTCGTACTTCCAGCAGGACGCCTACGTCACGGTGTTCCGCTGCCTGGCGGTGGTGGTCGTGCTGTCGTCGCTCACCACCGTGCCGTGGTCGCTCTTCATGCGGAACATGGACTTCCGGCGCCGCGCCGTGGTGGAGGTGGTGCGCGACCTGAGCCGGTTCGCGGTGACCCTCGGCCTCGCCCTCGCCGGCTTCGGTGCCTGGGCCGTGGTGTTCGGACTGTTCGCGGCCTACACGGTGGCGCTGGCCGGCACCTGGCTGGCACTGCGCTTCCGTCCCACGTTCCGCTGGGACCTCCCGGTGGTGAAGCAGCTGTTCTCCTACGCCTGGCGCGTGGCCGGCAACCGCGTGCTCGGGATCCTGGCCCTGAACGGCGACTACTTCGTGGTGGGCAACCGGCGCAACGACCAGTACGCCACGTACTACCAGGCGTTCCGGTTGCCCGAGTTCGTGCTCGGCGCCCAGCTCAACGGGCTGTCCGCCGTGCTGTTCCCCATGTACTCACGCGTGCGGGCCGAGGGGGAGGAATCCCTCCGCGACGCGATGTACAAGGCGCTCCGGGTGGTGGGGTTGTTCTCCATCCCGGTGGGAGTGGGCCTCGCGCTGGTGGCCCGCGACGCGTTCACCGTGTTCTACGGCACCCAGAACGAGGTGGGCATCCGCACGATGGAGATCATCTCGCTCGCGGGTGCCGTGACCGGGATCGGGTTCGCCACGGGTGACCTCCTCATGGCGATCAACCGACCGGGGGTGCTGCTGCGGCTCAACGCTGTGATGGTGCCCCTGATGCTGGTGATGATGTGGTTCGTGGCGCCCGAGGGGATCGTGTGGGTGGCCGGCGTGCACCTCGGCATCCAGCTGGTGTTCGTGACCGTCCGCCAGCTCATCGCCGACCGTCTCGTGGGTGCGAGCGGGTGGACGGCCCTGCGGTCGCTCGCGCCGGGCGTGGTGGTGGCCGCGGGCATCACCCTCTTCGCGCTGCCCGTGCGCCTTTCCACTGACGAGGGCTTCCTGTCGGGCCTGGCCATCACGCTGGCCGGCACGGTCGGTGCGCTGCTGGCCCTGGCCGTCTTCGCGCCGGCCCGCCGTGAGGTGGCGGGCCTGGTGGCCACCGTCAGGGGTCGGTGACCGCCCGGTCGGCCCGTCGGGCGTCGATCCGCGTGCGCAGGCCGCGCCAGGCGTCGGCGGCCGCCACGGTCGACCGACCGAGCGCCCCGACGCCGAAGCGCACCCGTACCAGCTCGCGGCGGCCCGTGGCCCAGTCGGCCTTGTAGGGCTCGTCGCCACGGAGCAGGTCGTACTCGATGGCACCGTCGGCCGTCGCCCGGCCGATCACCTCGGCCTTCACCACCGAACCCGACCCCCTGAGCTCGTGGTCGGTGGAGCGGCCGGCCTGGTAGAAGCACCAGCGCCCACCCGCCACGAGGTCCCACTCGGTGGCCGCCACCGCGCCGTCGGGTCCCACCAGCTCCACGGCGCGCACCCCGCCCGCGGCCAGGCCGGCGGCGGCCACGGTGGCGAAGGTGTTCCAGGCACCGAGGAACCCCGAGTCGTCGCCCCACCGTCCGTCGTGGAGCCGGGCCAGGTCGGCCAACGCCTCGGTGGCCCGGTCCGCGGTGACCTCGCGCAGCGTGCACCCCGCCTTCTCGAGGCGCTTGCGCGAACGCGAGACCGTGCTGCGCACCTTGCCGGGCCGTGCCGCGAGGTAGGCCTCGGCGCCGGCGGTGAGGTCGGCGTAGGGGGCGACGGACCGGTCGATCACGGCGTCCGCGAGCTGTCCGGCCAACCGGCCGCCCAGGGCCAGCCCGTCGAGGTCCACCACCCGGGAACCCGGGCCGCGCAGCCAGCCGAGCACGCGCTCGGTCACCGCGGACTCGTGGCCTTCGGCCGCGACCAGGTCGAGGTGGTCCGGCGCCAGCTCGCCCTGTCCGAGCATCCGAACGCGGTCCACGCCGAGCCGGCCCCGACCGACGCGGTCGATCTCGAACGCAGCGCCGCCCACGAGCCGGCCGTCCACCGTGCAGAGCACGAGGTGCGGCCGTCCGCCGGCTGCGTGCTCGACCCACCACGAGGCGAGGAACGGCGACGGCAGGGCCTGGTCGGCCACGATCCGGTCCCAGGCGTCCCGATGCCCTCCCAGTGTCTCCACGACGTCGACCCGCATGCGGTGAGCAGTGTGGCCGACAGGTCGGGCCGGGGCGAACGGGCCGACGCCGGGACCGCGGCCGGGACCGCGTCCGGGGTGGCGGGAGTGAGGTGCACCCCGGGCGAAGCCTGAATTCCGTTCGGGCGAACGCTGGGGGAACTTCCCGTCCGTGGCCCTTGACGGTGGCCGGTGTCACACGTTTACTTGAGGCCGAGGGAAGACGCCGGGGCGGGTCAGGGGCTCGGCGGCGATGCGAGGCGGAAATCGACGACCGAGGGCCCGGGGCAACGGGCACTGCTGGGAGATGTGGGGCGAATGCTGAGGTATACCGACACCGATCGGGTGGCCGCCGGGGGGCCGGCCACCCCCGGACTGCGGTTGGTGGGTCCGACCGCAGAAACGGTGGTGGACCTCCGGACGGGCCAGCCCGAGGGCGTGGTCCTTCGGCCTCCGGTCCGTGCCATCCCCCAGAACGACCGTCGGGCGGTGGGTCGGTACCTCCGGCTCACGGGTCATCTGCTCGACGCGGCGGCGCTCGGCCTCCCCTTCCTGGTCGTCAACTTCTTCCGGTCGGACGCGATCTCGCTCCGGGTCGTGTCGCTCCTCGTCGTGGTCGGCACCGTCCTGCTGTGGAACACGCACCGTCGGGGCCGGCTCCTGGTGGGCCCCGGTGAGGGGCTCGTCGGTGTCGCCACCCGGGTCGCCGTGGCCCCGGTGATCACGGTCTTCCTCCTCTCGCTCACCCGGCTGAGCGAACTCAGCAACGCCGAGCGCTTCCTCGACCTCGTCGCCGTCGTCCAGGTGGTGGCGATCACCCTGCCGCTGGTCCTGCTCGGCCGGCTCGTCATGTTCCGTCTCGGGACCACCGCCCGTTCCCGCGGCTTCGACCTCGAGGACACCCTGATCGTGGGTTCCGGTCCGGTCGGTGTGGAGGTCGCGGAGGCTCTGACCGAGAACCCGCAGTTCGGGCTGGTGCCCTGCGGGTTCGTCGACCGGTTCGACGACTCCGACACCTTGCCGGTGGTGGGGCGCCCGGAGCACCTCCCGGAGATCCTCGCCCGCACCGGTGTGCGCCACGTGGTGCTGGCCTTCGGCAGCGCCTCCGAGGTGGAACTGGTGGGGATCATCCGTCGCTGTCACGACGCCACGGTGCACTTCTACGCCGTGCCCCGCCTGTTCGAGCTCGGCATCTCCCACGACGACGTCGGCCACGAGGTCGACGGCCTCCCGCTCGTGCCGGTCCGTCGGCCCGGCACCTCGGCGGCGATGTGGCCGGCGAAGCGGGCCTTCGACGTGGTGGCCGCCAGCCTCCTGCTGCTGCTCACCGCCCCCCTCTTCCTGGCCTGTGCCCTGGCGGTGAAGTTCACCAGCCGTGGCCCCACGTTCTTCCGTCAGGTGCGGGTGGGCATCGGTGGCCGACCGTTCGAGATCCTGAAGTTCCGCACGATGAAGGTGAACGACGACTCGGCCACCCAATGGTGCGTCGACGAGGACGACCGGGTCACCCTCGCCGGCAAGTTCCTCCGGCCGTCCCACCTCGACGAGCTGCCGCAGCTCCTCAACGTGCTCAAGGGCGAGATGTCGCTGGTCGGCCCCCGCCCGGAGCGGCCCCACTTCGTGGAGCAGTTCGGCTCGGAGATCGACGGGTACCACGAGCGCCACCGTGTGCCGGTGGGCATCACCGGGTGGGCCCAGGTCAACGGCTACTGGGGCGACACCAGCATCGAGCGGCGGGTCCGCCTCGACAACCGCTACATCGAGAACTGGTCGCTGTGGCGTGACCTGGTGATCTTCCTCCGCACCTTCCCGACGCTGCTCGGCCGCCGCCGCTGAGCCGGCCCGGGCACGGCTCCCGGTACCCTGCGGTCATGGCCCTCGACGTGGACCGCGCCATCCCCGACGTGCCGTCCGACGGTCGTGCCCCCGCCTCGGCCGGGCCCGCCGCCGCCCCCGCCGCCGCTGCGGACGAACTGGTCACGGTGGTGATCCCCGCCCGCAACGAGGTCGACGGCATCGAGGCGGTCCTGCACAGCGTGCTCCGCCAGACGCATCGCCGGCTCCAGGTGATCGTGGTCGACGGGGCCTCCACCGACGGCACCGCGGAGGTCGTCCGCGGGGTGGCCGCCACCGACCCCCGGGTGGAGCTCGTCACCAACCCCGACCGGGTGATCCCCGTGGCGCTCAATCTGGCGGTCGACCGTGCCCGGGGCCGGTTCCTCGTGCGCGTCGACGCCCACGCCCGGATCCCCCACGACTACGTCGAGCGGGTGGTCGCGCACCTGGCCACGGGGCGCTGGGGCGGCGTGGGCGGACGCAAGAACGCCCGCGGCCGAACCCCGGCC
>CAIPVR010000315.1 GCA_903868545.1 uncultured Actinomycetes bacterium
GGCGTGTACGGGGTGTCGATCGGGTCGTTCTTCGCCGGGGAGTCGATGTTCCACACGGCGACCGACGCGTCCAAGGTGGTGCTGGTGCACCTGTGCGACCTGCTCGCGGAGGTGCCGGAGCCGTTGTTCGACGTGCAGTGGCAGACGCCGCACCTGGCCAGCCTCGGCGTGGTGGAGATCCCGCGGACCGAGTACCTGCGACGCCTGGCCCGGGCCACCGCCGGCCCCTGGCCTCCTGCCTTCCTCACCGGGAAATAGGGGTCCGCAACGCCCGTTCCGGGCGCGGAGGCTCCGGAGATCGCTGGGGTCACACCAGGGCGTTGCGCCGCGTGCTCTGGACCCGCCAGATCAGGAACGTGATGATCCCGATCACGATCTGTGGCAGCAGCGTGGCCGCCCGCCACAGCAGGTCGGCCGCGAGCGCGTCGTCCTTGTTCATGCCGAACGCCGAGAGCAGCCCGACGAGGGCGGCGTCGACGGTGCCGAGGCCGCCGGGCGTGATCGGGATGAAGCCGGCGAGCCGGGCCAGCGCGAAGGCCGCGAAGATCTGCACCGGGTTCACGCCGGTGGACTCCCCGCCCAGGCCGTAGATCGCCACCAGCAGCACCAGGAACTGGCAGAACTGCTGGCCGAAGTTGGCCGCGGTGATCAAGCCCCAGCGGTCGCGCACCACGTCGACGGTCTGGTCGCGGAAGCGGAGGACGCCGTCGGTCGCGGTCGTCGGTGCGGCCGACGGCCGCACGCGGTGCACCAACGCGTCGCCCCAGCCGCCGAGCTTCCGCGCCCAGGCCTCGCTGCGGAGCACCAGGGCGAGGGCGCCCACCAGCAGGACCAGCGCCACCAGCCCGCCGACCGCGCCGAGCACCTCGTTGGTGGTCACGCCGCCCTGGGTGAGGAGGGCGAGCACGCCGAGGACGGGCAGCGCGAGAGTGACCAGGAGGTTCCACACGCTGGTGATCCCGATGCCGGACGACGCGACCGCCGGCCCCACCCCGTACCCGCTCAGCATGGCGTACTGGACGCCGACCCCGAAGGCCCCACCGGCGGGCACCGCGTTGGAGATCATGAAGGAGGTCTGGCGGACGTTGAACGCGTCGCCGTAGTTCAGGGTGGGCAGCGCCGCGTTGTACGGGAACACGTACACGACGATGTTGATCACGGTGGCGGCGAGCAGCGCGGCCACCGCCCCGATCGACATCTGCTGGATCGAGTCCCAGGCCGCGGCGTAGTTGGCGAACTTGGGGAAGATCCCGACGAACACGATGACGAGGACGACGACGGTGAGGAGGCCGGCCACCACCTGCTTCTTCCGGTCCACCTTCGGCGTTGCCCCTGCGGGCGCGCCCGCCGCGGGCCCGACGGCGGCGGCGTCGGACGGGTCGTCGCCCGGGTTGGGCGGCACCCCGGGGGAACGGTCGGCCGGCCCGTCGGTCATCGCCGCCACCCTAGGGGCGCCGCACCGGACCGGTGCGTACAGTGGGCCTGCCGAACCCGGCCGACCGAGGGGGATCCGTCGATGGGAGTGCACCACGTGGCCCTGGCCACCGCCCGGATGGCCGACACCCACCGCTTCTACACCGAAGCGATGGGGTTCGACCTGGTGAAGGTGGTGGTGAACCCCACACCCGAGGGGGGCTGGGCCAAGCACGCCTTCTACCGGATCGACGACGGCGGCAGCGGCCGGCCCGGGATGATCGCGTTCTGGGACCTCCACGGTGACTACCCCGAGGTACACGGAGCGATGAGCGGTGCGGTGGGCCTGCCCGACTGGGTGAACCACCTCGCCTTCGACGCCGTGGACGAGGCGCACTACGACGCCGCGCTCAAGCGGTGGCTCGACCTGGGACTCGACGTGGTGGAGGTGGACCACGAGTTCTGCCGGTCGATCTACACCACCGACCCCAACGGCACGATGGTCGAGTGGTGCCAGGACACCCGCGAGCTCGACGAGGACGACGCGGCGCGGGCCGCCGCGGTCATCGGCGACGTCGAGCCGGACTTCGACCCGCCGCCCGCGGGCTTCCGGGCCTGGGAGGCGGATCCCGAGCGACGGCCCGAGTGGTCGCTGCCCCGCTGACCACGCGACCCGGATGAGCCCGGCGCGGCCCTGGTTGGGCTACTGGCCGGAGGTGGCCGACGAGCCGGCGGCGGCGCCCGGCCGCGAGCCCCTCGCCCTGGTGGCCGACGACGGTGCGGTGGTCCGGGGCCTGTTGTGGACACCACCCGCCGGCACCCCGTGGCGCACCGCCGTCGTGCTGGCGCACCCGCGCGGCGACTTCACGGTGCACTACGCGGCACCGCTCCTCGCCGCCGCCGGGTTCGCGGTGCTCGGGCTCGCGACCCGCTACGTCAACAACGACACCGACTGCCTCCACGAGGCGTGCGTGCTCGACGTGCGCACCGGGGTGGGGGAACTCCGGCGCCGGGGGGCGGCGGCCGTCGTGGCCCTCGGCAACAGCGGCGGCGGGTCGCTCATGGCGCTCGCCCAGGTAGGGGTCGGCGGGCTCCCCCCGCTCGGCGCCGACGGCTTCGTGGCGCTGGCCGCCCATCCGGGCGAGGGCGTGTTCATGCTGCAGGTGATCGACCCGTCGGTCACCGACGAGGGCGACCGCTTCTCGGTGGACCCGGAGCTCGACATGTACCACCCCGACAACGGCTGGCGGCCCTGGCCGGAACCGTGTTCGTACGACGAGGCGTTCCTCGCCCGCTACCGCGCGGCCCAGCGTGAACGGGTGGCCCGCATCGACGCGCTGGCCGACGAGGCCGTCGCGCAGCGGGCGGAGGCCCGTGCCGCGCTGGCGGACGCGACTCCCGGGTCCGCGGGGTGGTCGGACCTGCGGCGCCGGGCGGTGGCTGCCCGCTACCTGACCATCTACCGGACACTCGCGGACCCCGCCTACCTCGACCCGTCGATCGAACCCGACGACCGGCCACTGGGCACGGTGTTCGCTCCCGGCGACCCGATGGTGGGCAACTACGGCTACGGCGGCCTGGCGCGCACGATGACCGACCGCGGGTGGCTGTCGACGTGGTCGGGCCTGCGATCCGGCGCCGAGATGGCCCGGACCCTGCCGGCGGTGACCGCGCCGACGCTGATCCTCCATCCCACCGGCGACACAGAGATCCGGCTGAGCCAGGCCCGGGCCCTCCGTGACGCGTCCGGCGCCGAGGACCTCACCTACGCCGAACTCCCCGGGGCCACCCACTACCTCCACGGGCGCCGCCGCGAGGCGCTCGACATGGTCATCGACTGGCTCCGGCCGCGCTTCCCCTGAGCCCGACCCGGACCACGTCCACGCACCCTCCGCGTCGGGGTGACCGCGTAACGAGGTATCGGTTGCCGAGCGGCGTCGGCTCCGTTATGAAACACATGTCACACAAGGCAGATGGGGGTGCTTCGATCCGTCGGCGTGGTCTGGTCGCTCGGCCGGCGGGGAGCGAGTAGCGAAACCGACCCCGGAGCATCCGGGCCCGGAGGACTCTGGCGACGGCTCTGGCTGTGCCGTCGCAGGGGGGAGTCCTCGAGGAGCGGAGGCGGGCGACGCTCAACGACGAGCGCCGTGGAACTGGAAAGCGCATGCGGGGGAGGGTCCCAGGACCCTCCCCCGCAACGCGTCCCGCCGCCGTCAGGTGAGATCGCGGCGGCGGACCCCCCAGAGCCCGAGCGCGCCGAGGGCCCCGGCCACCAGGGTGAGCACGAGGAGCGGTACCGCCGAGAACTCGCCGCCCGGGAGCCGAGGGACGTGGCTGAACGGCGAGAGGTCGAGCAGCCACTGCCCCACGTCGAGCAGGGGGCCCACCTCACCGATCAGGATGAACGTCACGAGCGCCGCCCAGGCCCCCACGGTGAGGCGCGGCGTCCACCCGAACAGCAGCAGGGTCACTGCGACGAGCACCCACACCGCCGGCAGCTGCGCCGCGGCGGCGCCCACCAGCCGGACGGCCTGGCCTGCGTCACCGGTCACCGCCGCCCGGGCCACCCCGGCGGTGAGTCCCGCGGTGACGAGCAGCAGTGCCGTGCCGAGGAGCGCCACGCCGACGTGGCCGCCGGCCCACCGGAGCCGACCGACCGGTGCCGCCAGGAGCGGCTCGGCCCGCAGGGCAGCCTCCTCGGAGCGGAGCCGCGACGCGGCCTGGATCCCGTAGGCGGCCGCGAAGATGCCCGCGAAGGTGAGCTCCACCGCCAGGAACGCATCGATCAGGCCCTGCTCGCCGCCGAGGGTCCGGATGAAGTCCCGGGCGGCGGGACTCGTGAGCATGTCGCCCACGCTCGAGGCGATCGAGCCGAGCAGGAGCCCGAGCGCGGCGAAGCCCACCAGCCACGCGGCGAGCACCCCTCGCTGGAGTCGCAGGGCGAGCGCCTCCGGTGAACGCAGGCCGGACGGCGCCCGGGCCGGGCCCGCGCGCTCCGGCAGGACCCCCCCGCCGAGGTCGCGCCCGGCGGCGAGCATCCCGGCCGCGGCCACCACGAGCGCCGTGAAGGCCAGCGTGATCCCCAGCACCCACCACCGGTTCCCGGCGTAGGGACGGAACTGCTGGGCCCACCCGATCGGCGACAGCCAGCTCAACCAGCGCGGGCCGTTCGCTCCGGCGGCGTCGCCCATGGCGCGGACCGCGTAGACGATCCCGAGGACCGCGGACGCGAGCCCGATGGACGAACGGGCCGACACGGTGAGCTGCGCGCACACCGCTGCCACGGCGGCGAACGCCAGTCCCACACCGGCCCACGCGGCGCCGAACGCGAGCGACCCGTCGAGGGGCAGCCCGGCCGCACGCAACCCTGTGGCGGTGGCCGCGCCCAGCGCCAGGTTCATCACCGCGGCCACCACCAGCGCCGCGCCGAGGGGAGCCAGACGCCCCACGGCGGTGGCACCGAGCAGCTCCAGCCGACCCGACTCCTCGTCACGGCGGGTGTGGCGGACCACCGCCACGATCGACAACAACGCCACCATCAGCGCGCCGAACCCGCCGAGCTTGATGATCGACACCGCCCCGAGCGAGGACGGGTCGTAGATACGGCCGTAGAGGCCCACCAGCGCGGGTGAACGGTTGATGCTGTCGGCCGCCGCGACCCGCGACGCAGTGGTCGGGTAGAGGTCGGCGGTGGCGCCGGCGGAGGAGGCCGCGGACACCACGAACACCGCGATCCACACCGGGATCAGCAGCCGGTCGCGCCGGAGGCCGAGGCGGACCAGCGCCCCGGTGCCCGCGAGCTCAGTCACCGGCATCACCGGCGTCCCCTGCGCCGTAGTAGCCGAGGAACAGTTCCTCGAGGGAGGGCGGGGCGCAGGTGAGCGTCCGCACGCCCACCGTCGCGAGTTCCCGGAGTACCGCGTCCATCCCGCCCGGTTCCACCTGGCAGCGGACCGAGGTCCCGTCGATCTCCAGCTCCTGCACGCCGTCGAGCGCGGCCAGGCCGGGAGGCGGACGGTCCGCGAGTTCCGCCTCCAACCGGGTCCGGGCCAGGTGGCGGAGTTCGGCCAGCGCCCCCGTCTCCACCGTGCGGCCCTCCCGGATGATCGTCACCCGGTCGCACACCGCCTCCACCTCGCCGAGGATGTGGCTCGACAGCAGCACCGTCCGTCCCCGCGAGCGCTCCGCGGCCACGCAGGCCCGGAACTCGCTCTCCATCAGCGGGTCCAGCCCGGAGGTGGGTTCGTCGAGGAGGAGCAGTTCCGCGTCGGAGGCGAGTGCGGCCACCAGGGCCACCTTCTGGCGGTTGCCCTTCGAGTAGGCCCGGCCCTTGCGGGTGGGGTCGAGGTGGAACCGCTCCACGAGCTCGTCGCGTCGGACCCGGTCGAGCCCACCACGCAGCCGGCCGAGCAGGTCGATGGTCTCCCCGCCGGTCAGGTTCGGCCACAGCGCCACGTCACCGGGCACGTACGCCAGGCGACGGTGCAGGTCCACGGCCTCCGTCCAGGGGTCGCCACCCAGGAGCCGGAGGGCGCCGGCGTCGGCACGGACGAGGCCCAGGAGGATCCGCAGCGTGGTGGTCTTCCCCGAGCCGTTCGGGCCGAGGAAGCCGTGGACCTCGCCGACCTCCACCGTCAGGTCGAGACCGTCGAGCGCACGGGTCCGCCCGAAGTCCTTCACCAGGCCGGTCACCTCGATCGCTGCGCCCATCCGGCCACCTCCGTGTCGGGACCGTTGCACAGCGTAGAACCAGCGACGGCGGCCGATCGGCCGTCGTAGCCCGACATCCCGTCGGCGGCGACGGCCGGGCCCGATCCCTTCCCGGGCGGTCCTCAGGTGGCGGAGGGGAGCAACTCGGCGATCAGGCCACGGACGCGCCGCTCGATCTCGTCACGGATCGGGCGGACCGCCTCGATCCCCTGCCCTGCCGGGTCGGCCAGCTGCCAGTCGAGGTAGCGGGTGCCCGGGTAGTACGGGCACTCGTCGCCGCACCCCATCGTGATCACCACGTCGCTCGCCTCCACCGCGGCGTCCTCGAGCCGCTTGGGCCGGGCGCCCATGGCGGCGAGGTCGATGCCCACCTCGGCCATGGCGGCCACCACGGCGGGGTTCACCTCGTCGGCCGGCGCGGTGCCCGCCGAGCGGACCTCGATGCGGTCGCCGGCCAGGTGGGTCAGGAACCCGGCGGCCATCTGCGAACGCCCTGCGTTGTGGATGCAGACGAACAGGACCTCGGGTCGTTCGGTGCTCATGTCGGAGGGGCCTCCTCGTCGGATCCGGGCGGGCTCGGGTGCGGATAGAAGAATCGGACGAGGGCGACGGCGATCGCCATCCCGACCAACTGCATCACGATGAACAGCGGCGCGGAGGCCGGGGCGATCCCGGCGAAGGTGTCCGACAGGGTGCGAGCCACGGTGACCGCGGGATTGGCGAAGCTGGTCGACGACGTGAACCAGTAGGCCCCGGCGATCCACGCCCCGACCGCGAACGGCACCGCCCGGGCACGGCCCGTGCGGACACAGCCCTGGATCACCAGGAGCAGCCCGACCGTGGCCACCACCTCGGAGAGCCACAGCGCCGGCGAGGAACGGTCGGTGGTCGAGAACTGCACCGCCGGCAGTTCGAACATCAGGTTGGCCACGACCGCTCCCAGGCAGCCACCCACCACCTGGGCGACCACGTAGAGGCCCGCGTCGCGCGTGGAGATGGTGCCGAGGAAGCGGTCGGTGAGCGTCACCACCGGGTTGAAATGGGCACCCGACACCGCGCCGAACATGAGGATGAGCCCGATGAGGGCTCCCCCGGTGGCCGCGGCGTTCTCCAGCAGTTGGAGCCCCACGTCCGACGGCGACAGCCGGGCGGCCATGATCCCGGACCCGATGACCGCGACGATGAGGAACCCGGTGCCGAGCGCCTCGGCAGCCAGACGCCGGGCCAGGTCGAGTCGGAGGGCACCCGTGCCGGTCTCGGTCTCGACGGCCAGCGACGCGTCGGGGACGGGCAGATGTTCGCTCACGCAGCCCTCCGGCTCGTGGTGACCGCCCCGATCCGCTCCCGGAGCTCGTGCACGGTTGCGTCGAACGCGCCGGCGGTGCCGGAGGGCACCGGGTCGGCGATGGACCAGTGCCACCAGCCCTCGCGATCGCCGAGCTCCTCGTGCGCACGGTCGCACACCGTGACGACGAGGCCCGCCGTCGGCGCATCGGCCAGAAGGCCCGGCATCGCCCCGGACAGATCGGCCCCGGCCCTCCGGGCCGCGGCCACCGCGCCCCGGTGCACCCGTTCGGCCGGATGCGTCCCCGCCGAGGCCGCCGGACCTCCGGTGAGCGCGGTCCACAACACGGCGGCGAGCTGGCTGCGGGCGGAGTTGTGGGTGCACACGAACAGCACCTCGGACGGTTCGGCCGGGCAGCGGCCGGCACCGGAGCCGGGCCCGCCGGGAACCAGGTCGGCGAGGGCTCCGTGGCGGAGGTGCACGTAGCGGCGGCGGCCGTCGCCGCTGGAACGCGACCGGTCGACCAGTCCGGCGGACTCGAGCACCGCGAGGTGGTGGGCCAACAGGTTGGAGCCCAGCCCGAGACGGCGGCCCAGTTCGGCGGGGGCCCGGTCCGACCACACCAGCTCGTCGACGATCGCCAGTCGTGCCGGGTCCCCCAGCGCCGCGTGACGCGCGGCCCGGTCGTCGAGGTGGTCCACGCCGGCAGTCTGGTCCGCCGACGTGGAATCGGTCAATGATCATTGACCGATCGGCGCCAACCGGCGCCGGGTCGGCCGGCGGACGGGCCGCTTCGTCGGCGGTGTTCAGTCGCCCTTCGCCATGTTGGCGAAGAGGGTGCAGTAGTCGAGGAACACGAGACGGGCGATGCCGGTACGGCCGGCGCGGTGCTTCGCCACGATCACCTCGGCCGTGTCCTTGTCGGGGGTGTCGGGGTGGTACACCTCGTCGCGGTAGAGGAACATCACCACGTCGGCGTCCTGCTCGATCGAGTTGTGCACCACCACGCCGTTGGCCACGAAGTTGTGGGTGCCCACCACGGTGGCATCGAAGACCTCCCGCTCCCCCATCGGTTCGATGGCCACCACCTCGTCCCAGAAGACGTCGGAGGTGGCGACCGCGCTCAGTTCCTTGCTGTCGACCGCGTCGGCGATGCGGGCGAGACGCTCGCGGCTGGAGGAACGGGGCCGGTTCTCCGTGCCCAGGAGGTAGCCGCCGCAGTACGACTCGCCGATGGCCTCGGCGAGCTGCCGCTGGGTCATGCCGAGACGGTCGAGCTCGCGCACCACCACGTCGCGCACCTCGCAGGGCACGGTGTCGACGTTCGGGTTGGTGGCCACGGTCGCGAGCACCTCGAGCGCCGCGGCGGCCGCCGCGCCGCGCTCCCCCGCGATGCCCACCCGCTCCAGGAAGCGGATCTGGTGCTCGGCTCCGTGCACCCAGAGCCGCCAGCGCGGGCGGCCGCTGCCCACGTCGGTGATGCGTGACTGCACGCCCACCCGCAGCAGCAGCAGCTGGAGCCGGTCGATGAGCGTGCGGTGACGGCTCGTGGCGAACAGCCGCACCAGCGGCCGACCCCTCAGTTCCGTGACCGACAAGGAACCGATCCGACCGAAGACCTCCGCCACCACCGCGGCGAGGTCCTCGTCGCCGAGCGACGCCGCCGCTGCCGGCATCCGGCCGGAGGAGGCCCACCGGGCCGCCAGTTCGCCGAGCGGCTCGTCGGGCTGGCCGGACAGGGCCTCGGCCATCGGTACCGGCGACTCGGGCCGGCCCAGGGAGCGGGGCACCGCCACCCGCGACCCCACGGAGAGTTCGTCGAGGCGGGCCCAGCGGTTCACCGTGCGGAAAGGATGGTTGGCCGTGGCCTCCACCATCCGCCCCGAGCCGAGGCGCAGCCGGAACACCTGCTTCGTGCCGCTGGGGAAGGCGTGGGTCATCACGGCGGGGACGAGCTTCCAGTCGTCATCGAGGCTCCACACCGGGGTGTCGCGGGCGCCGCTGTCCAGCAGGTCGCCGAGCGTGACCTCCGTGTTGGTGTCGGCCCGCAGGACGCGGGTGTCGCGGGTGAGGCACCCCGACTCGCGGAGGTCGGCCAGCATCGGCCGCTTGTCGGAGCGCAGCTCGAGCTGGCGGGACAACTGCGACAGGGCCACCACGGGCGCCTCCAGTTCACGGGCGAGCACCTTGAGGCCGCGGCTGATCTCGGCCACCTCCACCTGCCGGCTCTCCGCGCCCGAACGGCCCTGCATCAGCTGGAGGTAGTCGACCACGATCATGCCGAGCGGCATGTCGAGGCGGTCCTGCAGCCGGCGGGCCTTGGAGCGGATCTCCATGACGGTCAGTGCGGGGTTGTCGTCGATCCAGAGCCGGGCCTCGCCGAGCCGGCCCATGGCCTTCGTGATCTTCGTCCAATCGGCGTCGGTGAGCCGACCGGTCTTGAGCTTCGAGGCGTCGATCCGCGCCTCGGCCGCGATGAGGCGCTGCGTGAGCTCCAGATGGCCCATCTCCAGCGAGAAGAACAGCACCGGGAGCTGCTCACGCACTGCGGCGTGACCGGCCATCCCCAGGGCCAGGGCGGTCTTGCCCATGGCCGGACGGGCGCCCACCACCACCAGCGCACCCGGCTGGAGGCCCGAGAGCATGGCGTCGAGGTCGGTGTAGCCGGTCGGGGTGCCGGTGACCGCGTCGCCCCGTTCGTAGAGCGCCTCGAGCTGTTCGAGGCTGCGGTCGAGCAACGGTGACAGCTCGGAGAGCGTGTCGGAGTTGCGGCGCTGGGCGACGGCGAAGATCGTGCTCTCGGCGGAGTCGATGGTCTTCTCGATGTCGTCGAGGGGGCTGTAGCCCAGCTCGGCGACGTCGTTGGCCGCGGTGATCAGGCGGCGCAGCAGCGCCTTCTCCTCGACGATCCGTGCGTAGTGCTCCGCGTTGGTGATGGCCGGCGTGTTGGCCTGCAGCGTGAGCAGTGTCGCCCCGCCCCCCACCGACTCGAGGACGCCGACCCGGTCGAGTTCCTCGGCCACGGTGAGCGGATCCACTCCTCGACCGCTGGCGTAGAGCGCCTGGATCGCGTCGAAGATGTGGCGGTGGGCCGGCTTGTAGAAGTCGTCGGCCCCGACGATCGTGGCAGCGGCCGACACCGCGTGCTCGCTCAGCAGCATCGCCCCCAGCAGCGACTGCTCGGCCTCCAGGTTGTGGGGCGGCACCCTCAGTCGTGAGGGCTCGTCGGGCCGTGGGGGGGTGTCGGACATCGGGCCCCATCCTCCGCTCACTGTCCTGTGGGCATCCAGAGGATCACCCTCTGGATTTCCCGTGGATACGTGCCTGCCGGCGGGGAGGAAGCCTGTGGATGCCCGCCGCCGCCTGTGGACGACGGCGGGCATCCTGTGGATCAGCTCGCGACGACCTCGATGGTGATCGGGAACTGCACGTCGGTGTGGAGTCGGGCCGTCACGTGGTGCGTGCCCAGCTCCTTGATGTGCTCCTCCATGAGCAGGTCCTTGCGGTCGAGCTCGATGCCGGTCTGCGCGGCCACCGCGTCGACCACCTCGGCGGAGGTGACGGATCCGAACAGGCGGCCGCCCTCGCCGGCACGCGCCGACACCTCGATGGTGCGGGGTACGAGCTGGGTGGCGATCTCCTCGGCCGCCTCACGAGCCTTGGCGTCCTTGGCGTCGCGGGCCCGGCGCATGGCCTCGGCCTGCGCCGTGGCGCCCTCGCTGGCCGGGATCGCCAGGCTCCGAGGCGCGAGGAAGTTCCTCGCGTACCCCTTGGAGACCTCGACGATGTCGCCGCGCTTGCCGAGCCCGTCCACGTCGGCGCGGAGGATCACCTTCACCGCGGTCATGCCTCCACCTCCTCGGTGGCGGCCGTCTCGACCACGGCCTCGTCGGTGGCGGGCTCGAACTCCTCGGTGGGCGCATCGCTGCGATCGGGACGGGGCCCGTCGCCGCGGTCGCCACGCGGGCCACGACGGTCGTCGCCGTCACGGTCGCGGTCGCGGCGGCCGCCCCGCTGCGTGGTGACCCGGTTCGTGTAGGGGATGAGCGCCATCTCACGGGCGTTCTTGATCGCCTTGGCGATCTCCCGCTGCTGCTGCGTGTCGTTCCCCGTGACCCGACGGGCCCGGATCTTGGCGCGGTCGGACATGAACCTGCGCAGCAGGTTGGCGTCCTTCCAGTCCACGTACTCGATGCCCTCGGAGTTGAGCACCGACACCTTCTTCTTGACCTTGCGGTTGCTGTCCTTCGGCTTCCCGCGCTTCTGCGGTGGCTTGCCCATCAGAACGGCTCCTCATCGTCGTTGTACCCGCCGGCCGGCGGGGCCGCGGGCGGCGGGGCGTCGTAGCCGCCACCGCCGCCGTCACGGCGTTCGGTCTTGTGCACCTGGGCGGTGGCCCAGCGGAGGCTGGGGCCCACCTCGTCGGCGAGCACCTCCACCTTCGAGCGCTTCTCGCCGTTGTCGGTCTCCCACGAGCGGGTCTGGAGACGGCCGGTGACCATCACCCGGGTGCCCTTGGTGAGGGACTCGCTCACGTTCTCGGCGAGGTCACGCCAGCAGACGATGTCGAAGAAGGAGACCTCCTCCTCCCACTCGTTGCTCTGCTGGTTGCGCCAGCGCCGGTTCACCGCGAGGCCGAAGTTGGCCACCGCGGCGCCGCTCGGGATGAACCGCAGTTCCGGGTCACGGGTGAGGTTCCCGATCAGCTCCACGTAGTTGCCTGCCATTGGAGGTTCCCCTTCCGTCAGCCTGCGCCCGCGAGGAGGCCACGGCGGGTGGCCTCCTTCTCGGGCAGCCGGATCAGCTTGTGGCGGACGACGTCGTCCGCGAGTCGGAGGAAGCGGTCGAGCTCGTCGAGGTTGGGGGCCTCCGTCACGATCTCGAGGACCGTGTAGACGCCTTCGTGCTTGTGGTTGATGGGGTAGGCGAAGCGTCGCCGGCCCCAGTTGTCCACATTGGGCACGGTGCCGCCGTCGGCGGCCACCATCTCCCGGACTCGCTCGATCACGGCACGGTTGGCCGCGTCGTCGACGTCCTGGTCGACGATGATCATGAGTTCGTACGCGCGGATCGGCACGTGCGCTCTCCCTTCGGACCTGGGCCTCGCCCAGGGTCCTGCGGTCCGCAGGACAGGGACCCGGTGTCGGCCGGGCGATGTTGACCGGGCGAGTGTAGACGCAGGTGGTGCCGTGGGCCATCGGGCCCCGGGGTGTGCTGCGTCCGACCGTTCACGACGTCATGGTCGCGAGGGGGTGTGACAGCGGGGCCCCGAGGGCCCGCCGGCCGGGGTTCAGCCCCGGCCGGAGCCGTAGAGCGCGAGGGCCTCGGACTGCTCGGCGTCGAGGTGGTACGACTCGGCGTCGGCCGGGAACGCCCCGCAGCGCACGTCGGCGGCGAAGGCCGACATGGCCTCCACCGCGGAGCCCTTGAGCTCGGCGTAGCGGCGCACGAACTTCGGGACCACGCGGTCCTCGAGGCCGAGCACGTCGTGGAACACCAGCACCTGGCCGTCGCAGTGGCGGCCGGCCCCGATCCCGATCGTGGGGATGTCGAGGGCGTCGGTGACCATCCGGGCCACCTCGTCGGGCACCCCCTCCAACACGATCGCGAAACACCCGGCGTGCTGGAGGGCCTTGGCGTCGGCCACGAGCTGCAGCGCCGCCTCCGACTCCTTCGCCTGCACCCGGAACCCGCCCATGGCGTGCACGGACTGCGGGGTGAGGCCGAGGTGGCCCATCACCGGGATCTCGGCGTCGACGAGCGCCTCGATCATCGGCACCCGCTTCCGGCCGCCTTCCAGCTTGACGCACTGGGCACCGGCGCGGACGAGCTGGGCCGCGTTGCGCACCGTCTCCTCGGTGGACACGTGGTAGCTCATCCAGGGCAGGTCGCCGACGATGAGGCAGTCCGGCTTGGCCCGGGCCACCGCCGCGGTGTGGTGGGCGAGGTCGTCGACGGTCACCTGGAGGGTGTCGTCGTAGCCGAGGACCACCATGGCCACCGAGTCGCCCACCAGGATCATGTCGACCCCGGCCTCGTGGGCGATCCGGGCACCCGGAGCGTCGTAGGCGGTGACCATCACCAGTGGTTCGGAGCCGTCGCGCGCCTTGCGCGCCCGGATCGAGGGAACGGTGGGTCGTGCGGATGGAGCCATGGCTCGCCTCCTGGGTCGGGTCCGGCGCCCCGTGGCTGCCGGCCGTCACCGAAAACGGTAGACCATCCCCATGGGCACCTGCCAGAGCTGCGGTCGCGACGAGGACGTGGAGGCCGTGCAGCGGGTCTACCTGCTCGAGGGCACCGAGGCCCCCGCCGAGGGCGGCGAGCCCCCGGTGCGGGTGGAGGACGAGGTGGAGTACTGGTGCTTCACCTGCCGTGAGAGCTACCCGCACGTTCCCGTGGCCTGACACCGACCGCCTGCCCGGCCCGCCCGGTGATCGGCCGGACGGTCGGCGCGAGGGCGGCTCCCGCGATCAGCCCGGGGACGCCACCGCGGGGCTCGGTGCCACCGTGGTGGGCGGCGCCACCGTGGTGGTGGGCCGGGGTGGGGCGGTGGTGGTGGGCCGCGGCGCCGCCGTGGTGGTGGTCGCGGGCACCGAGGTGGTGGTCGTGGACGAGCCGGGAACCGTGCTCGACGTGGACGACCGCGGCACCGAGGTGGACGAGGTCGACCCACCCGAGGTGGGGCTCATCGACGAGTTCAGGATCCGCTTCCCGGCGTCGGCCACGGGGAACCTGCACGGCGCAGTGCCCCTGGTGGCCTTCGACATGAAGTTGCGCCAGATGCCGGCGGGGATCGTCCCGCCCGCCACCTGCTGGCCCTTGAAGCTCTTCATCTCGCGCGGCTGCTCGTAGCCCATCCACACCGCGGCGGTGAGGTTGCACGTGTACCCGGTGAACCAGGCGTCCTTGGCGTCGTTGGTGGTGCCGGTCTTCCCGGCGGCGGGGACCCGGAGCCCGGCGTTCTTCCCGGTGCCGTTCTGGAGCACGCCCTGCAGCACCGCCGTGACCGTGTCGGCCACCGCCGGTTGGACGACCTGCCGGCGCTCCACCCCGGTGGCGGCGTCGAACAGCACGGTGCCGTCGGCGGCCTCGATCCGACGGATCGAGTACGGGCTGATGTGGGTGCCACGGTCCATGAAGGTGCTGTAGGCGGACGCCATGTCGAGCACCGACACCTCCTCGGCGCCGAGCACGAGGGAGTACACGGGGTCGAGCTGGGCGGTGACCCCCAGGCGACGGGCCATCTCGGCGAGACGTTCCGGCCGGATCGTGTCCACCATTCCGGCGTACACGGTGTTGGTGGAGTTCCACGTCGCCTGCTCGACGGTCTCGATGCCGTGGTCGGACTTGTCGTAGTTCGCGGGCTTCCACACCTGGCCCGCCCCGGCGTAGACGCCGGGGAACTGGGTGGTCGGCGGGGCGCGGAACCGGGACTTCACCGAGTAGCCGTCCTCCACGAAGGCCGCGAGCGCGAACGGCTTGAACGTGGAGCCCGGCGCACGGCCCGAGCCGCCGCCCTCGGCCCCCAGGGCCAGGTTCACCTTGTCGGTGGTGTAGTCCCGACCACCGACCATGGCCCGGATCCGGCCCTCGTCGTCGATCGCCACGAGCGAGCCCGTGGGCCCCTCCGGCTGGTCGAGCGTGTCGTACACGGCGTCCACGGCCGCCTGCTGCAGCGTGGGGTCGAAGGTGGTGTACACCCGCAGCCCCCTCGTCTCGGCGCCCGGGCCGTACCGGGCCCGCAACTGTTGGCGGACCCACTCGACCCAGTACTCGGAGCCCAGCTCGGTGTACTTCACGTCGCCGAAGTCGCTGCGCTGGGCGACCCGGGGCCGGATGGTGGGCGGCTGGACCGTGCCGTCGGGCCGATTGGTCGCCGCCGTCACCCACGGGAGGTCCGCCGCCGACTCGGCCTCGGCACGGGTGATGGCCCCGGTCGCCACCATCCCGTCGAGCACCGACCGGCGCCGGCGGTCGGCCACCGCCGGGTGCTGCACGGCGTCCGCGGTCTCGGGCGAGCGGATCAACGAGGCCAGGTAGGCCGCCTGCGGCAGCTGCAGGTCCTTCACCCCCACGCCGAAGTAGGTCCGCGACGCCGCCTCCACGCCGTAGGCGCCACGGCCGAAGTACACCTCGTTGAGGTACCGGGTCAGGATCTCCTGCTTGCCCAGTTCCCGTTCGAGCTTCACGGCCAGCACCGCCTCGCGGGCCTTGCGGTCGAGCGTCCGCTCCGAGGACAGATAGACGTTCTTGACGTACTGCTGGGTGATGGTCGACCCGCCCTGCTGGGACTCCGAGTCCCCGAGGACCGTCTGGTAGAGCGCCCGGCCGATGCCCATCGGATCCACGCCGTTGTGCTCGAAGAAGTTGCGATCCTCCGCGGCGAGCACGGCCTGGACGAGCACCGGCGGCAGGTCCTCGTAGCGGACCGTCACCCGTTCCTCCTCCGCGGTGAGCCGGGCCATCGCGTTGTCGAAGCCGCACTGGCCGTCGCCCACGTTGAGGTCGCAGACGAACGACGTCTCGATCGGCCGCTGCGCCGGCGGCAGCCGCAGGGTGTTGAGCGCCGCCCACAGCCCGCCCACGGCCACCACCAGGAGCACGAGGGCGCCGTACCAGACGGCCCGCAGCCGCCAGAAGATGCTGCGCCGACCCTCCGGGCGGGCCGGGCGACGTGGTGACGGGGTGGATCGGGTCATGACGGACGGGAGCGCCCGACGGGTCGGGGCGGCAACAGTCTGCCCGGCCGGGACGGCGGCGTCCCATCACGTGCCGGTGGCCCGGCGGCAGCGGGAAGGATCACCCAGCGTCCGCCGCACCCGGCGGGGCGGCCGGTGGGCGGCCCGGGCCCTCGGCTCAGGCGGGTTGCCGGCCGACGGGATCGACCCGCAGCAGGTGGTTCCAACGGCAGGCCAGGCAGACCTCCACCGTGTAGCAGCGTGCGCCCACCCGCCCCTCGGTCACCTTGCGGAGCTCGGCCCGGCCCGCCACGACCTTGCCGCCGGCCGGCAGGCGGGGACCGAACACGTAGCGCACGAGGCGCAGCTGCGACTCGCCGCAGACCGGACACGGGGCGGTGGCGCGCTGCGAGCAGTTGTGGCCCACCCGCAGCAGTTCGGACTGCGCGTCACAGACGTCGGTGCGGTCGAGTTCGCCCGCCCGGAACCGGTGCAGCAGCTGCCGACGGGCGAAGCGGTAGTCCACACTGCCGGGGGTCGGGCCCGGCCGGCCCGGCGTCTCCGGTTGCAGGAACGGCACGGTGTCCGAGGCTACCGGTCCGGGCCGTCGTCCACGGCGTCGGGCACCCACCGGCCCGCCACAGGTCCACGAACCGGCGCCGGGGCTGGGCGAGAATGGCGCCGTGCCACCGTCCAGTTCCTCCTCGTCGCGGACCGTCCGCCGCCACCCGTCGGCGGGCAACCTGGACGCCCGGCCCGCGCTGGTGCGCGACGGCGACCAACCGGTGGCGCTCGCGCCCGCCAGTTTCCCCCACGGCGCCGAGGCATCACGCGAGCTCGTGCAGTTCGGCCCCGACCTCGACCACGAGGTCCTCAGCAAGATGGTCGGCCCCACCGACGGCCGTCGCATCCTCGACCTGGGCTGCGGCGCCGGGGCCGCCGCCGTGGCACTCGCCCGCCGGGGGGCCCGGGTGATCGCGGTCGAGTCGTCGACGGCCCGCCTGGCCCAGGCCCGCGCTGCTGCCGAGGTGGCCGAGGTGAAGGTGGAGTTCCACCACAGCGACCTGGCCGACCTCGCCTTCGTCCGGGCCGACAGCATCGACTCGGCCCTCGCCGTCTACTCACTCGCCGGTGTGCAGGACCTGGGCCGGGTGTTCCGTCAGGTGCACCGCGTCCTCAAGCCCGAGGCACCCTTCACCGTGTCGCTCCCCCATCCGGTGGCCTGCATGCTGGAGTTCGACGACGACCAGCAGCCCCCGTACCTCGGCCGAACGGCGTGGAGCTCGTCGGCCATCACCTGGCGGGCCGGTGGCGACGAGGGGATCACCCACGTCCACCAGATCGGCGACGTGTTCACCACGCTCACGCGCTCGAACTTCCGGGTCGACGCCCTGTTGGAGCCACGGGCCGAGGGCACGACGAGGGGTCCGCACAGTTCCCCGCTCGACGACTGGGTGCCCTCCACCCTGCTGGTGCGGGCGCGGAAACTCGGGATCTGAGCGGCGGGGCGACCGGCCCGTCGGCGCCGACGGCTCAGGCCCCGCCCGTGCCGTCGTGGCGGACCACCACCACCGGGCAGCGGGCGTGGTTGACGCAGTAGGTCGTCACCGAGCCGAGCAGCAGGCCCATGAAGCCGCCGTGGCCGCGTGAGCCCACCACGAGGAGGTCCGCATCGGCCGACAGCGCGATGAGCCGCTCCCCTGCATGGCCCTCGAGCACCTCCGAGGTCACGTCCACGCCGTCGAGCCCGCCCTCGAGACGCACGGTGTCGATGGCGGCGTCGAGCATCGTGCCGGACGCGGCCCGCAGGTCCGACGGGTCGGGCGCCGCCACCTCGTAGCCGGTCGACATGATCGGCGTGCTGAAGGTGCCCACGACCTTGAGCGGGCAGCCGCGGAATCGGGCCTCCTCGGCCGCCCAGCGAAGGGCGTCCAGCGCGTTCTCGGACCCGTCGACCCCGACCACGATCCCGCTCATCGGCGAGCTCCTCTCGTCACCCCGGAGTCTCGCGCCGGTGACGAGGCGGTGTCGTCCGCGGTGTCGTCCGCGGTGGCGGCCACCGGGTCGTCCGCGGTGTCGCCGTCGTCCCGCGCGGCCCACCAGCGGTCCAGTTCCTCGAGCGCCCGGTCGTGGCCGAGCGGGCCGTGCTCCAGGCGCAGCTCGAGCAGGTGCTCGAGCGCCCGCCCCACCTCCGGACCCGGCGGGAGGCCCAGGTGGTCCATCACCTCGCGGCCGTCGAGGTCGGGTCGGATCGCCCGCAGCTCCTCGGAGCGCCGGAGTTCCCCGATGCGCTCCTCGAGCTCGTCGATGCGGCGGGCCAGCGCCTCGGCCTTGCGCCGGTTCCGGGTGGTGCAGTCGGCCCGGGTCAGCGCGAGCAGCTCCCCGAGCAACGGCCCGGCGTCACGCACGAAGCGGCGGACCGCCGAGTCCGTCCAGCCCATCTGGTACGTGTGGAACCGGAGGTGCAGGTAGACGAGCTGGGTCACGTCGTCCACGGTGCGGTTCGGGAACTTCAGCGCCCGCATCCGGTCGCGGGTCATCCGCGCGCCCACCACCTCGTGGTGGTGGAACGACACCCCGCCGCCCTGGATGGACCTCGTCCGGGGCTTGCCCACGTCGTGGAACAGCGCCGCCAGGCGCACCTCCGGCGTCCGGGCCGACTGCGCGACCACGGCGATCGTGTGGGCCAGCACGTCCTTGTGGCGGTGGATCGGGTCCTGCTCCAGGCGCATGGCCGGCAGTTCCGGGAGGAACCGGTCCGCCAGCCCGGTGTCGTGCACGAACCACAACCCGGCCGAGGGGTCCTCCACCATCAGGAGCTTCACCAGCTCATCACGGACCCGCTCGGCCGACACGATCGAGAGCCGGTCGGCCATGCCCACCACCGCGGCCCGGAGGGCCGGGTCGGGCTCCAACCCGTAGCCGGCGATGAACCGGGCCGCGCGCAGCATGCGCAGGGGGTCGTCGGAGAACGACACCTCCGGGTCCAGCGGCGTGCGGAGCCGGCCGGCGAGCAGGTCGTCGAGACCCCCGAACGGGTCGATGAGACCCGGATCGGCGGACGTCACCTCCAGCGCCATGGCGTTCACCGTGAAGTCGCGACGGGACAGGTCGTCGGCCACCTCGCGGCTGAACTCGACGTCGGGCTTCCGGCTGTCGGGCCGGTACGCCTCGGCCCGGTGGGTCGTGATCTCGTAGGTGTGGCCCCCGATCCGGCAACCGATCGTGCCGAAGCGCTCGCCCTGGGTCCACAGCGCCTCGGCCGCCGGCCCCACCACGGCCTTCACCTCCGAGGGGGTCGCGTCGGTGGTCAGGTCGACGTCGGCCTCCTCCGCCGGGATCTCGCCGTCGGGGGTCTCCCCGGGGAGCGCCCCGCCGGTGATGTCCTCGGTGGTGATGTCCTCGGCGGTGACGGCCCCCGGCACGATCCCCGGCCGTGCGAAGCCGTCCCGCACCCGACCGCCCACCACGTAGAGACGGAACCCCGCCGCCGCGAAGCGGTCGCCGAGCGGACGCACGTCCGACAGGAGGTCACGGAACTGCGGGGGGATCACCGGCCGAAGGGTACCGGCCGGCGGCACCACCCCCGGGAGCGGCGCGGGACAGGCGGAGGATGGCGGTCGGCGGTCGGCCTCAGTCGAGGTCGCGGGCGGCCCGGACCCGTTCCACCACGTCGTGGCCGGGCCCGCCCGAGCTCGGCGGCTCGGGATGCAGGCGCTCACCGAGCAACGCCGCCACGGTCGCTGCCGACGAGTGGGCCAGCGCCTCGAGGTCGTACCCGCCCTCCAGGAAGGCCACCACGCGCCCGGCGGGGACGAGGGCGGCCAGGTCGGCGGTGAGGTCGGCGAAGTCACCGGCCGTCAGCCCGAGGTCGGTGAGCGGGTCGTCGCGGTGGCCGTCGTAGCCGGCCGACAGCAGCAGCCAGGTGGTGCCGTGGCGGGCGAGTGCCGGCGCCACCAGCTGCTCCACGGCGTTCCGGTACACCTCGCCGGTGGCGCCCGGCGGGACCGGCACGTTCAACGTGGTCCCGATCCCGTCACCGGTCCCCGTCTCGGAGGCCAGTCCGGTGCCCGGGTAGAGCGGCTGCTGGTGCCACGACACGTAGAGCACCCGTCCGTCGTCGTAGAAGATGTCCTGGGTGCCGTTGCCATGGTGGGCATCGATGTCCACCACGGCCACCCGCTCCCCCGCCGCGGCGAGGGCCGCGGCGGCCACCGCCACGTGGTTGAAGAGGCAGAAGCCCATCGCCCGGTCGGCCGTGGCGTGATGGCCGGGCGGCCGCACGGCCACGAACGCGGCGTCCGCCTCGCCGCCGCGGAGCCGTTCCACCGCGTCGAGGCCGGCCCCCGAGGCGAGGCGGGCCAGGTCGGCGGAGTACTCCCCCACCACCGTGTCGCCGTCGAGCTGGGTCCGCCCGGACCGGCAGAACTGGTCGATGCCCCGCACGAACGCCGCGGGGTGCACCCTGTGCAGTTCCTCGTCGGTCGCCGGACGTGGCCGGGTCCAGGCCACCGCCTCGCCGAGGTCGTGCAGGGTGAGGCCGTCGAGCACGGCGGTCAGCCGGTCGGGGCGCTCCGGGTGGAACGGCCCGGTGTCGTGGGCCAGGAACCGCTCGTCGGCGTACATGAGCACGGCCACCGGGCCAGCGTACTGTCGGAGGGGTTCGCCTATCCTCGGCGTCGGGCCACCCCGCCGGAAACCCACCCCCGCAGGAGACCGGAACGACGGCATGACCACCCGCCAGACCCTGACCGTGGGCGCCGACCGCTTCCGGGTCGGGCCGTGGCACGCGGATCGTTCCATCGCGTACCTGGCCCTCCCGCCGGAGGTGGCCCGGCCGTCCGACGACGGGCTCCGGCGCTGCGTCGACCGGCTCGCCGACGCGGGCTACAGGTCGATCATCACCTCGGCGCTGCACCCGGAGGAGGCCGGGGCGTTCCTCCGGCTCGGCTTCGCGGAGTACGACCGCCTCCGCGTACTGGCCCACGATCTGCGCGACATCGACCCGCCGCGGCCGGCGCTCGATCCGTCCGTGCGGCTCCGCCGGGCCCGGCGGGGCGACCGCACCCCGGCCCTGGTGGTCGACGGGCGGGCCTTCCCACCCTTCTGGCGCATGGACCGGGCCGGGCTCGCCGAGGCGGAGTCGGCCACACCCTCCCGTCGTTTCCGTGTCGCGGTGCGCAACGGCGTGGTGGGGTACGCCATCACCGGCCGCGGCGGCAGCCAGGCGTTCCTGCAGCGGCTGGCCACCGATCCCGATCTCGCCGGGCACGGGGTGGGCAGCGCGCTGGTGGTCGACTCCCTGCACTGGGCCGTCCGGCGCCGCTGCCGACGCCTGCTCGTGAACACCCAGCGCGAGAACGACCGGGCCCTCGACCTGTACCGCCGGCTGGGCTTCCGGCCGACCCCCACCGACCTGGTCGTCCTGAGCCGGCCGGTGCCGTGAGGACCGCCGCGCGGCGACCGTCGATCCGGCGGTGGCACCGGGTGGCGGTGGTGACGACCGCGCTGGTCGCGGTGGTGGCCGCGTCGACCGGCACCGGCCCGTCCGGCGCCGCCGGCGCGCTCCCGCAACAGGCCCCGGGTCCCGCCGGGCCGACGGGCGCCGGTGCCGCGGACGGTCCGCTCACGATCGCCGGGGTGAGCCCGTGGGTGGCGGCGGACGGCACCTTCGAGGTGCGCTTCTCGCCCACCGTCCTCCCGGAGGGCGCGGTGCTCCGCTACACGGTCCACCAGCGCCTACGCGAGGGACGCGCCGGTTCGGTGCGAGCCTCGCTCGACACGGTGCTCGACGGCGCCTCCCCGGGGCCGGTCCTGCGCGGTCCGGTGGAGGTGCCCGCCGCGCAGCTCGGCGACCCGGCGACCGGGCCCGTGCTGAGCATCGCCATCGACCCCGCACGCGGCACCAGCACCCGCGTCTACGTGCCCGACGCCGGGATCCACCCGGTCACGCTCGAGCTGGTCGACGTCGACGGCCGTGACCTGTGGACCGACACCGTGCTGCTCAACCGGCTCCCGTCCTCGCCGGTCGAGGGTGCCGACGGGGCACCCGCCCGAATGGCGGTCACGCTGCTGCTGCCCGTGGAGGGCCCACCGAGCCTCGAACCCGACGGCACCGCCACACTCGACCCGGTCACACGGTCCGCGGTGGCGTCGGCCACCTCGCTGCTCACCGCCGTGCCGGAGGCTCCGCTCACGCTCGGGCTGCGACCGAACACGCTCACGGGCGTGGTGCGTTCCGGTTCCGCCGCCGACGAGGCCTTCGTCCAGGCGCTGCGTGCCCCGGCCGTCCGGGCCTCGGTCGCCCGCAGATCCGACGTGGCGATCGACGCGGGAGGCCTCGTGGAGGCCGACGCGTCCGACGAGCTGCTCCGCCAGCTGCTCGAGGGCGGCGCCACGCTGAACGAGGTCACCGGACGTGAACCCCGGGTCGACACGTGGTTGCTGGACGACACCGTGAGCCCGGCCGCACTGCCCGTCCTGGCCGGCGCCGGCACCCGCCGCCTGCTCCTCCCCGCCGAACGGCTCCGGCTGCCGTCCGGTGTCAGCACCCAGGACGCCCGCTCCCGCGCGCTCGGCCTGCAGGACGGCCAGGGCCTCACCGTGACCGCCGAGGACCCGTTCCTGACGCTCCGCCTGACCGACCCGCGGCGTGACCCGGGGGTCCGGGCGAACCAGGTGGCGTCGTCGCTGATGTCCGGGTGGTTCGGCGCGGCGGAGGAGGGTGCCACGGCCTTCCCCGGGCCCTCTGCAGTGGTGGTCGTCCCGCCGGCCACCGACGCCGCGGCGTTGCGCGCGCTCCTGCCCGCCTTCGCCGACGGCGGTCCGCTCACCACCGATCCCGCCGCCGTGCCCACTGCCGCAGCGCGCCTGGGCGGGCGCGCGGCCACCGCCTCACTGGCCCCGCGCGTGCCCGCCGACCAGGACGGTCCGGTCCTCGCGACCCGCTCCGGCCGGACGTTGATCGACGCCTACCGCCGGATGGCGGGGACCGCGGAACCCGACCTCGAGCTCTGGTCGGAGCTCAACTCCGAGATCCTGTCCACGCAGATGGACGCCGGTCGACGGGCCCGGACCAGGGCGGCGATCACCGCGGACATCGAACGCCACGCCGCTCGCGTCGAACTGCCGCCGCAACGTCGGGTGGTGCTGACCAGTCAGGACGCCACCGTCCCCCTGCGGTTCCGCAACGGTCTGCCCTACCCGGTGCAGGTGATCGTCCGCGCCAGGTCACCGCGGCTCGACGTGAAGGGCGACGACACGAAGCTGGTCACCCTCCGGCCCGGCGAGAACCGGGTGGACCTCCAAGTGACGGTCCGTGCGCCCGGCACCGCCCTGCTGCGGCTCGACGTGCGGTCACCCGACGGCGTGATCCAGCTGGGGCGGACCGACCTGCCCGTCACGTCGTCGTCGATCTCCGGTGTGGGGGCCGCGCTGTCCGTCGTGTCGTTGCTGGTCCTCCTCGGATGGTGGCTCCTGACCGTACGGCGCCGCCGACGGGACGACGCCCGCACTGCCGGCAACCACCCGTCGCAGCGTCGGGGGCCCGACCGGGCCGGGACCGGGGCCCCCGACCGGACCGGTCCCGCGGAGGGCTCCGGGAGCGAGGCCCCGACGGCCGGTAGCGTCGGCCCCGGTGGATGACGCGCGGGCCGGACGTCGGGGGCTGGATCCTGCCGCCGCGGCCGGGAGCCTGACCGGCGCCGTCCTCTGCGGCCGGTACCGGCTGGATCGCCAGATCGGGATGGGCGGCATGGCCCAGGTCTGGGAGGGGACCGACACGGTCCTCGGCCGACGGGTCGCGGTGAAGGTGCTGCACCCGCACCTGGCCCAGGACCAGGCCTACGTGCACCGCTTCCGTCAGGAGGCCGTGGCCGCCGCGCGGCTGAACGCCCCCGGCATCGTGGGCGTGTTCGACACCTGCAGCGACGACGGTCTCGAGGCGATCGTCATGGAGCTGCTCGATGCCCGCACGCTGCGCGAACTCCTCGACGAGCGCGGGACCCTGGACGCCGACACGACCCGGCGGATCGGGCTGCGCCTGCTCGACGCGCTCGAGGCCGCGCACACCGCCGGGCTGGTGCACCGCGACGTGAAGCCGTCGAACATCCTCCTGTGCACCGACGGCCGGGTGAAGATCGCCGACTTCGGCATCGCCAAGGCCGACGACCACCCGGACCTCACCCGCGACGAGTCCGTGGTCGGGACCGCCTCGTACCTGGCACCGGAACAGCTCACCTCGGGCGAGGTCGACGGGCGGGCGGACCTCTACTCCCTCGGGCTGGTGCTCTACGAGTGCCTCACCGGTCGGCTCCCCTTCACCGGCGACACGAGCGCCGCGGTCGCCGTGGCCCGGCTGCACACCGATCCGGTTCCACCCCGCCGCGTGCGCGCCGACGTGCCGCCCTCGCTGGAGGTCGCGGTCATGGGGGCGCTGGTGAGGGACCCGGCCGGGCGGTACCCCACGGCGGCGGCGTTCCGGGCCGCCCTGCTGGAGCCCGTGGCACCGGTGGTGCGGGCCCGCCATGCGCCCGCGGAGCCCGACACCGCGGAGACGGAGGCCGTTGCCGGGTTCGGTCGGTCCGAGCGCAGCTGGCTGCTGCGGGCGTTCCTGATCCTCCTCGTCACCGCCGCCCTCGTGGTGGCCGGACTGCTGCTGCGGGCCGCACAACAGTCCGACGAGCCGGTGGTGACCACTCCCCCGAGCCCGGCCCCCCCGGGCGGGGGCGCCCTCCCGGTGGCCCGGATGGTGGCGGTCGACCCGCAGGGCTCCGGCACCTCCGGTGAGAACGACGCACTCGCCGGCGATGCCGCCGACGGCGACCCGGCGACGGCGTGGCGGACCGAGACCTACGACTCCCCCACGTTCTTCGGCACCAAGAAGGGTGTGGGCCTCGCAGCGGTCCTGCAGGAGCGGTCACGTATCAGCGGTGTCCGCGTACGCGGCTCGACCAACGGTTGGTCGGGCACGGTGTACGTCCTCGACGGGGCCGACCCTGCGAGGTTCGACCCGGCGACGGCGACGGCGGTGGCCCCGCTGGACGACGTCCGCGGCCCGGTCGACGTGCCGGTCGACGCGGCGGGCCGGACGGTGGTGCTGTGGATCACGGACCTGGGGGCGGACGTGGGCGAGGGCCGACACCGCGTGGAGATCTCGGAACTGACGGCGCTCGGCACACCGGGGAGCTGACCGCGTGGCACGCGTACGCCGACGGACCGACCTCCGGCGCCTCGGCGACGAGCAGCTGGTGGAGCTGGCCGCTGCCGGGGACGGGCCCGCACTGGAGGAACTGCTGGGCCGACACCGCGGCCGGCTCCACGCCGTGTGCCGACGGGTCTGCCACGACCCCGACGAGGCCGAGGACGCCCTCCAGGACGCCCTGGTCGCCATCACGCGGGGCCTGCCCGGCTTCCGGGGAGGCTCCTCGTTCAGCACCTGGGCCTCACGCATCGCCACCAACCGCTGCCTCGACGAACTCCGGCGACGTTCGCGCCGTCCCGAGCCGGTCGAGCCCCACGCCGAACGGCTCGTCCGTGCCGCACCAGAGGCGGCGGCACCCGACACCACGGCCGTGCGCTCCGCCGACCGCGACCTCCTGATCGAGGCCCTGGCCCGGCTGCCGGAGGACCAACGCGACGTGGTGGTCCTGCGCGACGTGCTCGACCTCGACTACTCGGGCATCGCGGAGGAACTGGGGGTCCCGATCGGCACCGTCCGCTCCCGTCTGGCCCGGGGACGGGCACGGCTGGCGATGGAGTTGGCCCCGGAGGGGAACCGGAACGACGGCGACGACGTCGGTATCGGGGAGGACCGAGATGACTGACCACGACGGGACCGGGACCGGCCCGGAACGTCCGACCGCCGGTGGATCGTGGCTCGAGGACGACATCGCCGTGGGCGCGGTGCTGGACGACGAGGCCACCGAGGAGGAACTGGCCCGTGTCCTTGCGGAACCGCGTCTGCTCGCCCGGCTCGAGGAACTCCGGCGTGTGCGGTCGCTCCTCGGCCCCGTCGACGACGCCGCCGGGGAGCTCCCGGGCGTGACGGCTCCGGTCACCGCCATCGACCCTCGACGGCGCCGGGCCGACCGCCCGTCGCCCCCCCGACGGGTGGTCACGGGCCGGGTGGCCGCAGCGGCCGTCCTCGCCGTGGTGGTGCTGGGTGGTGCGGTCCTCGCCGCACGGGGCGGCGACGGCGACTCGACCGCCACCTCCTCCGCCGCCACCACCGACGCCGCCACCACCCCTGCCGACAGCGCGACGGACGCGTTCGACCGCGGCACCGGTGCTCCGGGCGGTGCCGGGGAGGCCCGCGACACCGCCAGGGCCGACGCCCCGGCCGACACCGACCCGAACGATCCGGTCGCCGGAGCAGCACCCGACGCTGCGGCGGATGCGACGGCGGAACGGGCGGCCAGCGGGCCCCTGGACCTCGGCGAGGTGGCCGACGCCGGCGCGCTCGCGGGACGCACCGCCGACCTCACCCCCGGCCTCCCGCCCGGCACGCCGTGTGCCGGCGAGTTGGCCGTCCGGCGTGTCACGTCGGTGGCGACAGCACGCCTCGCCGGCACCGACGTGGTCGTCGGCGCCGGCCCCGACGGGGTGCTCGTGGTCCTCGACCGGTCGACGTGCAGGACGTTCGGCGGGTGACGGTCGCCCGGTGCGGTCGAGGAACGTAGGCTCCCGACCCATGTCCGACCCCAGTGCCCCGGAGTCCGCCCGCACGGCCGGCACCGCCACGTCGCCCACCGAGCAGGACTGGACCGACCAGGTCACCGACCTCATCGTCGACACGGTCGACAAGGTCCGGGCCCGGACCACCGGCCCGATCCTCGAGGGTGCCAAGGGACTCGTCTACGCCGTCGTGGCGATGATCGTCCTCGTCCCGATCATGATCATGGGCACCGCCGGTGCGGTCCGCTTCCTCAACTGGCTGCTGCCGGGGGACGTGTGGGTCGCCTACGCCGTCCTCGGTGCGGTCCTCGTGCTCCTCGGGGCCTGGTTGTGGTCCAAGCGCGCCCCGCGCGTCCGCTGACCCGGTCCGCTCCCACGACCACATCTGTCCGCCCACCTGCCCCGAACTCCTCGACCCCCCCCCGGAGGCCACCGTGTCCGCCGAGCCGAACGGCACCGACCGCAACGACGACGTCCGCCCCGTGGTGATCGTGGGATCCGGTCCCGCCGGACTCACCGCCGCGATCTACACCGCCCGCGCCAACCTCCAGCCGCTCCTGGTGGAGGGTGAACCCTCCTCCACCAGCGACCAACCGGGCGGTCAGCTGATGCTCACCACCGAGGTGGAGAACTTCCCGGGATTCCCCGACGGGATCATGGGACCGGAGCTGATGGCGTCGTTCCGCCAGCAGGCCATGCGGTTCGGCACCGACATCCGCACCGAGAAGGTCACCCGGGTCGACCTCTCGTCCCGACCGTTCGGGGTGTGGGTCGGTGATCCCGAGGCGCCGGAACCCACCTACCGGGGCCAGGCGCTGATCGTGGCCACCGGGGCCAGTTCGCTGATGCTGGGGATCGAGGCGGAGCGGCGGCTGCTCGGGCACGGGCTGTCCACCTGCGCCACCTGCGACGGGTTCTTCTTCCGCGACCAGGACATCTGCGTGGTCGGCGGCGGCGACTCGGCGCTCGAGGAGGCCATGTTCCTCACCCGGTTCGCCCGCTCCGTGACCGTGATCCACCGCCGCAAGGAGTTGCGGGCCTCCAAGATCATGCAGGACCGGGCGTTCGCCAACGAGAAGCTGTCGTTCCTCTGGGACTCGGTGGTGGACGACATCGTCGGCGAGACCACCGTGGAGGGCGTGGTGGTGCGCGACGTGCAGACCGGCGAGGTGACCACCAAGCCCTACACCGGTGTGTTCGTCGCCATCGGCCACCGGCCGAACACCGACCTCTTCCGCGGACAGCTCGACCTGAAGGACAACGGCTACCTCATCACGGCTGCCGACACGTCCCGTACCTCGGTCGAAGGGGTGTTCGCCTGCGGCGACGTGCAGGACGACTGGTATCGCCAGGCCATCACGGCCGCCGGCAGCGGCTGCATGGCGGCGATCGACGCTGAACGCTGGCTGGAGGCGCAGGGCCACTGAGCCCCAGCGGACTCAGATGCTGAGTCCGCAAGGAATCTTCCGGGCGTGCCGCTGGTTACAGTCCCCGGGACGTCAGCAGCAGCGCCGGCGTACCGTCCGACAGCGAGACGAACCTCCGACCCGGGAAGGACCGAGCATGGGTGCCATCCAACAGCTCTCCGAAGCGACCTTCGCCGAGGAGGTGAACGCCTCCGACGTGCCGGTCGTGGTGGACTTCTGGGCCGAGTGGTGCGGGCCCTGCAAGATGATCGCCCCCATCCTCGAGGAGATCGCCACGGAGCAGGACGGCAAGGTCCGTGTCGCCAAGGTCAACGTCGACGAGAACCCCGGCCTGGCGCGACAGTTCAATGTGATGAGCATCCCTACGATGATCGTCTTCAAGGATGGTTCCGAGGATCAGCGCATCGTCGGTGCCAAGGGGAAGCCCCAGCTGCTCGAGGATCTCGCCCCCTACCTCTGAGGTCGCCGGCAGCCGGTAGTGTCGGGCCCGATCGCAGTCCGGCGACCGGCGCGGCCGGTCCCTCCTCCAGGATCCGACCCTGACCCTCGCCGCTCTCCCGCTGTCGTCCGGCTCCGCCGGGCCCGCCGTCGCCGACCTGCGCCGTCGTCTCGCCGCGGCCGGCCACGCCACCGACGACCCGGCCGACGCCTACGGGCGGTCCACCGAGCAGGCGGTCCGCCGCTTCCAACGCGCCAAGGGACTGCGTGAGGACGGCGTGTGCGGACCCTCCACCTGGTCCGCACTCGTGGAATCCGAGTTCGGTCTCGGCGACCGCCTGTTGTGCCTCCGGTCGCCGATGATGCGCGGCGACGACGTGGCCGAACTGCAGCTTCGGCTCGGTGCCATGGGCTTCGACGCGGGCCGTGTCGACGGCATCTTCGGCGGCGCCACCCGACGAGCCGTCGGCGACTTCCAGCGCAACGCGGGTCTCGTCTGTGACGAGGTCTGCGGCCCCGACACGGTGGAGGCACTGCGCCGCCTCGAGGGCCGCGCCGGAGAGGCAACGGTCACTGCGGTACGTGAGCGGGAGCGGCTCCGCCGCAACACCGGTCCGCTGCACGGGATCGAGGTGGTGGTCGGCGGCGACGAGCGTGCGAGGTCCGTGGCCACCCGGCTCGCCGCGGCGCTCCGCGAGACCGGGGTCGAGGCGCATCTGGCCGAGGGCGACTGGTCCGAGCAGGCGGCCCACGCCAACGAGCGGGACGCCACCGTCTACCTCGGGATCAGCGTCACCGACAGCCCCGGCATCGAGGCCGCCTACTTCTCGGTCCCGGGGTTCGAGTCCCATGGCGGTCGGCGACTCGCCGAACTCGTGGTCGAGGAGCTGCCCGCCCCGCCGGGATGGGGCGTCGGTGCCATCCGGGGAATGCGCCTCGCCGTACTTCGGGAGACCCGGGCACCGGCGGTGGTGCTCCAGCTGGGCGGCCCCGACCAGGTGGAGGAGCAGGGTGGCCTCGTGGTCACCTCGCTCGTGCGAGCGCTCCGTCTCTGGTCGTCCGACCCGGTCTGAACCCGCTCCGGCCGAGCAGTCGACCTACCAGCAGCGTGTCCTCACCCTCGATCACCGAGTGAGACCTGACCGGGGGGCACCGACCCTTCACTTCACGGTTCAGGAGTCCACAGCGTTGCCCACACCCTGTGGACAACCCACCCCGGACCGTCAACTGATGATCAAGCGGTAGATTCGCTCGAGGTCCTCGAGGTTCGCGAAGTCGATGACGACCTTGCCCCGCTTGGCCGACATGGTCACGTTCACCCTCGTGTCGAGGTGCCCGGCGAGCAACTCCTCGAGTTCCAGCAGGCCCGGCGGACGGAGTGGCTCCCTCGGTTCCGGCTGGGGTGTGCCATCCTCCGACCGGTCCTCCGGCTGTGCGGTGTCGTCCCGACCCGCCTCCAGCTCGAGCCGCTCGCGGACGAGAGACTCCACGTCGCGGACGCTGAGTTGCTCGGCAACCGCCCGCTTGCCCAGGGCCTCCTGGTAGGCGCGGTCGGGATGGCCCAGCAGCGCCTTGGCGTGACCGGCCGACAGGAGGTTCTCCCCCACGAGGCGCTGGACCGCCGGCGGGAGCTGGAACAGACGGAGCAGGTTCGCCACGGCCGATCGGCTCCGCCCGACCCGCTGTGCCACCTGATCCTGCGTGTAACCGAAGTCCTCGATCAGCTCCTGGTAGGCCGCCGCCTCCTCGAGCGGGTTGAGGTCCTGACGGTGCAGGTTCTCCACCAACGCCTGCTCGAGGGACCCCACGTCGTCGGCGCCGCGGACCACCACGGGGATGGTCTGGAGACCGGCACGCTTGGCGGCGCGCCACCGGCGCTCCCCCGCGATGAGCTCGTAGCCCTCGTCGGACTGGCGGACCAGCACCGGTTGCAGGACCCCGAGCTCCTTCACCGACTCCGACAGCCCCTGGAGGGACTCCTCGTCGAAGGTCCGCCGCGGCTGGTGCGGGTTCGGACGGATGGCGTCGACCGGAACCTCGAGGAGGCCCGGTCCGAGCGTCAACTCGTCGTCGGCGGCGGGCGAACTCTCGGTGCCGACCGGGATCAGCGAACTCAACCCCCGACCCAATCCTCCCTTACGCGCCACCGGAGACCTCCCGTGCCAGTTCCCGGTAGGCGACCGCTCCCCGGGAACTCGAGTCGAACGTCGTGATCGGCTGCCCGAAGGAGGGCGCCTCGGACAGCTTGATGTTCCGCGGGATCTTGTTGCGGAAGACCCGGTCGCCGAAGTGCTCCTCCACCTCCCGGGCCACTTGATCGGCCAACCTCGTACGGCTGTCGTACATCACCAGCACGATGCCGCTGATGTGGAGCGCCGGATTGAGCTGCTTGCGGACCAGCTCCACGTTCCGCGTCAGCTGGGCGAGACCCTCCAGGGCGTAGTACTCGCACTGGATCGGCACGATCAGCTCGGTGGCGGCGGCGAGGCCGTTCACGGTGAGCAGCCCGAGTGACGGGGGGCAGTCGATGAGCACGTAGTCGTAGTCGTCGATCACCTCGGCCAGGGCATTCTTCAGTCGGAGCTCACGGCTGAGTGCCGGCACCAGTTCGATCTCCGCCCCTGCCAGATCGAGGCTCGCAGCCCCGACGAAGAGGTTGCGCATCTCCGTCGGCTCGATCGCGTCCTCCAGCGGGACATCGTGCAGCAGCACGTCGTACATGTTGTGATCGAGGTTCCGGTAGTTGATCCCGAGCCCGGTGGTCGCGTTCCCCTGGGGATCCAGGTCGATCACCAGGGTCCGGAGGTCGCGTTCCGCCAGAGCTGCTCCGAGGTTCACCGTGGTGGTGGTCTTGCCGACGCCACCCTTCTGGTTCGCAATGGCGATGATCCGCGGCAACGGCGGAATCACCCGGGTCGCCCGGGCGGTCGGCGACGGCTCAGGGTCGGCCTGGCGCCCGGCGGGCTCCATCTCCGGGGGTTCGGCCGCACTCGACGCCGGCGCCGGCGACTCGAGTTCGTCCGTCGCCACGTTCACGTGGTCGGCAGGGGTCGCAGCCTCCCGACCCTCCTCCCGATTCTCGACGGCGTCGCCCGCACGATCCCACGATGCGGCGGGCACCCCCTCGGGCCGGTCGGTGCCGGCGGTCAGGTCGTTCACTCCGGACCCTGCGGCGTCCGGTGGCTGCTCACCCGACTGGCTCGGGGCATCGGACATCCGTCCTCCATGGCTGCAGTCGGCAGGAATCGTCCCCGATCGGGGAGCGGCGCCCATCCTCGCCGGTCCGGTCCGGCGGGTCAAGGATCCTCACCGACACACACTCGTGTTCCACGTGGAACACGACAAGCGTGTCGGCTCCCGCAGCCGAGGGCGGAGACCCATCACCGACACCCGGGTCACCCGCGACACCACGATGTGATCAGCTCCGACCCGGTCCGACCCGGTGGCCCTCGCCCGGTGTTCCACGTGGAACAGCGGGAGCGGTGCCGGTGCCGTCGAACCCGACGTCGGCGGAGTCGGTCCGAGCGAGTGCTGGCCAGCACCTGACGTCGTGCGCCGCCGGTGTCAGAACAGGGGTCGTTTCGTGGGACGACCCGACCGACGGGGATAGACGTCCGTGACCGGCGAGGTGAGGACCAGTTCCTGCACGGTCGCTCCGTCCGAGCTGTATCGGGAACCGACCTCGAGCCCGAGGAGCGCGAGCCCGGCAGCCGGCCACCGCAACGGGTCGGGCGGACCGGGTGGTTCGCTGACCAGGAGGGATCCGTTGACCGCCAGGAATCCCGCCGCGCATTCTGCCGTCACGGCCGGGGGACCGAACGACCGTGCCGTGACCACATCGAACCGGGCCCGCAGGTCCGGAAACCGGGCCGCGTCCTCCGCCCGCGCCCGGACCACGGTCACGGCCGTGGCACGACCGAGTCGATCCAAGGCGGTCCGGAGCACGGCGCACCGTCGCTCCTGCGCGTCGAGCAGAGTGAGGTCGAGGTCGGGCCGCTCGGCTGCGAGAACCAGCCCGGGAAGACCTCCGCCCGAGCCCATGTCGAGGACCCGGGCGGATGAGGGGATCGCCCGGGCGAAGACACGGGCGTTCTCGATGTGGACCTCCAGCGGTCCGTCACCCAGCAGGCCGAGCGACCGGCTGGTGGCGAGGGCCGCGACCAGTTCCGGGTCAGGTGCGGCTGCGGCGGTCATCTCGACCCCGGAACACCGACACGGACGACCGGCCCGAACCCCCTGGCACGGGGCACCGGGGATCCGGTCAGGCCGGCCGGATCACGACCCGACGGCGGGGATCCTCACCGACAGAGCTGGACTCCACGCCGTCGAGCGAGGCAACCGTGTCGTGCACCACCTTGCGGTCGGCGCTCGACATCACCTCGAACACCACCTCATCACCGGACTCGGTCACCTTGGTGGCGGCGTCGGTCACGAACGCGGCGAGGGCCTGCTTGCGCATCTCGCGGACGTTGGACACGTCCACCACCACCTTGCCGTGCTCACGACCGTCGGCCTGACGCTGGAGGACGTTTCGGCTGATCTCCTGGATCGCATCGACCGTGCCGAGACGAGGGCCGATCAGGAGACCCACTTCGCTGCCATCGATGTGGGCCGACACGATATCGTCCTCCACACTCACCTCGACCGTGGTGTCGAGCCCGAAGGCAGCGCCCAGGCCGGCCAGGAATTCCTCGATCGTGCTCGCCTGCTCAGCCGTGTCCATCTGCTCGCGCTCCTTCTTCGGGGCAGCCTCGGTGGCTGCCGTTCGCTCCTGCTGACCACCTGATTCACCCCGACGACCGTTTCGGCCGCCACCGGACGACTTCCGTGCCGATCCGCCGGAGGTCTGCTTCGCACCGGAGGACGAACGTTCGGCATCTGCATCCCGTGAGCCGCCGCCTGCGGCCGTCGCCTCATCCTTCTTGTCGCCACCGCGGCGGCGGCGCCGTTCCTGCTTCGGCCGGGGCGCCTTCGGGGCGATGCGGGCCCGGACACGCGCCTCTCCCCTGGTACGCCCGAACAGGCCCTGCCGCGGTTCTTCGAGAATCTCGAACTCCGCTTCGGACGCATCCACGCCCAGTTGGTCCAGGACCAGTTCCTTGGCCTGCTCGACGTCCTTACCCTTGGTCTCGACCCACTCCACGGTGGAACTCACCCCTTCTGACTGTTGTCGTTACGACCGTCGGTCGCCCGCGGTTCACCGGACTTGCGGCCGCTGGATCGGGTGGTACTGGTTCCCGACTTGCGACCCGCTGCGTTCTGCTTCGCTCGCTGGCTCTTGACCGATGAACCGGCCCCGTTCTTCGAAGCGGCGGCACCCTTGCCGGCTCCCGAGCCCTTCGCGGAACCACCGGCCTTGGCGGAAGCACTGCCCTTCGCAGTAGCACTGCCCTTCGCGGGACCGGAACCCTTGCCGCCGCCGTCGGTGTCGGCGATCTCGGCAGTGGCCTTCTTTCCCTTGGGCGTGGCCTCGGTGGCGGTCGTCTCGATCGGGCCCGTCGCCTTCTCCTTGGAGTAGATGCTCCGGGTGATGTAGGCGTTGGTGCCGATCCGACAGAAGTTCTGGGTGCACCAGTAGAGAGCCAGGCCGGAGGGGAACCCGAAGGAGAACACCGGCAGGAAGAAGGGCATGATCTTCATGATCGCCTGCTGCTGCGGGTTCACGCTGGCGTTGTCCTTGTTGCGGGCCTGCAGCTGTCGGTTCTGGTAGATGCCGGTGACCAGGATGACCAGCAGGAGGAAGAGGTAGGGCAGGGCGACCAGCAGGCCGTTCCTCAACGCCTCGGAGGCCGACAACGACAGGTCCATGCCGAGGAACTTCATGGTGTTCGTCTGCGACAGGGACTGGTAGAGCTCGGTCCCGGTGTTCAGGTGCTGCGGACGGAAGTTCTGGTCCGTGAAGATCCACGGGGTCAGTTCCTGCGCCCGCTGGACCTGGCCGCCGATGTGGCCGATCCCGCTCCCGAGGCCGCCGGCGCGGGTGGTGAGCCCGCGGAGCAACTGGTACATGATGATGAACACCGGCATCTGGGCCAGGATCGGGAGACAGCCCCCGAGCGGGTTGATGGAGTTCTCCTTGTAGAACTTCATCAACTCCTCGTTGAGCTTCTCCCGGTCGTTCTTGTACTTCGCCTGGAGACGCTTCATCTCCGGCTGGAGCCGCTGCATCTGCAGCATCGATCGGGTGCTCTTCACGGTGAGCGGGGTGATGAGGACCATCACCAGCACCGTGAGCAACATGATCGACAGGCCGTAGCTCGGTATCAACGTGTAGAAGAAGTTGAGTACCGAGCCCAGCAGGTCGAAGAACCCTTCGAACATCAGGCGGCCTTCCGGTCGGGGACGGGGTCGTAGCCCTGGGTTCCCCAGGGATGACAACGGGAGAGCCGGCGAACGGCCAGCCAGGAGCCACGGACGGCACCGTGCAGCTGGAGCGCCTCCACCGCGTAGGTCGAACAACTCGGGACGTGCCGACAGGGGGAGGGACGACCGCTCGCAGCCATCTGGTAGATCCGGACGAGCCCGATCAGCGGCCTCGCCGGCAGCGAGCCACGGGGCGTCGCCGAAGCGGGAGCGGTTCGGTCGGCCTCCCCGGGGCCGACTGAAGTGACGCCTGTCACATCGGAGGGTTCGGACGTCTCATGCACGGCCGGCGGGCCCCTCGTTGAGGACTCGGTCCATCCGCTGCGCCAGGTCGGCGACCCCGAGCCGTTCGACGCCGGGCCGGGCCACGATCAGGCACCAGACCGCAGGGAAGCGGTCACGACGGTCGAGGTCGCGGGCCGCCGCCCGCATCCTCCGGCGGACACCGTTGCGGACCACTGCCGAACCCACCGAGCGAGGGATCGCGAAGGCAAGGCCACCCACGGCGGGATCGTCGGGGCCGACCGGGAGGACGACCAGTGAGACCGGACCGCTGCGATGCCGAGCACCGTGCTCACGGAGCCTGCGGAAGACCGCACGCGACCTGATCCGGCCGATCAAGCCGACAGCTGGTGGCGGCCCTTGCGCCGGCGGTTCTTCAGGATGGCGCGCCCGGCGCGGGTGGACATCCGGTGCCGGAAGCCGTGCTTGCGGGCACGACGCCGGTTGTTGGGCTGGTAGGTGCGCTTCACGTCGACTCCGTGCTTCTCCGACGGCCGATGCCGCCCTGGTGCCCGGGAAGGGTCCCGGTTGCGGAGTCGTCGTCGGCGACGAGGGGCCCGGCCCGTCGGCCCGTCAGCAGGCCGCTCCGCAGGTCGTCGAGCCGGTGGGGCACGACGACCGAACCACGGTACTGCCGGGGGGATCACCGGCGCCAGTACCGACCCGATCAGCCGGTCATCCCGCTCGTCGAGACACGCTGCGTGGTGAGAGGGCCACTTCCTGTTCTGAGACGCTGGTCACAACTTGGAGTTGCAGCGGGGAATCCTCATGACTACGTTGCCCGGACCGGGGCGTCACGACAGCGTGATCCACACCCCCGGAAGCCTGCAATGACGCCGGTACCGCTCATTTTCCACAGATGTGGACGTCGTTGTGGATGAACTCGCAGGGAGGCCGGCCGTGGTGGTGGCTGATGGACCAGAGGTCTGGGACCAGGTCGCGCCGGTGCTCTCGGCCCAGGTCAGTGACGCTGTCTGGAGTTCGACCTTCCAGGACGTCCGCGGTACGGACCTCGTCGACGACGTGCTCACCATCACGGTGCCGAGCCAGCTCGCCCGTCAACGCATCGAGACCCGCTATCTCGGCCTGATGCAGGCGGCGCTCGCGGACGCTGGCTTCCCCGATCTCGGCCTCGTCGTGGAGGTCGAGATCGATGACATCCGCCCGGAGTTCGAGGTCGTCGACCTCACCGACACCGAGCCCGATGCCGAGGACCAGGCCGACGGACCGGACCGACGGGCCCCGGCCGAACGACGCTCCCAGGAACCGGCGGGCCGCCGCTACACCTTCGACTCGTTCGTGATCGGGCCCTCGAACCGCTTCGCCCATGCCGCTGCCCTGTCCGTGGCCGAAACACCGGCACGCAGCTACAACCCCCTGTTCATCTACGGCGGCGCAGGGCTCGGCAAGACCCACCTGCTGCAGGCGATCGCCTCGTACGTCCGGGAGAACTACCCCGGCTACCGGGTGCGCTACATCTCCACCGAGACGCTCCTCAACGAGTTCGTCGATGCGATCCGCAAGAACGCGCAACCCGAGTTCAAGCGGCGGTACCGGGAGATCGACGTGCTGCTCGTGGACGACATCCAGTTCATGGAGGGCAAGGAGCAGCTCCAGGAGGAGTTCTTCCACACGTTCAACACCCTCCACGACGCGCAGCGTCAGATCGTCCTGTCGTCGGACCGAGCGCCCGACGCGATCGCCACGCTCGAGGATCGGCTCCGCAGCCGCTTCAAGATGGGGCTGATCACCGACATCCAGCCCCCGGACTTCGAGACGCGGCTGGCCATTCTCCAGAAGAAGGGGGAGCAGGCCGGTTCCCGGGTGCCGGCCGACGTCCTCAACTTCATCGCCACGAACGTGACGTACAACATCCGCGAGCTCGAGGGGGCGCTGATCCGGGTGAGCGCGTACGCCACGCTGAACGACACCGAGCTCACGGTCGAACTGGCCGGCGAGATCCTCGCCGACACGATCAGCTCCACGAAGCCCCGCCAGATCACCCCGGCGTTCATCCTCGAGAAGACCGCCGAGATGTTCGGACTCGACATCGAACAGCTGCAGTCCAGGAGCCGTACGAGGGACCTGGTGCACGCCCGGCAGATCGGCATGTACGTCTGCCGTGAGCTCACGGATCTCTCCTACCCGCAGATCGGCAAGGAGTTCGGCGGTCGGGACCACACCACGGTCATCCACGCCTACGAGAAGGTCTCCACCCGGATGAAGGACCGTCGCAAGACCTACGAGGACGTCACCTCCCTCATCCAGCAGATCCTCGCCGGCGGACAGGCCTGATCCCGCCCCGGTCACCCTGCACGTTCGTTCCCGCTCGTCGCCTGGTCCGGCCGGGAGGTGGATCGCGCGGTGGACGACCCGCCGGGGGAGTGGGATCGCGTTGTCGGAAGGACAGCGGTCGCGCTGTGCACGAAGCCCCGCAACCGACGCGTCGTCCACAGGCGCCGACGAATCACAACGTTGTCACGGGGACGGAGGCGCGGAGCCTGTGGACCGGCGCGGCCCGCCGTTGCAGGCCTGCGCTAGGTTTCCCACAATCCACAGTCCCTACAACTACTGCCACTGGTTGGACAACGAGGACGGCAACAGCAGTGGTGGAAAGCGAGACCGGCCGTGAAGTTCCGATGCGAGCGAGACATCCTCGTGGAGGCGCTGGGCACTGCCGGGCGCGCCGCCACCACTCGCCCTGCGCTGCCCGTGCTGTCCGGCCTGCGGCTGTCGCTCGAAGGTGACCGGCTCGAGGTCACCGGTAGCGACCTGGACCTGACGATCAGCACCACCGTCGAGGTCGCGGGCGCGGAGGACGGCGTGGCGGTGCTGCCGGCCAAGCTCGTGGGCGACATCGTGCGGAACCTCGAACCCGGTGCCGTGGAACTCGACACGTCCGGCGAACGGCCCCGCATCTCGGCCGGTCGTTCGGAGTTCTTCCTGAACGCCATCCCGGCCGACGAGTACCCGCTGCCGTCGGAGCCCCAGGGCGAGACCGTGGTACTCGGCGCGGAACACCTCGCCGACGGCCTTCGTCAGGTCGTCGGTGCGGCATCGACCGACGAATCCCGCCAGATCCTGACCGGTGTCCTCATGGCCGCGGAGGCCGATGGTCTGCGTCTGGTCTCCACGGATTCGTACCGACTGGCCTTCCGTGACCTCCCCGGCAACGCTGCGCTGGAGCAGGGCCAGCACGTGCTCGTGCCCTCGCGGGCCCTGCAGGAACTGGCCCGGGCCCTCGGCGACGCCTCGGAGGTGCGACTCACGCTGGCGGAGCAGATGGCGTCGTTCGAGGTGGGTCCGCTGCGGCTCGTCACCCGCCTGATCAAGGGTGACTTCCCGGACTACGAGAAGCTGATCCCCTCCGACATGCCCAACTGCCTCACCGTGGAACGCCAGACGTTGCAGGACGCCATCCGCCGGGTCCGCCTGATGGCCCGCGAGAACAGCCCGATCCGCCTGAGCATGGGACCTGACGGCCTCGAGCTGCGGGCGATCACCCAGGACGTGGGCGAGGCGGTGGAGGAGCTGGACGCGAAGTACGACGGTGAGCCCCTCACCGTGGCGTTCAACCCCGACTACCTGATGAACGGCCTGGAGGTCAGCCCCGGCGAGGAGGTCTCGCTCGAGACCCGTGACGCCCAGCGGCCGGCGGTCCTGCGCTCCACCGGGAGCACGGATTTCCTCTATCTGCTGATGCCCGTCCGGGTGGGCTGACCGCCCCGCTCGGGCGGCCGCCGGACGCATGCGGATCCGACGCATCTGGTTGAGCGACTTCCGTTCGTACCGCGAACTGGAGCTCGAGCTGCCCGCGGGACTGACCGTGCTCGTGGGCGACAACGGGCGTGGCAAGACCAACCTGGTGGAGGCGGTGTCGTACCTCTCCACGCTCCGGTCGTTCCGGGGTGCCCCGACCGAGGCGCTCGTGCGTGTGGGGGCCGACCGGGCCGTCGTCCGGGCCGAGGTGGACCACGACGGCCGTGAGGCCCTGGTGGAGGCGGAGGTGGTCCCGGGCGGCCGGGGTCGGGTGCTCGTCAACCGTCAGCGGCTGTCGCGCACGAGCGACCTCCTCGGCGTGGTCCGCACCACGGTCTTCGCTCCCGATGACCTCGAACTGGTCAAGGGTGGTCCGGCCGGCCGCCGCGAGCTCCTCGACGACGCCCTCGTGTCGCTGCGCCCGGCCGACCACCTGGTCCGCTCCGAGTGGGAGCGGGCGCTGCGCCAGCGCAACGCCTTGCTCAAGCAGGTCCACGGACGCCTCGACGAGTCGGCGGCACTCACGCTCGAGGTCTGGGACGACAAGGCGGCCCGGGCCGGCGAACGGCTCACCGACCTCCGGGCCGCCCTGGTCGAGCGGCTGGTACCGCTGGTGGGCCGGGCCTACACGGACCTGTCCGGTGAGGAGGCAGCGGTCACCGTCGAGCTGCGGTCGGCCTGGCGGGAGGACGGCCTCGCGGCTGCACTCGTGCGGCACCGCCCCGACGATCTCCGCCGGGGTGTCACCACCGTCGGTCCCCACCGGGACGAGTTGTACCTCGCACTGGACGGCATGCCGCTGCGGACCCATGCCTCCCAGGGCGAGCAGCGGTGTTGTGCGCTGGCGCTGCGGCTGGCCGTGCACCGGCTCCTGGCCGAGGAGTTCGGTGAACCCCCGGTCCTGCTGCTCGACGACGTCCTGTCGGAACTGGACCCGGACCGGGCGGCGGCCCTGCTCCGGTCCCTTCCGCCGGGCCAGACGCTGCTCACCACGGCCGTCGGCGTGCCGGCCGGTGTGGAACCCGCCCTGGTGGGTACGGTGGGCACGGGCGCGACCGGCACGGTGGTGGACACCGGCGTCGACCGGGATCGCTAGCGTCGCCGCCATGGGATGGGAGCCGTTGCCGGAGGACCGACGCACCACCCGGCGTCTCGACGAGGTGCTCGAGCGGCTCCACCGGACCCTCGGGCTCGCCCGGCCGGATGCCGTCCGCACGCTGCAGGAGGGCTGGCCCCGGCTGGTGGGTCCGACGCTCGCGTCGGCGTGCGCCCTCGAGTCGTTGCACGACGGTCGGTTGGTGGTCGCGGTGCAGGATCCGGCCGTCGCCGAGCACCTCCGTTGGCAGGCGGCCGACCTGGTCGTGGCCGCCAACGAGCTGTGCGGCGGGGAGGTGGTGACCTCCGTGGAGGCCCGTGTGCGTCGGCCCGGCTGAGGCACCTGCGACGCCTGTGGTGACGGTCCCGACCGGGCTCCCGTGCCCGCTCCCGGGCGGCCCGGGAACACCCCGTCGCGGTGGTAGGGTGACGCCTCGTCACCCACCGCCCGGGGCCACGTCATCCACACGTTGTCCACAGGCTCGCCCACCAGGGTGACCGAGGGGTCCGAACCCGTGGTCCGGGGCCCTGAGACACCCACCGGAGGCTCCGTTTGGCCGCAGATCCCAGCACCTACGACGCCGACGCCATCCAGGTGCTCGAGGGCCTCGAGGCGGTGCGCAAGCGACCGGGCATGTACATCGGGTCCACAGGACCCGCCGGCCTGCACCACATGGTGTACGAGGTCGTCGACAACTCCGTCGACGAGGCCATGGCCGGGTTCGCCACCACGATCGAGGTCGCCCTCCTGCCCGACGGTGGCTGCGAGGTGCGCGACGACGGTCGCGGCATCCCCGTGGACCCCTCCAACCAGTACCCCGACATGAGCGCGGCGGAGGTGGTGCTCACGGTCCTGCACGCCGGCGGCAAGTTCGGCGGCGGCGGGTACAAGGTGTCAGGTGGTCTGCACGGGGTGGGGATCTCGGTGGTCAACGCACTCTCCACCCGTGTGGAGGTGGAGATCGACCGCAGCGGCGACCGGCACGCGATGGCGTTCGCCGACGGTGGCGAACTCGTCGACAAGCTCCACGTGATCGGCCCGGCCCCCGAGGGGCCCGACGGCGTACCGCGCACGGGCACGACCGTGCGCTTCTGGCCGGATCCCACCATCTTCGACGAGGTCACGTTCCGGGCGGCGACGCTCACCGAGCGCCTGCAGATGATGGCGTTCCTCAACGCCGGCCTGCGGATCACCTTCACCGACCTCCGGCCCGACCACTCGCCGGACCCGGTCGTGTTCCACTACGAGGGCGGGATCCGCGATTTCGTCCAGCACGTGAACGCCTCGAAGGAGTCGCTGTTCAGCGACGTGGGCTACCTCCAGCAGTCCGAGGAGTCGGCCCTCGCCGATGGGTCGATCCAGTCCATGCAGGTGGAGGTCGCCTTCCAGTGGAACACCGGGTTCCACTCCGACGGGCTCCACTCGTTCGCGAACGGGATCAACACCATCGAGGGCGGCATGCACGAGGAGGGCTTCAAGAAGGCCCTCACCAACACCGTGAACCGCTATGCCCGCGAGCACCAGCTGCTCAAGGAGAAGGACGACAACCTCCAGGGCGAGGACATCCGCGAAGGCCTCACCGCCATCATCTCGGTGAAGCTCAGCGAGCCGCAGTTCGAGGGCCAGACGAAGGCGAAGCTCGGTAACGTCCCGATGCGGTCCCTCGTGGAGCGGGCCACCAACGAGAAACTGTCCGAGTGGCTGGAGGAACACCCCTCCGAGGCCAAGCGCATCCTGCAGAAGGCCATCCAGGCGGCCCGGGCCCGGGAGGCCGCCCGCAACGCCCGCGACGCCACCCGCCGCAAGTCGGCTCTCGACGGCGCCGGCCTGCCGGGGAAGCTCGCCGACTGCACCTCGAAGGATCCGCGCGAGGCCGAGCTGTACATCGTGGAGGGCAACTCGGCCGGGGGCTCCGCCAAGGAGGCCCGCGACTCCGCCACCATGGCGATCCTCCCCATCCGGGGGAAGATCCTCAACGTCGAGCGGGCCCGCCTGGACCGGATGCTCAAGAACACCGAGATCCAGGCGCTCATCTCGGCGATCGGCGCCGGCGTGGGGGAGGAGGAGTTCGACCCCGA
>CAIPVR010000316.1 GCA_903868545.1 uncultured Actinomycetes bacterium
ACGCCGGGCGCCATGTTCGCCGGGTTGGCCTGTGCCGAACCGAAGCCGAGGATCAGGTGGCCGATCCCGGGGAAGAAGAACAGCACCAGCTTCCACCCGAAGCCCTTGTCGAAGATCTCGGCGGTGTCGCTGCAGAGCACGTACCAGGCGATGATCTGGATGCACGGGATCAGCGAGAGGATCAGCCACACGACCGGCTCGTGCTGTCCGCGGGCCTTGTAGATCATGTAGAGGTTCACGAACGGGACGATGCCCATCCAGCCGGGCAGGCCCATCTTGGTGAAGACCTTCCACTGGGCGACGAGGAAGAGCACCACGAAGGCGAGGCTGACGATCCCGAGGCCGGCGAAGATGCCGGCACTTGCGGCCGTGTTGGTGTCGTTCTGGGCCAGGGACTGAAGGACTGCGAGCATGGGAAACCCCCGTTCCGGGATGGCGCGGAGTGCGCACCCCTCTCCGATCACGCTAACGACGGTCGTCCGCGGAACGGCGGATCCGGTCGTCGGGGTCGGTCAGATCTCGACCTGGGAGCCGACCTCCACCACCCGGTCGGGCGGGAGCCGGAAGAACCGGGAGGCGGACGCCGCGGTCCGGAGCATCACGGCGAACAGGCGCTCACGCCAGGGGGCCATGGAGGTGACCTCCGAGGGGATGACCGTCTCGCGGCCCAGGAAGTAGGTGACCTCGTCGGGGTCCACGCGCTCGCCGCCGAGTTCCACCTCGGCCAGCCACGACGGCACGTCGGGTTCCTCCATGAAGCCGTGGTGCGCGGTGACCTGGAAGATCCGCCGCCCGAAGTCCTTCACCTCGGTCCGCTCCCCGTCCACGTACGGGCGGCTGTCGGTCACCACCGACAGCAGGATCACCCGGTCGTGGACCACCCGGTTGTGGCGGGTGTTGGTCTGCAGCGACGGTGGTGCCACCCCGTCGCCCCGGAACATGAACACGGCGGTGCCCGGGACCCGGGCCACGTCCTCCGGCAGCGACCGGATGAAGTCCTCGATCCCGATGCGGCCCACCGCCATCCGGTCGGCCACCACGCGGCGGCCCGTCCGCCAGGTGGTCATGGCCACCATGATCACGCCGGCCACCGCCAGTGCGAACCAGCCGCCCGCGGGGATCTTGAACACGTTGGCCCCGAAGAACGCGAGGTCCATCACGAGGAACGGCACGCACAGCGCCACCGCCTGCGGCGCGCCCCAGCCCCACTTCCGCCGCGCCAGTACGTAGAACAGCATCGTGGTGAGCCCCATGGTGGCGGTCACGGCGATGCCGTAGGCGGCGGCGAGGTTGGCCGACGACCGGAACCCGAGCACGAGGCCGATGCAGCCCACCGCGAGCAGCACGTTCACGATCGGCAGGTACACCTGGCCCATGTGGTGCGCCGAGGTGTGCTTCACGGTGAGGCGGGGCAGGTAGTCCAACTGCATGGCCTGCACGGTCATGGAGAACGCCCCGGAGATGAGCGCCTGCGAGGCGATCACCGTGGCACAGGTGGCCAGGACCACGAGCGGCCAGCGGGCCCACTCCGGACCCATCAGGAAGAACGGGCTCTCGATGGCCTCCGGTTCCTCGAGCAGCAGCGCGCCCTGCCCGAAGTAGTTGAGCACCAGGGCGGGGAACGCCACCACGAACCACGCCCGGCGGATGGGGGAACGCCCGAAGTGGCCGAGGTCGGCGTAGAGCGCCTCACCGCCGGTGACCACGAGGAACACCGAGCCGAGCGAGAGGAACCCGTCGAAGCCGTTCGTGGTGAGGTACCGAACTGCCAGTAGCGGGTCGACGGCCTCGAGGATCGCGAGGTTCCCCGAGATCCGCGCCAGGCCCAGCACCGCCAGCGTGCCGAACCACAGGAGCATCACCGGGCCGAACAGCCGGCCGACCGCACCGGTGCCCCGGCGTTGGATGGCGAAGAGCGCCACGAGGATGGCCACCGCCAGCGGCAGCACCCACGAGGAGAGCGCGGGCGCGGCCACCTCGAGGCCCTCGGTGGCGGACAGGACCGAGATGGCCGGGGTGATCACCCCGTCGCCGTAGAGCAGAGCCATGCCGAACAGGCCCAGCAGCAGGAGTGCGAGCACCCTCCGGTTGGCCCGCGCCGCCCGGTCGTCGCTGCCCACCACCAGGGTGGTGAGGGCGAGGATCCCGCCCTCACCGCGGTTGTCGGCCCGCAGCACGAACACCACGTACTTGATCGACACCACCAGGATCAGCGACCACAGCACCAGCGAACAGACGCCGGTCACGTTGGCCGTGTCGACGGTGACCTCGTGGCCCTCGAAGGTCTCCCGGAAGGCGTACAGGGGGCTCGTGCCGATGTCGCCGAACACGATGCCGAGGGCGCCGACGGTGAGCGCCGCCACGCCCGTGGGGCGCGAGGCGGAGGTGCTGCCGTGGGCGGCATCGGTGCGGGTTTCCGGGTGCGCGGACACGTCGGGCCGTCGTGGGGGGCGCATGTGGTGGCGAGGGTACCGCGACGGGGGGCTCAGTGGCCGGGGAAGGCGGCGCGGGCGTCGACGATCGACGCGACGGCGTCCTGCCGGCCGGTCCAGTCGCCGATCACCGACTCCTTGCCCGGCTCGAGGTCCTTGTACACCTCGAAGAAGTGCCGGATCTCGGCCAGCAGGTGGGTCGGCACGTCGGACACGTCCACGATGTGGTCCCAGCGCGGGTCGCCGGCGGGGACGCACAGGACCTTCACGTCACGGCCCTTCTCGTCGGTCATCTCGAGCTGGCCGACCGGGCGGGCCCGCACGTGGCAACCGGGGAAGGTGGGGTCCTCGAGCAGCACGAGGGCGTCGAGTGGGTCGCCGTCCTCGGCGAGGGTGTCGGGGAAGAAGCCGTACTCGGTCGGGTACACCGTGGCCTGGAACAGGTGGCGGTCGAGCCAGGCCGCGCCGGTGTCGTGGTCGATCTCGTACTTGGTGCGCGAGCCCTGGGGGATATCCACGACCACCTCGAACCAACCGGGCCCGTCGTCCGGCACGGTGTGCGTCATCGTTCGCTCCCTCGGTCGAGGCCCCGCATGCCCGACCACGCGAGGCGTGAGAGCTGCTGGGCCAGCGTGTCGATGTCGGGCTCACGGTCGTGTGCGAGCCAGTAGCGGGACGTGGCCTCGGTCATGCCCACGATGCCGTGCGCCAGTACCAGCCGGTTCGGTACCGGCCGGCCGTCCACCACGATGAGCTCCGCGATGGTGCGGGCGATGGAGTCCTCCACCGTGCGGGCGAACGACGCGAACTCGGGGTCGCGTCGGGCGCCCGATCCGAACAGCACCCGGAACGCCGCGGTGCGCTCGCCCACGAAGCGGAAGTAGGCCCGGAAGCCGTTCTCGATCTGCTCGCGGGGCCCGGCCGCGTCCGCGGTGGCCTTGGCGATCGTCTCCTGGAGTTCGTGGCCGATCTCACCGAGCAGCTCCACGAACAGCTCGCGCTTGGAGCTGAAGTGCTGGTACAGCACCGGCTTCGTCACCCCGGCCGCCTCGGCGACGTCGTTCATGGAGGTGGCGTGGTAGCCCTTGTCCGCGAAGACGGTCTCGGCCGTGGCGAGCAACTGGGTTCGACGTTCGGCGGCGGGCAGGCGCATCGGGCCCCGAGGTTACCCGGCGGTAACCGCCACCCCGCGATCGGCCGGGGCGGATCGGGCGCCTACGGTGCGGCCATGGATGCCCGAGCCGCCGAGCAGCCGCGGATCCGCTGCGGCCCGTTCCACGAGGCCGAGGGGGCCGACCCGGTCGGCTCGGCCGGGCACTACGACGCCTTCCTCGTGGTCGAGGTGCCGCTGCCGTGGGGCCGCGACATCTCCATGTCGGAGCCGTTCGCCACGCTCGCGGGTGGAGAGGTGACGGCCGCGCTCGTGGGGGCCGACGGCCGGCGGTGGCGGCCCGTCGGCGTGGTGCCTCCCGGCCCCGTCGGAGCGGAGGGCGTGCGGGTCACCGCCCATGAGCGCCCGGCGCCCGTCGGCGGGGGCAGCGCGTCGGCGCCCGGGTCCCACCACGCCGGACCGTACCGCCGCCGTGAGTGGACGGTGCCCCCGGCGGAACTGGTCGGACTGTGCCGCTCGCTGCTCGACGGGACCTCGCTCCCGACCGCGGCCCGGGCCGAGGAGGTCGACGAGGACGTGGTCGACCTGCTCGTGTGCACCCACGGCCGCCGCGACGTGTGCTGCGGCGGCGCCGGTTCGGAGCTCTTCGTCGAGATGGACGAACGCGCTGCCGGTCGGTCCGGCATCCGGGTGCGGCGCTGCTCCCACACCGGCGGGCACCGGTTCGCGCCCACGGCGATCACGTTCCCGGACGGAGTCGGCTGGGCGCACCTCGATGCCGCCACCGCGTGGGCGGTCGCCCGGCGCGGTGAGGGTGACGTCGTCCCGGTGGCGGCGTGCCGGGGGGCGGCGTCGGTGCCCGGTGGTGCCTGGCAGGCCGTCGACCGGGAGGGCCTGGCCCGCTGGGGCTGGCGTTGGGCGGCGGCCGAGCGCCTCCTGGTGGCCGTGACCCCGGCCGCCGACGAGGGCCTGTCCGACGCGATCACGGTCGAGGCGACGGCCTCGCTGCCCGACGACGGCCCGGTGGGCCTGCGGGCGGTGGCGGGTGTGGGCCGGCACGTGCCCATGCCCGAGTGCGGCGCCCGCGACCTCGGCGATTGCCCGATCGAACCCGAGTGGCATGTGCAGGAGGTCGAGGTGCGGGGTCCGGCTCAGTAGCCGAACTTCTCGCCGCGCTCCTCCTTCTCCGCGGCCTTGGCCGCGTAGCCGAGGATGATCGCCGGCAGCAGCACGGTCGAGCCGGCCACGAGCACCACGATGATCGTGGTCACCAGCCACGCCGGGAACTGCAGGGCGAAGCCCACGAAGAAGAGCACCATCGACAGGGCGAAACAGACGTAGCCCAGGCGCTGGCCCACTTCGCACCAGCGCACCACCTGGGCCCGCCGCCGCAGCACCGGGTCGTCGGTGGAGGTCGGGTCGTGATCCGCGCTCACCCCGGCAGCCTCCCGCGGGTGCGGGCCGTCGCGCACTTCGCCCGGGCGCCACGGCCGCACCATCGCCACCGAGGGGTGCGGGCCTCGACATCGAAGGGTGCCCGAAATAACATGAAAAGCATTGATCTGCTGTGAAGTGGTCCGCCGAGCGGCGGACCCGGGGACGAGCACCTCGTGGATCGGAGGTCCGGGTGTCGCGGCTGCTGGTGGAGTTCTGCGGTGAGGAGCATGTGGTCGACGAGCGGCTCGGTGTGGGCCGGGCCGCCGACCTGGTGATCGACGACAACCCGTACCTGCACCGGGAGGTGCTCCGGTTCGTGCGTGGTGCCGGCACGTGGTGGCTGCACGCCACCGGCTCGCGCGTGGTGGTCACGGTCGACGACGGCGCCGGCAGTTCCGCCACGGTCGGTCCGGGCGCGAGCGCGGCGCTGGTGGCCCCCACGTCCACGGTGCGGTTCTCCGCCGGCGCCGCCCGCTACGAGCTCTCGGCCACCCTGGAGGACCACGAGCGCGACCTCGACCTCTTCGGCCCGGCCGAACTGGGAGGGGCCCGTACCCTGGAGTGGGGGCGCGTCGGACTCAACCACGACCAGCGCCTCCTGCTGCTCGCCCTGTGCGAGCACCGGCTCCTGCACCCGTCGGACCGGCTCACCCCGCCGCCAACGAACCGGGCCACCGCTCGTCGCCTGGGGTGGTCGCCCTCGAAGTACAACCGCAAGCTCGACCACCTGTGCGAGAAGCTGGCGCGGGCCGGGGTGCCCGGGGTGCACGGCGACGTGGCACTCCTCGCTGCGGACCGGCGCCGGGTCCTCATCGAGCACGCGGTGGCGGTGGGGCTGGTGGCGGCCGACGACCTCGCGGACCTCGACTGACCGGTTCGGTCAGGGCCGGGCGAGTTGCACCGCCTCCGGCGCACCGTCGGGGGTGACCACCCAGCCCCGACCGGGTGCGGGTGGGAGTTCCTGGCGGAGCGGGAGCTCCGTGTGCAGCAGCGGCGGGTGCAGGTCCGGGTCGGGCCGAAGGAGGATGCCGGTGCGCAGGACCCGGAGCCGCCGGGCGATCCCGGCGTAGCAGCGGGCGAGCGCGTCGGCCTCGCCGCCGGCGACGAGGCGCACGCCGCCCGACGCGCCGGGGCCGACCGGGGTGCGCACCAGGGCGAGGAGCGCCGCGTCGAGGGCCTCGCCGCCGGGTGCCTCGAGCAGGTCGGGCAGGTCGTCGACGAGCAGCAGCGTGGGGGACCCCACCGGTGCGTCGAGCAGCGTCCGGACGGTGACGGTCAGCTCCGTCGGGTCGGCGTGTCGGCCGTCGACGTGCACGACGCGGATCGCCTCGGCGTCCGCGGCGTCGACCCGGTCGGCGAGGAGCGCCAAGGCCGTGCTCCGCCCGGACCGGGGCGGGCCGACCACCAGTGCGTGAGAGGCGGACAGGTCGAGCCCCACCGGCCGGGCCGGGTCGGGCACCGGGTCGTCGGCCGCGGGGCCGAGCGGGATCCACCAGTCGACCGCCGGCCCCAGCCGGTCGGCCCGCACGGTCGTGGGGAGCAGTCCGACCGCAGCGGTGGGGGTGACCGGTTGCGCCACGGCGGGCTGGTCGGGGTGGAGGGCCACCTGCACCGGGTGACCCCCGAGCACCCCGCGACCGGGTGGCGAGGAGGGGCCCAGCATGCCGGCCGCCACGCCAGCGGCGTCGAGGTCGTCGGGCGAGCCGCGGAGCACGAGGCGGTGCGTCAGGGCCGAACGGAGGTCCGGCGGGACCTCGGTCGGGCGGCGGGCGGTCACGGCCACGTGCACCCCGGTCGCCCGGCCGTGGGTGGCCAGCCGCGACAGCAGCCGGCCGGCCTCGCCACGGTTCACGTGGTCGTGGAGGTCGAGGAACGGACCGAGGCCGTCCACCAGGACCAGCGTGGTCGCGGCGCGGTCCGTCCGGTCGCTGAGGTGGCGCAGCAGTCGCAGATCGCGTTCGGTGCCCCCGGGGCCGAGGTGGTGCACCTCCATCGGGTCGGCCGGGTGGCGGGACGCGGCCTCCGCGAGGGCGCGGAGCGCGGTGGTGCCTCCCGAGCGGGGCCCGCCGAGGACGAGGACTCCTCCCGCGCCGAGGTCCACCTCCAGGGGTGGGCGGGCCTGCCGGTCCGGCCGGTCCACCCAGCCGATGGCCAGTCGGAGCGGTCGGTCCGCCGGCGGTGGCGGCGGCATCTCCTCGGACAGCGGAGGGAGCCACGGGGTGGGTGGCAGCGGCCGGCCCGCTGCGGCGGCCCTGCAGGTGGCGGTGGCGACGGCCAGTTCCGTGGGCGTGTGGCTCTCGTCGGTGTGGCTGGCGGTGTGGCCGGCCCGGTCGGCCACGGCGGTGAGGGGGCGTACCTCCACGGCCCGGTGGCGGACCGGCCGTGAGCACGACGCCACCCGCACCGGCTGCAGCCGGTCCGGGCCGCTGCGGAGGAGGGCGGTGCCCGGCCGTGCCCGCGGCAGTGCCGCGGCATCGGCCACCCCCAGCACGTCCTCGCTGTCGGCGGGGTCGGCGACCCGGAGCGCGATCCGCAACTCCGTGTTGGCCCGGATCGCGTCGGTGACCGAGTCGGCCGGGCGTTGCGTTGCGAGGACGAGGTGGATCCCGAGGCTGCGGCCGC
>CAIPVR010000317.1 GCA_903868545.1 uncultured Actinomycetes bacterium
CGCCAAGGCCGTGAGCTCGCTGATCGCCGCGAGCCCGCAGTCGGCGCAGATCACCGAATCGGTGCAGTCCGAGCTGACCAAGAGCTTCTCGAGCGCAGCGAACACCGCGGAGCAGTACCCGCAGTACTCGGCGCAGATCATCGCTGGGGCCAAGGAGAGCTTCGTGCAGGGCCAGGACTGGGCCTACCTCGCGGGGCTCCTCGCGGTGGCCGGCGGCGCGGCGCTCGTGTGGTTCCTCTTCCCGCGTCAGCAGGCCGAGCGCGAGCTCCTCGCGGCGTACGCGACGGAGGACGCCGCCGCAGCGAACTGAACCCCGTTCAGCACGCAAGTGCTGACAAGCTGCTCCCGTCCGGTGAGGGATTCCGAGACAGGAGGCGAGTCGTGCTCAAGGGGTTCAAGGAGTTCATCAGCAAGGGCAGCGTGGTGGACCTCGCCGTCGGCGTCGTCATCGGCGGTGTGTTCGGCGCGGTGGTCACCTCGTTCACCAACGACGTGCTCATGGCCTTCATCGGGGCCATCTTCGGCAAGCCGAGCTTCAACGACCTGACCTTCACCGTGAACGGCGCGGTCGTGTACTACGGCAGGTTCCTCACGGCGCTGCTGACGTTCATCATCACGGCGCTCGCCGTCTACTTCGTGGTGGTGGTCCCCATCAACAAGCTCCGGGACCGCAAGGACAAGTCCGAGGACGAGATGTCGAACGAGGAGAAGATGGTCCAGCTGCTGGAGCAGATCGCCTCGAAGTGACTCGCCCACTCCCGTTCTGTTCGTCGAAACCGACCACCTGGGGTCCGTTGGGACGAACAGAACGGAGGGGAGGGGGCTGGACAGTCTGGTCTGGGCCGGGAACGGCTGGGCGGGGTCAGCGCTCCGGGGCGAGGTCGGCGGCCATCGCGTTGTAGCCGCCGTCCACGTGGATCACCTCGCCGGTGATGGCGCGGGCCAGGTCCGAGAAGAGGAACGCCACGGTGTCGCCCACCGGCGCGGCGTCGGTCGGGTCCCAGGCGAGCGGTGCGCGCCGCTCGTACGCGCCGGTCAGCAGCTCGAAGTCCGGGATGCCGCCGGCGGCCCGGGTGTGGAGCGGGCCGGCGGCCACGAGGTTCGACCGGATCCGGCGCGGCCCGAGGTCGCGGGCGACGTAGCGGTTCACCGACTGCAGGGCCGTCTTGCACACGCCCATCCAGTTGTAGACGGGCCAGGCGCCACCGGCGTCGAAGTCGAGCCCCACGATGGACCCACCCTCGGGCGGGGCGAGCTCGACCAGCACCCGGGCCAGCGCCGCGTACGAGTAGGTGGAGGTGGCGAAGGCCTTTTGCACGGCGTCGAGGCCCGCGTCGAGGAAGCCGCCGGCTAGGGCGGCGCGCGGGGCGAAGGCCACGGCATGGAGTGTGCCGTCGAGCCCGCCCCACCGGTCGCGGAGCTCACCCTGCAACCGCTCGAAGTCGGCCTCCTCGGTCACGTCGAGCTGCAGCACCTCGGTGGCGGCGGGCAGCTTCTCGGCGGCCTCCTCGGTGCGCTCTCGGTCGCGGTCGAACGACGTGAGCAGCACCTCCGCCCCCTGGCGCTGCGCGGTGGACGCGGCGTGGAAGGCGATCGAGTCGGTGGTGACCACCCCGGTGACGAGGAGTCGCTTGCCGGCCAACAGGCCCGACGGTTCGTGGGTCATGGACGCCTCCCTGGGCCGACACACCGGATGAACGATTCGGGCAATGTACAACCGATGTGTTGCCGGGTCACACCGGAGGCCGGTGCGGGAGGTCGACCCCCGGCGGGAGGAGTGCGTCAGCCCGCCCAGCGGCGGAGCTGGTCCTCCTGGAACTCGCGGGCGGAGTCCCGCAGGTGCTCGATGTCCCAGTCGCCCTGCTCGTCGGCCCACAACTCGGTCACGTCGAGCCGGCCCCCGGCGGCGGCCACCCCGGCCTCGGCGATGGCCGTGCTGGCCACGCGTGCCGCGGTCGGGACCACCCCGAGCGTGAAGGCGAACCGCAGGGCGGCGGCGGGCGCGTCGGCCACCGGCACCGGACCGCAGCGCACCGTGCCCGACTCCAGGCTCACGGCCTCCCCGGCCTCGGCCAGGCGTCGGACGGCGTCGCCCCCGGCCCGGCCGAGATCGCGCAGCGTCGCCCCGTCGTCGTGGAGCAGCACGCCGTCGGGCGTCCGGCGGAGGTGGACCCGTACGGCCTCGGTCCGGCCCGGCATGGGCACGGTGAGGACCTGTGCGCCCGAGGTGTCCTGCAACCGAAGGTCGCCCGCCGCGGCCACCACCGACTCGAGACTGATCACTCCGCCGCCATCCGGTTGCTGCTCCGCCATCCGGCCGACCGTAGCGAGCGACGCCATCTCCTGCACATGGGTGATCGTGACCGACCCGTCCCGTCCTCAGTGGTCCGGGGGGTCGAGCGCGGCCTCGAACACGGCGAGCACGTCGGGGCCGTACAGCCCCACCCCGTCGCTGCCGAACTGCAGTGCCGCCATGAGCAGCGTGATGATGATCGTGACCGCACCGTTGCCCACCGCCGCCGGGTCGATGTCGGCACGGACCAACCCGGCGGCCTGGTCGGTGCGGAGTCGCTCGGCCACCACCTTGCGGAGCTCGGTCAGGGCGGGGATCTCGAGCACCCGGTCGGTCACGTCGGGTTCGAGGCCGGCGAGCACCCGGCGGGCGAGCGGGTGGCGATCGAGTGCCTCGAGGAGCGTGAGCAGCAGCGGTTCGCGCCACTTCTGCTCGTGCGGGGCCTCGAGGATGCCCTGGAGGCCCTCCTGCATCACCGCTGCCGCGTCCTCGTCGAGCGCGGCGAGGAAGAGGGCCTCCTTGTTGGGGAAGTAGGTGAACGGCACGGTTCCGCCCACCTTCGCCCTGCGGGCCACGTCGGCCACCGAGGTGGCCCGGAAACCCTCGGCACCGAAGCGTTCGATGGCGGCCTCAAGCACGGCCCGCCGTGTCTGCTCGCCCTTCGTGCTGCCGTCCCGGACCACGTGACGAGTGTAACAAACTGAGGACTTGAGTGATTCACTCAGTTTCTCTAGTCTGACGGCGTGACCGCTCCCGCCACGCCTGCCGCCCCCGCATCCGGTGCCCCGTCGGCCGCTGTGCCGTCCGCCGTGCCCGCCCTCCGCAAGGTGCCCACCCGCCGGGTCTCCTTCGAGGAGTCGCTGCGCGACGTGCCCCGTCACTTCGCCGGCGACGGCGACCTGCTGCTCAGCCACCTGTTCGCGGCGATGTCGTCGGTGTTCCCCGACGGCGAGGACTACTTCGTCCGGTCGGTGCGCCGCTTCCGCGACGACATCACCGACCCCGAGCTGCGCACCGCCGTGGCGGGGTTCATCGGCCAGGAGTCGGTGCACGGCCGTGAGCACCGGGCGCTCAACGCCCGCTTCGCCGAGCTCGGCTACCCCACGCGGACCTTCGAGCGTCTCACCCGCCGGGCGCTCCGCTTCCGCGAGCGCATCGCGAGCGACCGGATGAACCTCGCGGCCACCGCCGCGCTCGAGCACTTCACCGCCGTGCTGGCCGAGCTCCCGATGACCCAGGCGGAGGCCCGCGACGCGATCGGGCACCCGGCCGTGCGCGACCTGTTCCTCTGGCACGCGCTCGAGGAGTCGGAGCACAAGGCGGTGGCCTTCGACGTGTACCGCGCCGTCGGCGGCACCGAGCGCATGCGGATCCTCACGATGAAGCTGATCCGGGTGGGGCTGGTCGTCTCGATGGGGTTCCTGGTGATGGTCTCACTGCTCGGCGACCGTGCCGCGTGGCGCCCCGGGGCGTTGCGCCGGAGCTGGGCGCGCTTCAAGCTGTCGCCGATCATGCAGCCCGAGGTCTGGCACGCGCTGTGCGAGTACGACCGGGTGGGTTTCCACCCCGACGACCGCCACACCGACCACCTCGTCGAACTCTGGCGGGCGGAACTGTTCGGCGACGACGGCCGTCTCAACGGGATTCTGTCCGGGTCGGCGGCCTGAAGTGGCCGAGGGGCGGCCGGCGCCGGAGCACCTCGACGTCGTCATCATCGGCGCGGGCCTCTCGGGGATCGACGCCGCGCACCACGTGCGGACCTCCTGCGGGTGGGCCGCCTACACGGTGTTGGAGGCGAGGGGATCGCTCGGTGGCACGTGGGACCTGTTCCGCTACCCGGGCATCCGCTCCGACTCCGACATGTTCACCCTGGGCTACCCGTGGCGACCGTGGTCGGGTGAGGAGTCGATCGCCGAGGGCGCCGACATCCTCCGCTACCTGGAGGACACCGCGGTCGAGGAGGGCATCGACCGTCACATCCGCTTCCATCACCGTGTGGTGCGGGCCGAGTGGTCCTCCGCCGAGGGGCGGTGGACGCTCGTGGTGGAACGGGGCGACCCGGAGTCGGGTCCACCGGAACGGGTGGAGCTCACCTGCACCTGGCTGCTGAGCTGCACCGGGTACTACCGCTACGACCGTGGCCATCTGCCCGACTTCGACGGCCTGACCGACTACCGGGGCACCCTCGTGCACCCGCAGGAGTGGCCCGAGGACCTCGACGTGGACGGCCGCCGGGTGGTGGTGATCGGCAGCGGCGCCACGGCCATCACCCTGGTGCCGGCACTGGCCGACCGGGGCGCGCAGGTGACGATGCTGCAGCGGTCGCCCACCTACCTCGTGTCGCTGCCGCGCACGAACCCGGTCACCCGCCGGATCCGTCGGTTGCTCCCGCGCCGATGGGAGGCCGCCGCGCTGAAGTGGTCGAACGTGGCCACGTCGTCGTTGTTCTACGAGCTCAGCCGTCGCCGGCCCGGCGCGGTGAAGCGGGTGCTGCGGGCGGGCGTGGCGCGCGAACTGCCGTCCGACTTCGACGTGGCCACCCACTTCAGCCCGCACTACGACCCGTGGGACCAGCGCCTCTGCGTGGTGACCGACGGCGACCTGTTCCGGGCGATCCGCGAGGGCCGGGTGGAGGTGGTCACCGACCACGTCGGGCGGTTCACCGGCGACGGCATCGAACTCCGCTCCGGCCGTCACCTCCCCGCCGACGTGGTGGTCACCGCGACGGGCCTCGACCTGTTGTTCCTCGGCGGGGTGGAGCTCACCGTCGACGGCGAGAAGATCGACCCGTCCGAGCGGCTGGCCTACCGGGGGATGATGCTCGAGGGTGTGCCGAACCTGTCGATGCTGGTGGGGTACACGAACGCGTCCTGGACCCTGAAGGCCGACCTCGCCGCCGGCTTCACCGCCCGGCTCCTCAACGAGTTGCGGGCGGTGGGTGCTCGGGCCGTCACGCCCGAGGTCGACGGCACGGCCGGCGAGTCACGTCCGCTGCTCGGGCTCACCTCCGGCTACGTCCAGCGCTCGGCGGACCGATTCCCCCGCCAGGGCGCGCGGGGTCCGTGGCGAATGCTGCAGAGCTACGTGGCGGACCGTCGCCTGTTCGGCCGTCCGGGCTTCGACGAGGCGCTGGTCTTCTCCGGGCCCGCCGGCCCGTCGGCGTCGGTCCCGGTGTCCGCCCCCGTCGCCGGGGAGCGCCGGCGATGAGCGTGCGCGGCTACCGGGACCGGGTCGTGGCGGTCACGGGCGCGGCCTCCGGCATCGGCCGGGCGCTCGCGCACGAACTCGTGGCCCGCGGTGCGCACGTGGCGCTCTCCGACGTGGACGAATCGGGCCTCGCGGACGCCGTCCTGGCCTGCGAGGGCCGCGGCGTGAAGGTGACCTCGGCGGTGGTCGACGTGGCCGACCGCGACGCGGTCCTGCGGTGGGCCGACGACGTGGTCGCGGAGCACGGCAGCGTGAACGTGGTGGTCAACAACGCCGGGGTCGCCCTGTCGGCCACGGTGGCGGCCATGCGCGAGGAGGACCTCCGCTGGCTCATGGACATCGACTTCTGGGGAGTGGTCCATGGCACCCAGGCGTTCCTGCCCCACCTCGAGGCCTCGGGCGAGGGGCACGTGGTGAACATCTCGAGCGTGTTCGGCCTCATGGCCATCCCCACCCAGTCGGCGTACAACGCGGCCAAGTTCGCCGTACGCGGGTTCACCGACGCCCTCCGCATGGAGCTCGAGATCGCCGGCAGCTGCGTCTCGGCCACGACCGTGCACCCGGGCGGCATCCGCACCAACATCGCCCGCAACGCCCGGATGGACCCGTCGATGGCCCCCATCGCCGGTGATGCCGACGGCGCCCGTGACGGCTTCGACCGGGTGGCCCGCACCACGCCGGAGGCGGCGGCCCGCCAGATCCTCGACGCCGTCGCCCGCGACCGGCGCCGCGCCCTGATCGGCCCCGACGCCGTGGCGTTCGATCTCGTGTCACGGCTCCCGGCGGCGGTGCCGCAGCGGGTCATGGTGCTCGGGTCCCGGCTCGGCCGGTTCCGTCGCTGACCGGCCGGCCGGGCCCGGCACCGGCGAGGTCGCCGCGCCACCACCGTTCGCGCGACCACTCTCCGCGCGATCACTGAATTGCTTTCAGTCATGCGCGAATGCGTCTACTGTCACACCAGTGATGTGCGCGCCCCGGGCGGGGCGCCGACGAGGGGGAGTTCCCAATGGGTCACGTGACCACGCGGCACCGCCGGACCGCGCGAACCGCAGCCGCAGCGCTGTCGCTCGCCCTCATCGGTGGGGTGCTCGCCGCCTGTGCCCCAGCGGCACCCTCGGGCCCGTCCACCCAGCAGCAGTTCTGCAACTTCTACGAGAAGGCCACCACGGCGCCCCCCACCGAGGACCAGGCCGTGCTGGTGAAGGATCAGGTCGTCGCCCTGGCCCAGGACACCACGGTCACCGGTTCCTCGTGCACCTCCTCCAACGCCAAGGTCACCCTCGACGGCGCCACCCTCGCCGAGGGCACCGAGGTGGCCGAGAAGCAGGACCCCTCGAGCACCACGAAGGTCGCCGCCATCACCGGTGACGAGATCAAGGCCACCGAGCCGGTCCTCGACAACCTGAGCGTCGAGGCCCTGTCGGCCGACATCGGCCCGAACGGCATCACGCTGCGGGGCAACGTCAACGTCACCCTGTCGGGCACCACCTCGACCATCGGCTTCATCGGCACGCTCTCCAACCTCGACAACTGGTCCGTCAGCCTCTCGTCGACGAGCTTCACCATCCCCGGGATCACCACCTCGCCGCTGACCTTCAACGGCACCCTCACCGTGACCAACGGCGTGCCGTCGCTGTCGCTCACCGCCGCGGCCGCCTCGGTGAAGGTGGGCGACGTCACGGTCACCAACGCCTCCCTCCGTGTCACCGCCTCGCCGGCTGCGGGCGTGGCCGCCTCGGTGCAGGGCAGCCTGAAGATCGGCCCGAGCACGGTCACCGGCACCGTCGACGTGGCTTTCGACCCCACCGGAACGCTGATCTCCGCCAAGGCCGACATCAGCGCCCGCCTCAAGGGCACGATGGCGGGTGGCAAGCAGGCCGACCTCACCGGCACGGTCAAGATCCGGGGCAACGCCCAGGAGACGAGCATCTCGTTCTCGGCGAGCGGCATCGTGGGTGACCTCCAGGTCAACGAGGCCAACGGGTCGCTCACCCTGGCCTCCAACAAGGCCACCTTCGTCGGCAAGCTCGACGTGGCGCAGGGCGCCAACTTCGTCCGCTTCGACGGCTCGATCGTGTGGGACGGCATCACGGCCTTCACGCCCTTCCTGAACCTGCAGGGAGGTGGCTCGTTCTCCGGCACCCTGAACGACGGCCAGGTGGTCTCGGTGGACGGCACCGTGGACACCACCATCGTCGGCGGCCAGCTCCGTGCCGTGGTCACCGGCAACTTCAAGATCGGCACCCTGAAGGCCGCCGGTACCGCCATCGTCGAGACCAACGGCGCCACCACCACGCTGAACGTCGACGCCAACCTCACCGGCGCCGGCTTCAACGCCAACATCCTCGGCGTGGTGATCATCACCGACGGCATCGCCGAGACGGTGCAACTCGACGCCAACGTGATCGGGCCGCTCCAGCTGGGCGACGCCACGCTCACCGGCGCCACGCTCAGCGTGCGCAGCACCTACGGGAGCCCCTTGGACCTGAAGTTCTCCGGCGGCCTCAACGTGGGCAGCCGGGTGAGCCTCCTCGGTGACGTGGCCGCCAGCTTCGGTCCCAACGGCACGCTGCTGAGCCTCACCGGCAACCTGAGCGGCTCGCTCGCCCTCGACTCGTGGGGTCTGCTCGACTTCAACGGCGCCGTCGTGGCGAACTCCGAGAAGGTCACCCTCACCGGCGCCGGCTCGCTGCAGACCACGAACTTCCCGCTGGGGGTCACCTTCCGAGGCACCTTCACCTCGTCGCTGCTCAACCCGAGCTGGAGCCTCTCCGGGTCCGGCAAGCTGCAGATCATCGGCCTGACCATCGCCTCGGCCCGCCTCACCCTGTCGCAGGGCCCCGGCATGGTCGCCACCCGGGCCGGCTTCTACCTGTCGATCATCGGCATCCCGACCTACCTCGAGGCCGACTTCTACATGAAGCCCGCGGGTGGCTGTTCGAAGGTCCAGCTCACCGGTGGCAGCTTCCTCGCTCGTCCGCTGGCCACGCTGATCCTGCCGGGTCTGGTCGGCTGTCCGGTCTACAACTAGGTCCATCCGCCCGGTGCCCCGTCATTGACGGCGCACCGGGCCAACTGGTACTCCAATCAACCAAGCGATGCGTGCGAGCCGAGGCGGGCTGTCCCGGTGCGTGCCAGAGGGGGAATCCATGCACAAGCGTGCGCTCTTGACGGCGGTCGCCGCCCTGGCCCTGTTCGTGGCCGGTTGCACGATGCCGCCGCCCGATCCCGGCGGTGGCGGCACGAGCACCACGACCACCACCATCGACCCCGGTCCTCCGACGGCGGTCGCCGGTGCGTCGCCCACCGTCGGGTTCGCGCCGCTGACCGTGGACTTCGACTCGTCCGGTTCGCTGCCCGGCACGGGTACGGGCCTCACCTACACCTGGGACTTCGGTGACGGCAGCCCCACCGAGACCGGCCAGACCACGTCGCACAACTACACGACGGTCGGCACCTTCCAGGCCCGGCTTACCCTCACCAACTCGGCGGGCACCTCGGTGAGCCCCCCGATCACCGTCACGGTGACCGCGGACCCGAATCCGAAGTACTACGTCCGGAACAGCGGGACCACCGGGCCCTCCTGCGGGCCGAAGCTCAACCCGTGCTCCACGATCCAGGAGGCGCAGGCGAACGCCGTCGCCAACGGCGTGAAGATCGTCCGCGTGGCCGGCGGCTCCTACACCGGCCCGCTGTCGGTGGTGTCGAACATGGAGATCAGCGGTGGCTGGCTGCAGGACTTCAGCGACCTCGGCGCCAACGAGGTGACCTCGATCTTCGGGACGGCCTCGGCCGCGCCGGTCACGCTGAACGGTGTCACGAACTCCAAGGTCGTCGGCATCAGCGCCCAGGGTGTGGCGCGCACCTCGGGTGACGCGGTCGGGCTCGTGGTCTCCAGCGGCTCCACCGCCGTCACCATCGGTGACGCCGCCGGCCCCCTGACGGTCATCGGCGGTGGCCAGGGCCCCCACGCCACCGGCATCCTCGTGACCGGCGGCTCCAACGTGGGCGTGGTGAACGCCAAGGTCAACAGCGGCACCACGATCGGCACCGGCCGCAGCGCCTACGGCATCCGTGTCCTCGGCCTGTCGGTGGTCAACGTGCAACTCTCCGAGGTGACCGCCCAGCCCGGCGTCGCCGGCGTGAGCGCCACGGCCGGAGCGCCCGGCCAGGCCGCCGGCGGTGGCGACGGCGGCCGCGGC
>CAIPVR010000318.1 GCA_903868545.1 uncultured Actinomycetes bacterium
CCACGGTCGCCGGCACCAGCACTGCGTGCCGCGGTGGGGCCCGACCCACGAACAGGTTCGCGGGATCGAGGTAACGGCGACCCCGGCGCACCCCGAGGTGCAGGTGCCCCGCCACCGTGCCCAGTGGTGCGCCCACCCCCACCGGGTCGCCCTCGGTCACGAGCACCACCTCGAGTCCGGTGTAGGTGGACCGGAGTCCGTCGGGGTGGACCACGGACACCACCCCACGGCCGGCGACCCGGCCGGCGAACACCACCACGCCCGCCCCGATCCCACCGACCACGTCACCGGGGGCGGTGGCGTACTCGAGGCCACGGTTGCCGGGACCGTACGGCCCGGCCGGCTCCCGGAACGGGTCGGCGACCGCTCGCTGCACCGGTGGCCGGTAGCCGGCACCCGGCGGCACGTCCGGGCCGGCCGACGGGCCCGACACGGCGCCGGCCGGCGCGGTGAGGACCGACCACACCAGGATCCCGGTGATCCACCACCCCGCCAGGAGGCACCGCCGCACGACGGCCGACCGCGGGACGTACCACCGGCTGCCGGGTCCGCCCCCCGGGACGGACGACGTCAGTCGCGCTCGGTGGCGTTGAACCGGGAGCGGAGGTGCAGCACGGCCTTGGTGTGGATCTGGCACACACGCGACTCGGTCACACCGAGCACCCGGCCGATCTCCTGGAGGGTCAACGACTCGTAGTAGTAGAGCGTGAGCACGATCTTCTCCCGCTCGGGCAGGCCGTTGATCGCCTGCCCGAGGAGTTGGCGGGTCTCCGCCACCTCGAAGGCCCCCATGGGACCCGACGACGAGCGGTCGGCGATGGTGTCGCCCAGGGTGATGGACTCCCCACGTTCGCCGCTGCCGCCGAGGATCTCGTCGAGGGCGGCGATGCCGACCTGGGAGATCTGGTGAAGGGCCGTCTGCAGTTGCTCCTCGCTCCAGTGCAGTTCGGCGCCGAGTTCCTCGTCGCTCGGCGCCCGGTGGTGGATGGCCTCGAGCTTGGCGTAGGCCTTTTCGATCTGGCGCACCTTGGCCCGCACCGAGCGGGGGACCCAGTCGATCGAGCGGAGCTCGTCGAGGATCGCACCCTTGATGCGGCTGATCGCGTAGGTCTCGAACTTGAAACCCCGCTCCGGCTCGAACTTGTCGATGGCATCGATCAGCCCGAACATCCCGTAGCTCACGAGGTCGGCCTGCTCGACGTTCTGGGGCAGGCCCACGGCCACCCGTCCGGCGACGTACTTCACCAGCGGCGAGTAGTGCACGATCAGCGACTCGCGCGATCGCTCGGTGCCCCGGTCCTTGTAGTCCGACCACAACTCCTGGAGCTGGGCGTCGGTCGGCTCGTCGGTTCGCAGTCGTGTGGTCATCGTGCTCTCGGGTGAGCGGCCTCCACGACACGCCGCAGCCGCTCACGGCTGACGTGTGTGTAGACCTGTGTGGTGGCGAGGTCGGCGTGGCCGAGCAGTTCCTGTACCACTCGCAGATCGGCACCTCCGTCGAGAAGATGAGTGGCGACGGTGTGGCGTAGGGCATGCGGGTGGGTGGGCACCGGCGAACGACGGTCCACGATGCGCCGGACGTCCCGGGGCGAGAGACGCACGCCACGCCGGTTGGTGAGCAATGGATGACCCGCCGGTGGTGCCGTGCCGGGGTGCGAGTCGAGCCAGCGTCCGCGCCCACCGCCGAGCCAGCGCCGCAGTGCCGTCCTCGCCGGATCACTGAGCGGGACGACACGTTCCTTCGCGCCCTTTCCCCAGACCGACAGCCGTCCGCGGGCGAGGTCGACCGAGTCGACGTCGAGCCCGCACAGCTCGGAGACCCGGAGGCCGGAACCGTAGAGCAGCTCGAGCACGAGCACGTCACGGAGTTCCGCGTCGGGGTCCCCGACCCCGACGGCCCCGGGGGCGGTGCGGCCGGCACCCTCGGAGCCCGCGGCGCCGGGCGCACCCTCCACGCCGACGGGGCGTCGCTCGTCGAGGAGCTGGTGCAGTTCGTCGGTGCGCAGCACTCGGGGGAGCCGGGCCGGACCCGACGGAGCGGACACCCCGAGGGTGGGATCGACCGACACCCGGCCGGTCCGGGTGGCCCAGGCGAAGTAGCGGCGCAGCGAGGCCACCATGCGGGCGACGGTCCGCGGGGCGAGCCCACGTCCGGTGAGATGGGCGAGGTACGCCCGGACGGCGGCACGGTCGACCTCCGCCGGACCGGCGATGCCCCGGTCCTCCGACCAGCGGGCGAAGGCGTCGACGTCGCGGCGGTACACGTCGAGGGTGGAACCGGCGAGCGGGACGGCCAGGACGAACGGGTCGAGGTCCCACTCGCCCGAAGCCGCTGCCACCATCCGGAACCCCCGTCCGCCGACGCCTCGGCACCCACGGAGCTCAGGGCGCTGCTCGCCCGGTCATCCAGCCATGAGTGCTCCGCGTAGCCTAGTAACCGCGAAGCGTGGCGCGCCAGCACCTCCTCCGGAGTCATGCGCCACCGCCCACACGCTCGACGAGGCCGCCGCGTCGGCGCACCCAGCCCTGGTCCTCGAGACGGCCGAGCGCCCGGACCGCCGGGGCGAGGTCGAGGCCCGACCGCTGCACCAGAGCTTCCGTGGTGGTCGGTGACCACCCGAGGTGCTCCAGGAGGCGGGCCCCGTCGACGTCGGGCGCCGGCCGGGGCCCGGCCGCGTCGCGGGCACCTGGCCCGCCACCATCACTGCGACCGCCGGGGGAGACGGTGCGGCCGATCGCGCACAGGACGTCGTCGAGGCCGGTGCAGACGAGGGCACCGTCGGCGAGGAGCGCGTTCGTCCCCTCCGACACCGGAGCGCCGATCGGGCCCGGTACCGCGAGCAGCGGACGGTCGCGGTGGAGGGCATGGCCGACGGTGGACATCGACCCACCACCACGGGCGGACTCCACCACCACCACCGCCTCGGAGAGCGCGACCAGCAGACGGTTGCGCACCGGGAACCTCCATGGCTCGGGAGCACAGCCCGGCGGCAGTTCCGACACCAGCACTCCCCGCCGCGCCACCTCCCGGGCCAGGGCGGCGTTGCGGCGGGGACCCGGGCGGTCGAGCCCGGCGGCCACCACCCCCACCGGACCGGCGCCCGAGCCGGACAGGGCGCCGGCGTGGGCGGCGGCGTCGATGCCGAGGGCCAGGCCGGACACGACCGACACGCCGACGGCGGTGAGTCCCGCAGCGAGGTCGTGGGCCACCTGCCGCCCGTAGCCCGTGGCACGACGCGTGCCGACGACCGCCACCGTGGGCGAAGCCAGCAACGCCGGCTCGCCGCGGAGGAACACCACGGCGGGGGGATCCGGGTCGGCGGCCAGCCGGTCGGGGAACTCGGGGGAACCGAGCGGCACCACTGCGACGCCATGACGGCGACACCGTGCCCACACCTCCGCCGGCGACGTGCCCGCTGCGGCCACCCGCAACCGTTCCGCCCCGGCCGCGCGCGACGGGAGGTGCTCCGCCGGGAGCCGACCGGAGGCCACCAGTTCCCACACGGTGGCCGGCGACCCGGAGCGGAGCATGCGGCGCAGGCCCGCCGGCCCGACCGCGGGCAGGCCCGCGAGTGCGGCGAGGTACGCCTCCATCGGGAGGGGGACCGAGCCGCTCATGCCGCCGTTCCCAACACCTCGTCCTGGGCACGCAGGCACAGCGCCAGTTCGAGTTCGTCGACCCCGACGGGCGGCTCCCGACCGGCGAGGTCGAGGACGGTCAGGGCCACGGCCCGCACGCGCTGCGCACCCCGCATGGTCAGAGCCCCGCTGCCGAGCCGACGACGGAGCAGGACGCGGCCGGCGTCGGTGAGCGGGGCCGAGCGCTCCAGTCGGGCGCCACGGAGTTCCCGGTTCACCCGCACCCCCCGGCGGGCCGCGGCCTCACGGGCCCGGGCGACCCGACGGCGGACCTCGGCGGACCCCTCCCCCGCTGCCCCGGCGACGAAGGCGCCCTCGGGATCGGGCGGGTCGACCCACAGGCCCAGGTCGAAGCGGTCCAGCAGCGGCCCCGACAGCCGCCGCCGGTAGCGGTCGACCTGGGCGGTGCTGCAACGGCAGGGACCGCGGACGCCACGACCGCAGGGACACGGGTTCGTGGCGGCCACGAGCAGGAACCTGGCCGGGAGGTCGGCGCCGATCCCGGCGCGCGAGATCCGGATGACGCCGTTCTCGAGGGGCTGCCGGAGGGCGTCGAGGTGGCGCGCCGGGAACTCACCCAGTTCGTCGAGGAACAGGACGCCACCCGAGGCGAGGCTCACCTCGCCGGGCCGCACCGCCCCCGAGCCGCCCCCAACCAGCGACACGAGCGACGCCGTGTGGTGGGGCGAGCGGAACGGCGGCCGCACGGTCGACACGTCGGCCACCCGTAGCTCCCCGGCCGCCGAGTGCACCCTCGACACCTCGAGCGCATCCGTGCGCTCGAGGTCGGGCAGCAGGCCGGGCAGCCGTTCCGCCAGCATCGTCTTGCCGGCACCGGGCGGGCCGACCATGAGCAGGGGGTGACCACCGGCGGCGGCCAGCTCGAGCGCGAGCCGGCCCACCGGCTGGCCCTGCACCTCGTCCAGGTCGGGCGCCGGGACCGGTGGGCCCAGGGGTGGAGGCGGTGGCACGTCCGGCCAGGGCTCCGCGCCCACGAGCCGGTCGATGACGGAACGAAGGTCGGGGGCGGCGACGGCGTCGGGGCGCACCAGGCGGGCCTCCGCGACACCCGCCGGGGGCACGACCACGATCTTCGAACGCACCGCCTCGCACAACGGCAGCGTGCCCACCACGGACCGGACCCGACCGTCGAGGCCGAGTTCCCCCACGAGGCCCACCCCGGCGAGGTGGCGGCCCGGGAACTGGTCGGACGCGGCGAGCAACGCCACTGCGATGGCGAGGTCGAGACCGCCCCCGACCTTGCGGAGGTGGGTGGGGGCCAGGTTCACCGTGATGCGCTGCAACGGGAACGTGAACCCACTCGACACCACGGCCGCCCGGACACGGTCGCGGGCCTCGCGGCAGGAGGCGTCGGGCAGGCCGACGACGGAGAACGAGGGCAGGCCCTGGGCCACGTGGACCTCCACGTGGACGGGGTGGCCCGACACCCCCAGGAGGGTGGCGGACGGGACGGCGGCCAGCACGGCACACCTCCGGAACGGACGCCCGGATCGGGCGGGACGGGGGCGGCGGGGCCGCGAGGCCGCTCAGCGGGACCGATGGCGGACGATCCGGAGGACGGCACGGACACCGTACCGCCGGCGTGCGACAGCGGCCTCGGGACGGGCCGGGCCGCGCGCCCCGGTGCCGGTCAGCGTCCGGTGAACCGGGGCTCCCGCTTCTCCAGGAACGCGCTGACCGCTTCGGCCGTGTCCTTCGTGGTGAAGTTCACGCACTGCACGTTCGACTCGGCCTCCAGCGCCTCCGACAGGGACGATCCCAGACCCGCCTGCAGCAGTCGCTTGGAGGCCGCGAGCGCGATGGGTGGGCCATCGGCCAGGCGTCGGGCCACCGAGGCGACCTCCTCGTCGAGGGCGGCGGCGTCCGGCGCCAGCCGGTTGACGAGGCCGATCCGGTGCGCCTCGTCGGCGTCCAGCGTCTCGGCCAGCAGGACGAGCTCCTTGGCCCGGTGCAGCCCGACGAGCCGGGGCAGCAGCCACGACCCACCGAAGTCCACCGACAGGCCACGCCGGGCGAAGATCTCGCTGAACCGGGCGTCGGGACCGGCGATCACGATGTCGGCCGCGAGGGCCAGGTTGAGGCCGGCACCGGCGGCGATCCCGTGCACCCGGGCCACCACCGGTGTGGGGACCTCGTGGAGCGCCAGGCACACCTCGGCGATCTTGCGCATGTTGGCGACGGCCGACCCACCCATCCCGGCCGCACCACGACCACCGGCCGAGTCCGACAGGTCGGCCCCGGAGCAGAAGGCCCGGCCCTCGCCGGCGAGCACCACGCAACGGTCGGCGGGGTCGTCCGCCACGAGCCGGAAGGCGGCCAGGAGCCCGTGCCACATGTCGGCGTTGATCGCGTTGAGGACCTCCGGCCGGTTCAGGGTGATGGTGGCCACACCCTCCCGGCGGTCCAGACGGACGGTGCCGTCCCCCAGGACGATCTGCTCGGCGGTGCCGTGGTCGGTCATGGCGGCGACGTTACCGAGTCGGCGACGGGACGGAGCCGCCGACCCGAGCCGCGGGCGGCTCGCCGGTGCGGCACCGGATGACCGAGACTGTGGCACATGGGCTTCAACCCGGAACGTGTGCAGCGCCGCTCGCCGTGGGACTACGTGTTCGTGGCCGCCGCGCTCCTCGCCGCGGCCGGCGTGCTGGCCTGGGCCCTCCTCGGCGGCTGAGCACCGAGCGGCGACGGCGCTCCGACCGATGGAACGCGACTACACGGCGACCGCCGAGTGCGAGGTTCGGCGCGTCCAGCCCTACCAGGCCACCAAGACGTACCTGTGCCCGGGCTGCAACCGCGACATCCCGCCCGGTACCGGCCACGTGGTCGCCGTTCCCCTCGACGCCCCCGACCTACGGCGCCACTGGCACCGCGGCTGCTGGGACCAACGGCTGCGCCGGGCGCCCCGCCGCTGAACGACCGCGCCGGTGCGGGGCGCCTCAACAGGCGCCCTGCACCACTTCGACCCGACCGCCCGTCACGGCGGCCACGTCGATGCGCACCGACGTCGGGCGGAACGGCGACTCGGTGGCGACCCAGATGGCGGCGAGGCGCCGCAGACGCCGTTGCTTGGCCGGACCCACCGCCTCGAGCCCCGAGCCGAACCGGGCCGAGGACCGGGTCTTGACCTCGCAGACCACCACCTCCGCACCCCTGGCCAGCACGAGGTCGAGTTCGCCGACCGGACACCGCCAGTTGCGGGCCAGCACGCGGTAGCCGTCGAGTTCGTAACGGCGGGCCACGAGCGCCTCGCCGTGCGCGCCGAGGCGGAGGTGATCGTGACGTCGGGACATGGCGCCCCCATCCGGACACGTCGGCGCTCCGCCGACACCGTGGGGGAAGGAGGACGTGCGGCGGCAGCAGCCGCCGTGGTCAGTCCCGCTTCTCCTTGACCTTGGCGGCCTTCCCCACGCGGTCACGGAGGTAGTAGAGCTTGGCGCGGCGCACGTCGCCCCGGGTGGCCACCTCGATCCGGTCGATGATCGGCGAGTGCACCGGGAAGGTGCGCTCCACGCCCACCCCGTAGGAGACCTTGCGGACGGTGAAGGTCTCCTGGAGGCCCCCGCCCTGACGGCGGATCACCACGCCCTGGAAGACCTGGACGCGCTCCTTGTTGCCCTCGACCACCTTCACGTGGACCTTCAGCGTGTCGCCGGGGGCGAAGTCCGGCACGTCGTCGCGCAGGCTGCTCTGGTCGATCAGGTCGGTGGGCTTCATCGGGAACTCCTCGAAGGGCGCCGGCAGGGGCCCGGTCGGGCTCGGCGCACAGCGGGAGGATGGTAGTGGACGCGTGCCGGGGCCGGAAACCCGCGACGACCGGGGACCGATGCCCGATCGTCAGTCCACGGGCGGTGGGTCGAGCAGGCCGAACTCCGCCAGCAGCGCCTCGTCCTCCGCCGACGGCCCACCACGTGCGGCCAGCAGGTCGGGCCGGGACCGCGCCGTGCGGTGCAGCGCCATGGCCCGGCGCCAGCGGGCCACCGCCGCGTGGTCACCGGAGCGCAGTACCGCCGGCACCTCCCAGCCCCTGAAGTCGCCCGGCCTCGTGTACTGCGGGTACTCGAGCAGGCCGTCGGAGAAGGACTCCTCGTCGGCCGAGGTGTCGTTGCCCATCACCCCGGGCACCAGGCGGCCCACCGCCTCGAGGACCACCAGCGCGGCCACCTCGCCGCCGGCGAGCACGTAGTCGCCGACCGACAACTCGTCGTCCACGAGGTGGTCACGGACCCGTGCGTCGACGCCCTCGTAGCGGCCGCACAGGAGCGAGAACCCGTCGAGGGCCGCCAGTTCGCGGGCGAGCGGCTGGTCGAGCCGGCGACCGCCGGGGCCGAGGAGGAACAGCGGGCGGGGCGGCTCCACCCTCTCCACGGTGAGGAACACCGGCTCGGCACGCAGCACCATCCCGGCGCCACCGCCGTAGGGGGCGTCGTCCACCGTGCGGTGCACGTCGTCGGTGGCGTCCCGCACGTCGTGCAGTCGGAGGTCGATCAGTCCCTCCGACCGGGCGCGACCCAGCAGGCTCTGCGACGCGAACCCGTCGACGAGGTCCGGGAAGATGGTGAGGACGTCGATGCGCACGGTCGGCCCGGGTCGGTCAGTCGGTCAGTCGGTCAGCTCGAACAGCCCGTCGGGCACGTCCACGCGGACCTCGCCACCGGTCGGCGGCGAGGTCACGAACACCACCGGGACGAGGGCGCCGGAGTCGAGCACGAGCAGGTCGGCGGCCGGGTTGTCCTGGACCGCCTCGACCACCCCGCGCCGGGTGCCGTGCTGGTCCACGACCACGGCCCCGATGAGTTCGTGCACCCAGAGCTCGTCGGGGTCCTCGAGCGGCTCCGCCCGGAGGACGAGGCCACGGAGACGTTCGGCCCCCTCGCGGTCGCCCACGCCGTCGAAGCGCACGAGCCACCGGTCCTGGTGCGGCCGGGCCGAGGCCACCGTGAGCGGCCCGGCGTCGGTGTCGAGGACACTCCCGGGATCGAGACGCTCGGTGCGGTCCGTCACGAGATGCACCACCACCTCACCACGGAGACCGTGGACCTTGGTGACCCGACCCACCTCCAGCAGCGGAGGGCCGTCGGCGCCCATGTGTCCGGACCGGTTCAGTCGAGGAACTCGACGTCGATCTCGACGCCGTCGCGGGCCGCGGCGGCCCGGGTGACGGTACGGATGGCGTTGGCCATGCGACCGCGCTTGCCGATGATGCGGCCCATGTCGCCGTCGGCCACGGTGAGGTTCAGCTGGGGCCGCCCATCACCCTGAACGACCTCCACCCGCACACCGTCGGGGGACTCGACGAGCGACCGGGCGATGTGCTCGAGGACCGCAGCGGCGTGGGTGGGCTCGCCCGAGCCGTTCTCGTCGCTCACTTGGACGCCTTGGCGGCCTGGAACTCGTCCCAGGCGCCGGAGATCTGCAGCAGCTTCTGCACCCGCTCGGTGGGAAGGGCGCCACGACGCAGCCAGTCGACGGCCTTCTCGTTGTCGACCGTCACCGCCGACGGCTCGCGGCGGGGGTCGTAGGTGCCCACGATCTCGATGAAGCGGCCGTCGCGCGGCGAACGCGAGTCGGCCGCCACGATGCGGTAGGTGGGCTGCTTCTTCTTGCCCACTCGGGTGAGTCGGAGGCGTACGGCCACTGTGTCCTGGTCCTTCTGGCGTGGTGGTGGGCCCGGCTGCACGCTGCAGGTCCGGGGTGCTCGTTCAGGTCCCACCGTCGGTGGAGCACGGCCCACCAGGAGGGTGGGCGACGCACCATGATGGTCGGGCCGGGGGGCCGGGGCAAGCTCCCCCCGGATGGGAGGCCACCGGTCGGCCCGCCGTGCCGCGGGCTCACTGCCCGGGAAGACCCTCCACGCCACCCGGGCGCCCACCCCGGCCGGGCAGCTGGGCCTCCATCTCCTCCAGGGTCGGCAACGCGAAGGCGGCCTTGTCCACCCGTGCCGGACCCTTCGGCGTGACGCGCCCGCCCTTCTTGGCCTTCTTCCCCTTGCCCTTCTTGCGCTTCCGGCCGGCCGCACCCATCTGCTGCATCATCTGGCGCATCTGCTTGAACTGGGTGATCAGCTGACCCACGTCGTGGGCGGAGGTCCCCGAACCCTTCGCGATGCGGTTGCGGCGCGAGTTGTCGATCACGTCGGGGTCGAGGCGCTCACCGGGGGTCATCGAGCGGATGATCCCCTCGATGCGGGCGATCTGACGGTCGTCGATCTCGACGTCGCGCACCTCCTTGGGCACGCCGGGGAGCATGCCCATCAACCCAGAGAGGGGGCCCATCTTCTTGAGCGCCTGCATCTGGTCGAGGAAGTCGTCGAAGGTGAAGGTGCCCTCGAGCAACCGGGCGGCGGCGGCCTCGGCCTCCTCCTGCTCGAAGGCGGTCTCCGCCTTCTCGATGAGGGTCGCGAGGTCGCCCTCCCCGAGGATCCGGCCCGCCAGTCGGTCGGGGTGGAACAGGTCGAAGTCCTCGAGCTTCTCGCCGGTGGACGCGAAGGCGATGGGACGCCCCACGACCTCCTTCACCGAGAGAGCGGCACCGCCCCGGGCGTCACCGTCGAGCTTGGTGAGGATCACGCCGTCGAGTTCGAGCGTGGCGTGGAAGTTCTCCGCCACGGTCACGGCGTCCTGGCCGGTCATCGCGTCGACGACGAGGAACGTGTAGTCCGGCTGCACCTCCTCGGAGATGCGGCGGACCTGCTCCATGAGCTCGGCGTCGATGGCGAGGCGGCCGGCGGTGTCGACGATCACCACGTCGCGGCCGAGGCGCCGGGCTTCCGCGATCGCCCCTTCGGCCACCTCGACCGGGTCGCCAGCTCCGGAGGCGACCACCTCGTCGGGTGCCGAGTACACCGGCACGCCCACCTGCTCGGCCAGCGTGCGGAGCTGCGCGACCGCGGCCGGGCGCTGCAGGTCGGCGCCGACGAGCAACGGATTGCGGCCCTGGGCCTTGAACCAGCGGGCCAGCTTCGCGGTGTTGGTCGTCTTGCCGGAGCCCTGGAGCCCGGCCATGAGCACCACGGTCGGCGGCTTCGGCGCGAACGTGATGCGCAGGGTCTCGCCGCCGAGGGTCTCGGTGAGTTCCTCGAGGACGATCTTCTTCACCTGGAGGGCCGGGTTCAGCGCGCGGGACAGGTCCTCGCCGACCGCTCGCTCCCGGATGCGGGCCAGCAGGGACCTGACCACGTCGAGGTTGACGTCGGCCTCGAGGAGGGCGAGGCGGATCTCCCGGAGGACCTCGTCGACATCGGCCTCGGAGAGGCGGCCCTTGCCCCGGAGGCGGCCGAAGATGCCGTCGAAGCGATCGGTCAGTGATTCGAACACGGTGACCGAGGCTACCGGCGATGGGGCCGCAGCTTCAGCCGCAGGGAGGCTGGTTCCCGCATGCGTCGTCGTGCGACATCCACGGGGGCGACACGGGCCCGAGGTGCCCCGCATGCGTCGTCGTGCGACATCCAAGGGCGCGACACCGGCCCGACGTGCTCGCGAGTCGCACGACGACGCATGGCAGGAGGGCCGTCCGCTCCCGACACGGGGACGGGGCGGCACCACGACGTCCCACCGGGACCGTCGCCGGCCATGCCACGGACCTCGACGACCCGCCGGGCCGGACGGACGGGAAGCTCGCCGTCCCCTCACCCGTTGACCACACCGTGCGCATCGACATCTGGTCCGACGTCATCTGCCCCTGGTGCTACCTGGGCTCGCGGCGCCTCGATGCCGCCCTCGACCGGATGGACGCCGACGGCACGCTGGCCCGGGGCGACGTGGACCTGCACTGGCGTGCCTTCGAGCTCGACCCCCGGGCGTCGGCCGCCCCGACGGATCTGCGCGCCGCGCTGGAACGCAAGTACGGGCCCGGTTCGTTCGACGCGATGACCGCCCGCCTCACCGCACTCGGCGCCCCTGAGGGCATCGACTACCGCTTCGACCTGGCCCGACGGGTGAACACCTTCGACGCCCACCGCCTCATCGCCTGGGCCGCCGGGCAGGAATCCGGTCAGGGTCCGCTGGTGGAGCGCCTCTTCCGCGCGTACTTCACCGAGGGGGCCGACATCTCCGACGCCATCGCCCTCACCCGCCTCGCCGGCGAGGCGGGCCTCGATCCCGTGGCCGCCGGCGAGGTGCTCGCCGACGGCACCGGCGCCGACGAGGTGCGGGCCGACGAGACCGAGGCCCGGGAGACGGGCCTCACCGGCGTGCCCGCGTTCGTGGTGGACGGTCGCCCGGCGATCCCGGGCGCCCAGGAGGTGGACCACATCGTGCGGGTGCTGACCCGGATGCTCGACCGCCGATGAGCAGCGCCGGAAGCATCACAGCCGGAAGCATCACAGCCGGCAGGATCACGGCAGGACGGTGACAGGGGTGCCGGCACTCACCTCGCCGGGCCGCACCACCGCTGCGTAGGCCCTCGAGCAGCCCGGGTGACGGGCGTGGTCGATCCGGCGGAACGCACCGTCGAGGAAGCTCCCGGCGATCGTCCGGCACGGGTCCGCCCACCCCGTCACCTCGGCGACCGGGGCGTCGTCACCCTCACCGAGCACGAGCCGCACCCCCGGCCGGAGCACCCGCCAGTCGACGCCGGAGAGGGTGAGGTTCTCACCGGTGGAGCCGGGTGCCACCGGGTGTCCCTCGGCCGCCAGGGCCGAGATCACCTCGGCCGACCACAGGCACAGGGCCTGGCTCGGACGGCCGTGGTGCCGGCGCACCTTCTGGCGGTCGCCGTCGAGACCGTCCGGACCCACCCCGACCGGACCGCGCACCTCCACCTTGGGCACACCACCGGCCGAGCGGTGCACCGCCGCCACCGAACCGGCTCCCGGGGGCGTGCCGTGAGCGAGCACCACGTGACGGCCCGCGGCCGACAGCATCCGGTCCACCGTCTCCACCGCCGTGACCAGCGGGTCCGACGGGTCGAGGGCCTCACACAGCGGGGTGCGCCGGCCGGCACGCCCCGCCACCACGAGCAGCGACGCGTCGACCGGTCCGACCAGGTCCTCGATCCGCTCGCCCGTCCCCCCGGCGGACCGGAGCGCGTCGACGAGCGCCTCCAGCGCCACGAGGGTGCCGTGCGGGAGCCCGTCGATCCCCTCGAGCACCCAGCGCCACCGGGGCACCGCGGAGCGGACCGTGCCCGACGCGTCCTCCACCGTGTACCCGGCGGGATCCACCGGGAGGGGGGCCGAACGGGGGTCCACGGGGCCTGGGGTTCGGTCAGTCCTGGTCGAAGAGGGCGTCGACGAACTCGTCGGCGTCGAACTCCACCAGGTCGGCGGCGCTCTCCCCGAGGCCGACGAGCTTGATCGGGATGCCGAGCTCGGAACGGATGGCGAACACGATGCCCCCCTTGGCCGAGCCGTCGAGCTTGGTGAGCACCACGCCGGTCACGTCGGTGGCCTCGGTGAACTGCCGGGCCTGCTGGAGGCCGTTCTGCCCGGTGGTGGCGTCGAGCACGAGCAACACCTCGGTGACGGTACCGTCGCCCTTGTCGGCCACCCTGCGGACCTTGGCCAGCTCGTCCATCAGGTTCGACTTGGTGTGGAGACGCCCGGCCGTGTCGGCCAGCACCACGTCCGCACCACGGGCCGAGGCGGCAGCCACCGCGTCGAACACCACGGCCGACGGGTCCCCGCCCTCCTCGCCCCGCACGAGCTGGGCCCCGCTGCGGTCGGCCCACGTGCCGAGCTGCTCGGCCGCGGCGGCCCGGAAGGTGTCGCCGGCGGCCATGACCACCGAGGCACCCTCGTCGGCGAGGCGGCGACCCACCTTGCCGATGGTGGTGGTCTTGCCCACGCCGTTCACCCCCACGAAGAGCCAGACCGTGGGCGGCTCCTCCGCCCGGCGCAGCGACGTGTCCCCGACGAGCCGGAACTTCATCTCGTCCTTCACCGCCTCGATGAGCGCCTCCGGCGTGGTGATCCCCTTCTCCTTGACGTCGGCGCGCACCGCGTCGAGCAGTTCCCCGGCGGGACCGATCCCCACGTCCGCGCGGATGAGGGCCTCCTCGAGCTCGTCCCAGGTCTCGGCGTCGATGGCCGAACGCGACAGGATCGACCCGACGTAACCGGAGAACGCGGAGCGGGCCCGGCCGAGGCGTTCGCGGAACGAGGGCCGGACGAGCTCCTCCACCCCGGCCCCGTGGTCGGCCTCCCACTGGCGCTCCGCCTCCTCGGCGAGCGCGATGTTCTCGGCCTCCTCCTCGGGGGTGAGCGGCGGCCCCGTGACCTCCACGGTGGAGGCGATGACGGGGCCGACGGGCTCGATGACCTGGATCTCGGGCTCGGTGAGCTCGGGGCCGACCTGTTCGCCCTGGAGCTCGCGGGGCTCCCGGGTCACGGTGCCGAGCTCCCCCGCCTCCGCCGGCGGCTCGAGCACCTCGCCCCCGCGGCCACGTCGGCCGATCAGCACGACGCCGGCCACCACGACCAGCAGGGCGAGGGCGATGGCGATGACGAGGAAGATGTCCATAGGCCCGGCGAGCCTACCGGCGGCGGCTCCGGTGACCGGACGGCCACCGGGGCGGGCACCGGGACGCGAGCGCCCTGCGGCATGCTGAAGGGCCGATCAGTTCCCGCCACCACCGACCGGCGGCCCGGCGCCAGCACCCCTACCGTGCACGAGGCACACCTCATCCGTCCCGGAGCGAACGTGGAACAGACCCAGACCCCGACCGTCGAGACCGCCGAGCTCGAACACCTCATGTTCGAGCTCAAGAAGGTGATCGTGGGCCAGGACCGCGCCCTCGAGCGCATGCTCACCTGCCTGCTCGCCGGCGGCCACTGCCTGCTCGAGTCCGTGCCGGGCCTCGCCAAGACCCTCGCGGTGGAGACCCTGGCGTCGGCGGTGGGCGGCACGTTCAGCCGGATCCAGTTCACCCCCGACCTGCTCCCGGCCGACGTGGTGGGCACCCGGATCTACCGGGCCTC
>CAIPVR010000319.1 GCA_903868545.1 uncultured Actinomycetes bacterium
GCACACCGTTCACCGGAGGCACCGGCACACCGTTGGTCGGGGACACCAGTGCACCGTTGGCGGACGCCACCGGCACACCGTTCACGGGCACGGCCGGCGGTCGGGGTGCCGGCGACGACGCGGGCACCGCCGGTGACGGCGGGGCGGGAGCGGCCGAGGGTTCGGCCGGCATGTCCGCCGGCCTGGTCACCGGCAGGGTCTGGCGCACCTCGCCGTCGGGCACCTCGGCGTCGGAGTAGTACGCCTGGTAGTAGGCGTACATCTCCCGGGTGGCGAGCGTGCCGATCAGGACCACCCCCATCACCGGCGCGTGGTGCATGTCGAGCAGCTCCATCGTGTCCTGGAGCGACTTCACGGTGCTCTTGCCGGCCCGAACGACGAGGATCACCTCGTCGACGCCCTGGAACAGGTCGATCGGGTCGTTCGACACCCGGAGGGGGCTCGAGTCGATGAGGACGGTCGCCCCCCGGGCCGCCGCCTCGGCGGCGACCTCACGCGCGGCCACGAGACGGGGACCCACCTCACGCGTGGCGGGGCCGGCGCTCACGGTCCAGAGGTGGGGCTCGGCCCCAGGGCGCACCACCTCGTCGACCGAGGGCCGCGCCACGTCGAGCCGGGCGGCGTCGGCGAGGGACGGCCGCGGGTCGGCACCGACGTACTCGTCGAGGCGGGGGCGGCGGAAGTCGGCGTTCACGGTCACCGTCTCGACGCCGGCCTCTGCGAGGGCCATCGCCGTGAGCGCCGTCGAGGTGGACTTCCCCTCGGAGGGCAATGCGGAGCAGAACATGAAGACCCTCGGCACCTTGCCCCGAGACGGCGAGTGCCCCGAGATCACAGCGGCCTGGGTCACGCTGGTGGGGCTGGTGGCTCCCGGGACGGCGGCACCCGCCACGTCACGCTCCGCGCTGGCCTGGACGAACTGGATCGCGGAACGGACCCGCCGGTAGTGCTCGCTCCACGCCCCCTCGAGCTTGAGGCGGCCATCGTCGAAACGCGGCTGCTTGCGGCCCGAGATCCGCCCGATCTCGGCCAGGATCGGCACCTGCACCAGGTCCGCGAGTTCCTCGCGGGTGTCGACCCGGCGGTTCACCCGCTCGAGGACGAGCACGAGCCCCACGCCGAGCATGAGGCCGAGGATGCCGATGAGACCGGCGCGGAACAGCGGGGAGCTCGGGACCTCGAGGAGCTGCGAATCGGCCACCCGGGGCGCCTCCGGACCGAGGCTGGCGTAGGGCTCGCGCTGGGAGATGTCGAGGGCTGTCTCGTCGTAGCGGCTCTGGGCCTGCGCCACGGCGTCCACCAGCCGCTTCCGCTCCGCCACCAGCGCGTCGATGGTCGGTGTCTGGGGCAACGGGGCGTCGGACCGGGAGATGAACCCGTTCTGCTCGTCGAACGCCGCGAGGTCCTTCGTGACCTGGTCCAACCGGCTCTGGAGGTCGTCGAGACGGCGCTGGTCGTCACTGCGCAATTCGGCGTTGACCACGTCGAGGAAGGAGGTGGCGAACCCCTGCACGGTGCGCGACGCCACCTGGGGGTCGAGGTCGTACACGGTGAGAGTGATCGAGCTGGAGTCGACATCGGAGTCGACCTCCACCTTCTTGGCCAGGTCCTTCTCCTCGCCGGTCCGGCCGAGTTCCTTGGCGGCCGCCTTGAGCACCTCGCCCCGAGTGACCTTGAGCGCATCCTGCTCGACGTTGGTGATGTTGCCGGTGAGGCGGTTCGCCACGATGACCTGCTCGGCCTGGTACTGGGTGACGTCGCGCTTGGCCCCCACCTGGGTGGACGCGATGCCGGCGAGCAGACCCAGGAGGGTCGTCACGAGAAGGATCGGCCACCGCCGACGCAGGATGGACTGCAGCTTGGTCATGACATCACTTTCGGTGCCGAGGCCACAGCGTGCCCGGGTGCTCCAACGCTACCGGCGTCCGCCGCAGATCGGTCGCGCGCCCTCAGTTGGTCGAGACGGGGAAGGGCGAGGAACACGAGCACGATGGGCAGGACCTGCACCCGCTGGCGGGCCAGGATGCCGAAGTTCGCGATGAACGAGAACCCGATCGAGAACGCCAGCACGTAGACGAGGCAGAAGACGAGGAACGGCCGGCGCACCGCCATCTTCGGGAAGGTCGCCAACCGCCGCCAACTGATGGCCACCAGGCCGATGAGCAGGAGGCTCTCGGCCGCGGCGAGCAGCGAGTTCGGGTTCCGGGCCTCCCACGGGAACGGCCGGAACAGCACCGACACCACCCCCGCCGGCACCTGTGCCGGACCGGTGACCGCCACCGGTTGGAACTCCGAGTTGCCCGTGGCGCTCTGGTTGAGCGCCTTCTCGAGGGCCGAGCCGGCGCTCGCCCCCTCGGAGCCCCGATCGGCGAACGACTGCCCGGCCACCGAGATCGCGACCCCGGCCAGCGCCAGGAGCACGGCCAACGCCGCGAGGCGCACGACCCGGCCGCGGGCGCCCAGGCGCTCCGTCATGTTCGAACTCGCGAGGCTGCCCACGCCCATGGCCACGGCCAGGCCGCCGAGCGACATCAGGGCCACGTGCGGGCGGACCAACAGCACGAGGAGCACGCCGCCGACGAAGAAGATCCCGCCCTTCAACTGCGGAGTCGGGCCGAGGAGCAGCGCGCCGCCGTAGACGATGATCCCCAGGCAGAAGATCATCAGTGCCTCCTTGCCGATGGAGGCGGGCCAGAACAGCAAGGAGGGGAGGAACATGACCAGCAGCGTGTAGCGGCGGTAGTCACCCTCCGGTACCGCCCGCTTGAAGCCCCGCACGATCAGCACCTGACCCCAGAAGCACAGCCAACTGAAGAGGAAGAACCCCGCATAGGCGCTCGGGCCAGTGATCAGGTACAGCACCCCGGTGACGTCACCGATCCGCTGCGACTCCACCGGGAACCCCTCCATGATCGGGATGGGATGGAGGGGCTCACCGTCCCGGAAACGGGACGCGAACGTCGCGCCGGCCTCGTGGTAACGGCCCGCATCGGCGCTGCCCTTGTAGACCGCGAAGATGAAGTAGTAGCGGACGAGGGCGAACAACAGGTGCACGACGACCGCGAGCAGGAGCACCGTGAACAGCCACTGGTCGCCCTCCTTGCGGGCCACCCACTGCAGCATGGGCACCGAGACGGTGACGAGCACCAGCAGCACGATGAGCCCGGTCCACACGTCGAGCGCGGACCGGTCCAGCATCACCGCGACCGCTGCGAGCAGGATGCCCACGACGAGGACGCCCCCCAGGATGAAGGGCCGGTCGGCCGGGTCGAACCCCGAACCCATGCGCCGCCGGGCGACGAGGTCGCGGACGGCCGTCATCGGGCGGACCCCCGGTGGGGAGGCCTGGTGGGAGTGGGGACGCGACGTGACGACGCTCGCAGCGGGTCCATCATCCGGAGGCGGACGTCGCCCGCATCACCACCCCCGAGGCGCAATGCGTGCCGCCCCACAGGAGAAGAACTGTACCCTTCGATCGGTGGGGTGTAACCAGAAGAAAAGTACCCGGTGAAGCTCAGCGCCCTCAGCGGTGACTGGGACGACCTCCGCCCGTTCCTGCCACCGCGCACGCCGTGGAGGATGAGCGGCATCGGGCTGACCGCCTTCCTGGGCGGTCTCACCGAGTCGCTGATCCTCGTCCTGGTCACGCTGACCGCCGACAGCCTCATCCGCCAGCAGGAGACGATCAGCGCCGGGCCGCTCACCCTGTCGCGGTCACAGGCGGTGGGACTGGCCGTGCTCCTGGTGGTGGGACGGGTCTCGATGACCACCATCTCGGCACGCATGGCGGCGAGGTTCGCGTCGATGGTCATGCGCCGGGCCCAGCACGGCCTGGTGACCGCCTACCTGGCGAGTTCCCACCCCGGCCGCTCCTCACGACAGGTGGGCGACCTCAGCGCGGTCACGGTGAACCACGGGCGCTTCACCGCCGACCTCGCCAACGCCTACACCATGGTCGCCACGGGCGTCTGCGGCCTGATCGCGTTCGGCGGGACGTCGATCGCGGTGAGCCCGCTCGCCACACTCGTCATCGCACTTCTCGGCGGCGCCCTCCTGCTGGCCCTCCGTCCGTTGCGGAGCCGGTCGAAGCGGGCCGCCAAGGACTTCGCCGACACGGCCCGGGAACTGTCGACCGAGATCACCGAGGTGGAGACCCTGCACCGTGAGATCGAGGTGTTCAACGCGGCGGGTCCGGTGGGCGACGCGCTCGGCACCAGCGTCGACCAGTCGAGCAGCCGCTACGAGCGGGTGCGCTTCCTCGCCACGGCGGTCCCCCAGGTGTTCCAGGCCGCGATGCTCGGTGCGGCCGTGCTGAGCCTGTTCCTCGTGGTCAACAACCCCGAGGCGGTGGACCTCGCCTCGATCGGCGCGGTGGTGCTGTTGCTCATCCGCTCGATGTCGGCCGCCCAGCAGCTCGTGATGGCCAACCAGCGGGTCATCGAGTTCAGCGCGTACGCGCGCACCCTGGGCGGGCTGATCGACGACCTCGACGCGGCGCAGGACCACTTCGGCGAGGAACGGCCGCCCACCCTGCTCCCGCTGCATCTCGAGGGCGTGCGGTTCACCTACGACGGTTCCACCGAGGTGCTCGACGGACTCGACGTGGAGATCCGGGCGGGCGACCTCGTCGGGGTGGTGGGTCCGTCCGGCGCGGGCAAGTCCACCCTGGTGGAGCTCCTCCTGCGCCTCCGCACCCCCACCGGCGGTGTGATCCTCACCGGCAGCACCGCCTCCGACAAGGTGGCGCCCGACGAGTTCGCCCGGCGGGTGGCGTTCGTGCCCCAGCACCCGGCACTGATCACCGGCACCGTGGCGGAGAACGTGGCCTTCTTCCGCGACGTCGGCGACGAGCGGGTGCGCGCCGCCCTGCGCCTCGCCCACCTGCTCGACGAGGTGGAGGCCCTGCCCGACGGGATCCACACGCGCCTCGGCGCCGACGACCGTGCCCTGTCGGGCGGGCAGCGCCAGCGGCTCACGATCGCGCGGGCCCTGGCGGGTGACCCGGAGGTGGTGGTGCTCGACGAGCCCACCAGCGCGCTCGACGCCATCTCCGAGGAGGCCATCCGCCGCACGCTGGACGAACTCCGCGAGGACCGGGTGGTGATCGTCGTCGCCCACCGGTACTCCACGTTGCGTTCGTGCAGCCGCATCCTCGTCCTGCGCGACGGGCGCCTCGAGGCCGACGCCAGCCCGCAGGAGGTGGCTCGGCACTCGGAGTTCTTCCAGGCCATGGTCGGCGACGCCAGCGCCTGATCCCCACCGCGGCCCGTCCGCCGGGAGGGCCGATCAGCGAGGTGCGAGCGCGTCCAGCAGTTCCACCCAACCCCGGGCGACCGCCGCCACGTCGTGGGTCTCCCGGATGCCGCCGTCCGGGACCGGCACCTCGGTGGAGGCGAGCACCTCGCGCACGGCGTCGACGAAGTCGGCGACGGAGTCGGCCGGGACGAGCCGGCTGTCCTCCATCGAGCCGAGCAGTTCGGGGACCGCACCCACGGCGGTGGCCACCACCGGCACGCCGACCATCGCCGCCTCGATCACCACTGCGGGCATGCCCTCGGTGCGGCTGGGCAGGACCAGGACGTCGGCCGCCCGGAGGACCGCGGTGGGTCGGTCGGTGGCCCCGAGGAGGCGCACCCGTCCGGGGGCCTCCGCCGTGGCACGCCGTTCCAGCCCGGCGCGCAGTGGACCCGCCCCGGCGACGAGGCCGACGGCCCCCGGCACACCGGCGACCGCGTCGATGACCCACCCCGGTCGCTTCTCCTCCGCCAGCGAGCCCAGGTACGCCACGACGCGCTCGTCACCGAATCCGAACTCCCGGCGGGCCGACGACCGCTCCGCCGGGGTGACCTGCGGGAACCCGCGGGACGGGACGGCGTTCGGGAGGACCCGGACCCGATCGGGCCGCAGGTGGTAGCGGGCCGAGAGGACCTCGCCGGCCGCCCGGCTCAGCGAGACCACGGCGGCGGCCCGGCGGAGCGGGAGCCCGATCCGGAGGTCGCTCATCGGGACGCGGCCCCAGTACTCCGGGTCGCCGATGTTGCGGTACACGTACGGTCGGCGGACCAACGGCGCGAGCAACGCCACCGGGACCAACCCGGAACCTCCGTGGACCACGACGGCGTCGACCGCCCGCATGGCCCTCGCGAGGCGGAGGACGGAGCGCGGATGGAACCGGTGCTCGCCCAGCACGCGGACGGGGAGGCCCTCCTCGTGGGCGGCCCGCCGCAGCGCCACCTCGTCGACGCCGAGGCCAGCGGACCGAAGCTCCTCGGACAACTGGTGAGCGAACACCTCGGCGCCCCGGCGGGCGGTGGACGAGGTGACCTGCAGCACGCGGGTCGCCGGCGGCGGAGCGACGGCCTCGCTGATGACGCGGTCCCAGGCCGCGCCCACCGTGGCCATCGAGAAGTGGTCGGTGCAGTGGGCGCGGGCCGCAGCCCCCATCGTCGCGGCGTGATCGAGCACGTCGAGCACCGCCTCGGCGACCGCCGCCGGTGTGCGGTCCCCGACCAGCCGGCCGGTGACCCCGTCCACCACGACGCTCGGCACGCCACCCACCGCGAACGCCACCGTCGGGCGGCCGGTGAGGCCCGCCTCGACCACCGAGCCCGGGATCCCCTCGGTGCGACTGGGCAGCAACAGCAGCGTGGCGGCGGCGTGCACGGTGGTCACGTCGGTGACCGTGCCGAGGAGTCGGCAGCGCTCCCCCGCTCCCGCCGCAGCGGTGGCCACGTCCTCGGCGAGGGGACCGCCGCCGGCGACCACGAGGCCGACGTCGTCGGGAAGGTGCGCGAGCGCCGAGACGGCGAGCAGCGGGTCCTTCTCCTCGCTCAGGGCGCCCACGTAGGCGATCCACCGTCGTGCCGGGTCGAGACCCAGAAGCGCCAGCGCCTCGTCGCGTTCGGCCGGGCCGGCGACCGGGAACCGCTCCGCCGGCACACCACGGGGGATCACCCGGACCCTCGCCGGGTCCAGACCGTAGGACCGGACCAGCGAGTCACGGGCGCCGTCGTACAGGGCGACCACCCGGGCGGCACTGCGCAGCGGGAGGCCGATCCTCAGATCGCTGCCCGGCACGGCCCCCCACACGGACGGGTCTCCGATGTTGCGGTAGACGAAGGGCCGGCCGCACAGGCGGGCGGCCGCGGCGCCCGGCAGCACGGAACTCGATCCGAACGACACGACCACCTCGGCCCAGCGGGCGGCGGCCACGATCCGGGCGAACGACCTCGGGTCGCGCCGGCCCCGGCCCGCCACCTCCACCGGCAGTCGATCCGGACCTCCCGTCCCGGACACCGCCATGACCCGCACGTCGTGCCCGGCGGCCCGGTGGTGCCCGGCGAGTTCCACCGCGAACGTCTCGGCGCCGCGCCGGTGGTCGCTCGCCACGAGGTGCAGTATCCGCGTCACGACTCAGGGCCCACCCACGCCGCGTTCGTCGCACCAGGCCACGAACATCAGGACGTCCCACAACTCGTAGGCGTTGTTGCGCCGGCCCGACTGGTGCTCGACCCACGCCGAGCGGACGACGTCGAGGTCGAGGAACGACCGCGCCACCGGGGAGAAGAGCCGTTCCTCCGCCCACGGGCGGAGGGGGCCGCGGAGCCACTCCTCGATCGGCACACCGAACCCGGACTTGGGCCGCTCGAAGAGCCCCTCGGGCACGTAGCGGGCGAGCAGCCGTCGCAGCGGCCACTTGGCCCGGCCGTCGCGGATGCGCAGGTCCACCGGGAGCGAGGCGGCGAACTCGACGATCGAGCGGTCGAGGAGCGGGATCCGCCCCTCCAGCGACACCGCCATGGTGGCCCGGTCGACCTTCACGAGGATGTCGTCGGGCAGGTAGGTGACGGCATCGACGGCGCACATGTGGGCGACGATGCCACCGAGGTCGGGGACACGCGACGGGTCCGAATGCACGGTGGAGGGCTCGTGGGCGCCGGGCACCAGCAGGGAGGGGTCCTGCCAGTGCGACACGAGTCGGCCGTACACCTCCTCGGGCGAGGCGGCATCGGCCACGCCGAGCACCTTCGCCACCTTGAGGCCCACCTGCCGGGGTCGCCGGGACGCCGGCAGCAGCTGCGACGCCCGGTCCCATGCCGAGGGCGGGACGCCGCGGCCGACTCGGGCACCCACGCGGCGCAGGCCCACGGGCACCGACCCGATCCGGCCCCAGATGGCGGGCACCCAGACGTGGCGGTTGTACCCGGCGAACAACTCGTCGCCCCCGTCACCGGACAGGGCGACGGTGACGCTGCGCCGGGCCAACTCGGCGACGAGGAACGTCGGCACCTGGGACGAGTCCCCGAAGGGTTCGTCGAAGATGGCGCCCATGCGGTCGAGGGCATTGCGGGCATCGGCGTCGGTGACGACCAGTTCGGTGTGGTCCGCGCCCAGGTGGTCGGCCACCTTGCGGGCGTCGGAGGATTCGTCGTAGTCGGCGGAGGTGGAACCGATCGTGAAGGTCCGCACCGGACCCGACGACTCCTGCTGGGCGACGGCCACCACCGTGGAACTGTCGATGCCGCCGGAGAGGAAGGCGCCCACGGGGACGTCGGCGACGAGCCGACGGCGGACCGAGGTGCGCAGGAGGCCGTCGAGGCGGTCGACGGCCTCCTCGGGGGTCCCGTCGAACGCGGTCGACCGGGCGGCCACCTCGAGCATGGACCAGTACGGGACCACCGGCCCGGGCCGGCCCGACGCGTCGACGTCGAGGCGACAGCCCGGTTCCAGCTTGGAGATGCCACGGTGGATCGACCACGGGGCGGGCACGTACTTGTGGCGGAAGTAGAGCGCGAGGGCATCGCGGTCGATCGGCCGGTCGAACGAGGGATGTGCCCGCAGCACGTCGAGCGAGGAGGCGAAGACGAACTCGCCGTTGCCGAGGTGGCCGTAGTAGAGGGGCTTCTCCCCCATTCGGTCCCGGACCAGGGTGAGGCGGCGCTCCCGGCGGTCCCACAACGCGAACGCCCACATCCCGTCGATCCGCTCGAGGACCCGGTCCAGCCCCCACCGGGCCACCGCCTCGAGCAGGATCTCCGTGTCCGAGTGGCCCCGCCGGACCACCCCCGCGGCGTCGAGGTCCCGGGCGAGTTCGTCGTGGTCGTAGACCTCGCCGTTGTAGGTCAGGACCCAGCGACCGTCGGCGGACTCCATCGGCTGGGCCCCGGCCGGGGACAGGTCGAGGATCGAGAGCCGCCGGTGCCCCAGGGTGATGCCGGCCGCCGCGTCGGTCCACACCCCGCTGCCATCGGGACCACGGGGCGCCATCCGCGCCGCCATGTCGCGCACGAGCGCCTCGCTCGCCGCAGCAGGACGCGCGGCGCGGGGATCGAGGACGCCGACGATGCCGCACATGACCGGCTCACCGTACCGAGTCGACGGACGGGAACCGACCGGACGACGCCGCACGGCCCGCGCCGCCGTGCCCGGCGCGGGCGACGGTGCGGTAGATCTCGGCGAGACGACGGGCGGAGGCGGCGGTGGTGAAGCGCGTCTCGAAGTCGCGGCGGGCCACCCGGGCCCGCGCCGCGGCCGCCGCGGGGGCGGCGAGGACGTCGTCGATCGCCGTGTCCAACCGGTCCTCGGGAACCACGAGCGCGTTGCGGCCGTCCACGAGGATCCCGTCGAGGCCCGGCACCGGCATCGCCACCAGCGGGGCGCCGACCGCCATGGCCTCCACGAGGGCGCCGGCCGCACCCTCGCGGCGGGAGGTGCACACCACCACGTCCGCGGCGCGGAGCAGGCCGGCGACGTCGTCCCACTGGCCCGGGAAGTGGATCCGAGCGGCCACCGGTGACGACGCGCGCAGCCGCTCGAGCTCCGGCGAGGCCGCACCCGGACGACCGGCCACCACGAGGTGGGCGTCGGGGTGATGGAGCGCCACCTTCCCGAAGGCGGCGAGGAGCCGTTCGTAGCCCTTCTGTGGCTCCTGGCGACCGACCGCGAGCACCATGCTCGCCCCGTCGGGGAGTCCGAGCTCCGGGGGCAGGTCCCCCGGGCGGGCCCCCCGGAACGGGAAGCGGGCCGGGTCCCGGCCCCGCTCCCCCAGGAGCACCCGGGACGCGGGGGCCCGCACTGCGGCAGCGGTCAACCGTCCGACCTCCGGGGTGACCGCCTGGTACCAGGACCGCGACAGCCGCCCCAGCACCGTCTCCTCGATGCGCAGGACCGCGAGACCGGGCCGGGACACGCCGACCTCACCCTCGCGGCTGGGCCCGTAGGTGACGTTCACCCAGCTGACCAGCACCGGGAGCCGGGCAGTGGCCGCGGCCAGCTGGGTGGGGATGGTCGCGTCGTGGAGGCTCGCATGGAGCAGCTCCGCGCCGGTCCGGCGGGCGAGCGAGCGGATCGCACCGGCACGGTGGAGCACCGTGGGTGGTACCGACGACAGGTCGTGGACCACCACGCCGAGCCGCTCGGCCGCCGGCACCAGGCCCTGGCGGCCGCTCAGCACGGCCAGGTGCAGCACCACCCCCGCCTCCACCAGCGATCCGGCGGTGGCGACGAAGGACTGCTCCGTCCCGCCGTCGGGGTCGAGCCCGGGCAGCACCGCCAGCACGACCGGCCCGCGCTCAGTCACGCCGGCCCCCGAGCAGCAGGGCGAACGAACTGCGTCGGTCGGGGACCGCCCGACGGTGCAGCGCACGGTAGGCCGTGCGGTTCAGGTCGGTGCGGGTTGCCGAGTAGCGGCGCGGGAGGAAGTGGCGGCGATCGAGCACGGAGAGCCCGGCGGACTCCACGAGCAGCTCCAACTCGTCGGCCGACCACTCCCGGACGTGGCGCGGGTTGCGCGGCGGACCGAGGGGTTCGTCGCGCTCGAGCCGGGTCCGGTCCGGGGTGGAGAGCACGATGCGCCCACCCGCGCCCGCCAGTGCACCGAGCCGGTGCAGCAGCAGGAGCGGGTCCTCGACGTGCTCGATCACGTCCGAGCAGATCACCAGGTCGGGACGGAGGGAACGGAGGTCTTCCCACACGGCCGGGTCGTCGAGGTCGGCCGCCACCCACCGGTGGTCCGGGAACGTGGCGGCGGCGACGGCGATCCCGCTGGGCTGGTCCACACCGATCGTGGTGCCCGCCCTGGGGGCGACGTGGCGGACGAGCTTGTGGCCGCTGCCGCATCCGACGTCGACCACCACCGGGCCGGCGAGCCGGGCGGCCCACCGGTACACCGCGTCCTGGTAGCGGACGTCGTTGTGGTCGGTGCCCCCCTCCCAGAAGGGGGTGCCGTCGCGGTCGGCGGAGGCGGGTGGGTTCTCGAGGTACCGCCACGGGAGGAAGAACCGGTCGGACGGCGGAGCATCGGCACGCTCCAACGCAGCAGCCGCGTTCACGAGCGGCTCGCGGTCGGCCTCGCTCGCCCGGTCACGACCCGCCGCGCGGCCCCACACCCGGCGGCCGACCGCCGGCACCGACAGCGCGGCGGCGCGCGCCCACGCTCGGACGTCGCGGGGACGGGACCGGAGGGCCCGACGGCCGTAGTGCGCCGCGAGGTCCCAGCGCCCGCACCGTGCGGCGGCGACGGCGGCGACCGACTCCCACGAGCCACGCTCCCCGGGATCGAGTCGGAACTGCTCGGCATGCCGGCTGAGCACCCAGCGCGTGCCGTCCAGCAAGAGGCGGGGATGCTGCAGCGGACGGTCGCCGGCGGCGCGGCGTTCGATCCTGGCCACGGGCTCGTCCACGGACCTCGCCGACAGGCCCTGCTCACCGCACACGACCGCGAGTCGCACCAGGAGCTCGGACTGGTGGGAGCTGCAGAGGCCGGGCAGGTACCCGCCGGCGGCGTCGAACACCTCCCGGCGGACCGCGAAGCACCCGGCGTAGTAGTGCGCCCGCACGCCCGAGTACAGGGGCCCGAGCCGGTGTGGCCCGTCGACACCGAGCACCCGGCCGTCAGCTGCCACCTCCAGGGCCGCGCCGGAGACCAGCCCGCAGGACGGGTCGGCCAGCGCCGCCGCCAGTGCCGGGCCCCATGCATCGAGCAGCTCGTCGTCGTCGTCGAGGAACGCCACCCACGCGCCGCGTGCCACCGCGACCCCCCGGTTGCGGGCAGCGGCGAGGCCCGCGTTCGGCTGGTGCAGCACCACCACCCGCGGGTGGGCGAGCTCGTCGAGGACCTCGGCGGTCCCATCGGTGGAACCGTCGTCGACCACGACGATCTCGGTCGGGACGCCCTCGGTGGCGGACAGCGCCGATCCGACGGCGCGCCCCACCGTGCCGGCACGGTTCCACGTGGTGATCACCACCGACAGCTCGGGGTGTGGTGCCATCGTCGCCAGTTCGTCCTTCGCCCCCGGGAACCGGCGTGTCCTCCTGCCGGCCCGGTACTGGCACCATGGTGCCAGTGACGAGGGGCGATCCGACCGAACGGGAAGATTTCTTGACGCGATCAGTGCGCGGGACCCAGCCCGGCCCCGACGTCGGCACGCTGCGCGTCGACACCACCGCGCTGGTGTCCGCCCTGCTCGACGGACCGGTCGCCGTGGAGCTGACCTCGTCGTGCACCCACGCCCTCGAGGCCGCGTCACTGCTGCTCGGCATCGGACCCGGCGACGAGGTGGTGGTGCCGGCATTCACGTTCTCCAGCACCGCCAACCCGTTCCTCCTCCGTGGCGCCACCCTGCGTTTCGCGGACGTGGACCCGCTCACCGGCAACCTCGACCCGGCATCGGTGGCCGAGCGCACGAGCCCCCGTACCCGGGCGGTCGTCTGTGTGCACTACGGCGGTGTGGCCGCGGACCTCGACCGTCTGGTGCCGATGGCCGAGCAGGGCGACTGGGACCTCGTCGAGGACGCGGCGCAGGGACTCTTCGGCTCACTCCACGGACGGCCACTCGGTCGGTTCGGCCGGGTGGGTGCCCTGTCGTTCCACCACACCAAGAACATCTCGGCGGGTGAGGGGGGCGCTCTGGTCGTGAACGACCCGGCGCTCGTCGGGTCGGTCCCGGTGCTGCTGGACAAGGGCAACGACCGTGAGGCCTTCGACCGGGGTCTCGTCAACGCCTACGAGTGGAGCGGCCCCGGATCGTCCTGGCGGATGCCCGATGCCGCGGTCGACCGGCTCGCGACCGAACTCGCCCGGCGCGACGAGGTCCAGCGGGCCCGGCACCGGATCTGGGACACCTACGCACGGGAGCTGACCAGCTGGTCGTCCGCCACCGGTGCCCGACTGCCGGTGGTTCCGCCCGGCGCGGCGCACCCCGCCCACCTGTTCTGGGTGCTCCTCCCCCCGGCGACGGCACGCGAACGGTTCCTGGCGCACTGCGTGGAGCGGGGCGTCCGGTGCACCCGCCACTACGGGTCCCTCCCGCGCACCCGGTTCGGCCGCACGGTCGCCCTCCCCGGCGACATCTGCCCGGTGGCCGACGAGTTCGCCGACCGGTTGGTCCGGCTCCCGTTGGGACCCGAGATGGACGAGGGCGACGTGGACCGGGTCCTCGTTGCCGTGACCGCCTTCCGCTGACCGTTCGTGGGGCGGAATGGTGGCGGTCGCCGCCACCGGCCGGAGGGGATCAGTCGCCGACGACGGCCCGGATCTCCTCGGCGCGCCGTGAGCGGCGGGTCGGGCCGACGGTGAGGACCTGCACGATCTCCTCGTCCACCGCCGCCGACGGAGCGAGCGAGGGGTCGACCACCAGCCGCCGCCGGGCGTAGCGGGGGGTGGTGCGCGCCGAGCGGCGACGACGTCCGCGACCCTGGGTGAGCGCGGCCCGCACGGAGGCCAGCGTGATCCGCACCGCCTCCTTGCCGATCGTGGAGAAGGTGATCGGGATGAGCACCGTGTACAGCGCCTGGGCGGTGCGCTTCATCCGGTGCTCGACCATGAACCGCAGCAGCGGCTTGGCCCACGGCGGCGCCTTCACGTACACCGGCGTGACCTTGGCGAGCATCTCGGCGAGGTCCGCGTGCGGGTGCTCGAGGATCGAGTGCTGGTGGAAGCTCGACTCGCCGTTGCGGACCTTCTCCTCGCCCTCGTCGGTGAGCTGCCCGAGCTCCACGGCGGTGTCGTAGAGCTTCGTCTTCGGCAACGGGTAGAACACGTTGCCCGACGCCTGGGTCGGCTGGATCCGGTCGACCATCTCGAGGGTCTTCCACATCTCCCGGGGCGTCTCGCCCGGCGAGCCGTAGATGGTGGACATGAACGAGCGGATGCCGTGCTCGTGGATGAGCGCCGCCTTCTCGTAGATGAGGTCGTCGGTCATCGGCCGCTCGAAGAGGCTCTTGCGCACCTCCTCGTCGCCGGAGTCGACGCCCATGAAGATCATCGAGCAGTTCGCGGAGGCCATCGCCTTCATGAGCCGGGGCTTGATGGTGGTGGGGTACCCGAAGCAGTACCAGGGCAGGTTGATCCGGTCCCGGTAGACCTCGCAGAACTCCTCCACCCAGAGGACGTTGGTCGTGAAGTTGTCGTCGTGCAGCGAGATGTGGCTCACGTCGTAGCGGGCCAGGTTCGTCTCGAGCTCCTCGATCACGTTGGCCACCGAGCGCTTCCGGAGGAAGTCGCCCTTCCCGTCGAAGATCTCGCGCTGGTAGTGGATGTTGCAGAACGTGCACTTGAAGGGGCAGCCCCGGCCGGTGAACACCTCGAGGTTGTCGCGGAACGCACCCCACTCCCACCAGAGCTGCTTCTCCGGGAAGGGCAACCGGTCCAGGTCGTTCTCGAGCAGGCCGATCTCGTTGCGGTGGACGGTGCCGTCGGCGCCCTTCACCCACATCGTCGGCACGTCGGAGCAGTCGTCGCCGCGCCGCATGCGCTCCACCAGTTCGAGGAGCGCCAGCTCACCCTCACCGGTGCACACCACGTCGACCCACCAGTGGTCGATCACGAACTGCGGCAGGGCCTGGGCGTGGTGGCCGCCCACCACGACGGGTACGCCCAGTTCACGCTTGAGGCGCTCGCCCATACGGGCGGCGTGCTGCCAGAGGTTGGTGGGCGCACCGATGCACACGAGATCGGGATCGAACGCCCGTGCCCGCTCCACCAGGGCGTCGTGACGGTTCAGCCGGGCCAGGGCCGGCAGGTCGAACACCGTGTTGTCGTCGAGCCCCGGCTCGAAGATCAGGTCGATCTCGTGGCCGTGGGCCGTGAGCATCGACATCAGGTAGCCGAGGCCGAGGCTCTCGATCCCCCGGTACCAGAACAGCACCCGCATCGGGCGGTCGCGACCCCTCACGGGACCGTCACCGGCGTCCGGGCCCGGTGGCTCCGCAGCCGGGCCAGGTCGACGAGGGTGCGCAGCGCGTCGGGCACGGGGTGCAGCGTAGAGCCCGGGACGTGCCGCCACGCCACC
>CAIPVR010000320.1 GCA_903868545.1 uncultured Actinomycetes bacterium
AGCAGGCCGCCGCCGTCTGAGGCAGCGACAGGCCGCCGCCGTCTGAGGCAGCGACAGGCAGGAGAACGAGTGACCGGGCCCGGGGTTCCCCGGGCCCGGGCCGCGTCCGGGCTCAGAGACCGACCGAGCGGGCGCCGCCGGGCGGTGGCCGCTCGGGTTCCGCCTCCACCCGGAGGGCCACGGGGACCGAGAGCTCCACACGGGTCCCGGGCCGGCCGGCCCGGTCGGTGGCGGGCCGGAACTCGATGGTGCCCTCGAGCTCCTGCACCAGGCCCCGGACGATGCTGAGCCCGAGGCTGGTGCTCTCCTCGGGCCGGAACCCGTCGGAGGGGCCGATGCCGTCGTCCTCCACGGTGAGGTAGAGCCGCACGGCGTCGTGCGCGAGGTGTACCTGCACCCGGCCCCGCTCACCCGGCCCGAGGGTGCCCGGCGGGTAGGCGTGGTCCATCACGTTCTGCAGCAGTTCGGTGGTGACCACCGCCAGCGACGTGGCCACCGGTGACGGCAGCTTCCCGGCGTCGCCCTCGATGACGAACTCGACCGGGAGCTCGGGCGACGTGAGCCCCTCCTCCACGGTCCGCACCAGCGGCCGGACCACCTCGCCGAACTCCACGTCGTCGCCGTCGCCCCTCGACAGGGTCTCGTGGACGAGCGCGATCGAGCGGATCCGCCGCACGGACTCCTCGATCGCCGCCTTGGCGGAGGGTTCGGTGAGCCGCCGACCCTGGAGCCGCAGCAGCGACGAGATCGTCTGGAGGTTGTTCTTGACCCGGTGGTGGATCTCCTTGATGGTGGCGTCCTTCGACACGAGCGCCCGGTCACGGAGCCGCATCTCCGACACGTCGCGCAGCAGCACCACCGCCCCGTCCACCCGGCCCGCGGCGATCAGCGGGATGCAGCGGAGCACCACGGTCACGTCCTCGCGTTCCATCTCCTCGACGGTGGGCCGGCCGTTGAAGAACGCCCGGTAGGTGGCGGCCGTCTCCGCCCCGAGGTCGCTCAGGTGCTCGCCGATCAGCCGGCGGGTCACGCCGAGGCGTCGCGACGCGGAGACCGCGTTGGGGGACGCGAAGACGATGCGGCCGAGCTCGTCGAGGAGGATCACCCCGTCGCCCACCCGCGGTCCGCCGGTGGCCACCACCTCCTCGTCGTCGAACGGGAAGACACCGTCGGCCACCATCACGCCGAGGCGGTGGAAGATCTGCAGGTACACGTCGACGAGCTCGCCCCGCTGGCGTTCGGGGCTCAACGCGGCCTCGCGTGCGAGCACCGCCACCACCCGTCCGCGGAACCGGACGGGGATCGCGGTGACGAGGATCCGCTCCCCCAGCCACGCCGAGTCGACGGTGCCCTCGGCGATCTCGCCGGTGGCCATCGCATGCGCGACCAGCGGCCGCTGCGTGTCGTCCACGATCCGGCCGACGACGTCGTCGATCAGCAGCGTCTGGCCGGTGTTGGGCCGCACCTGGTTCACCACCAGGAAGCGGTTGCGGCCCTCGTCGTGGCCGGGCAGCGCCACGTAGAGGAGCAGGTCCGCGAAGCCGAGGTCGGCCAGCATCCCCCAGGCCGCCACCAGCCGCTTCAGGTGCCGGGAGGACTCGACGTCGACCGGCGGCACCACGAGCGCCACGTGTTCGGCGGTGTAGTCCTGGTCGTCGTCGACGTCCACCTCGCGGGCGGCGGCGAGGTCACCGATGGGCCCGGGGCCGGGGAAGGCGGGCGGCTCGCTCACCGCCAGATCCTGTCACCGAGGCGGAGCAGCCCCGGCAGGGAGTGGATGTCGTCGTCGAAGAACGGGACGCTCACGGTCACCTCGGGGGTGGCGGCGAGCTCGGATCGTTGCTCCGCCTCCCGACGGGCCACCACCTGGTAGTTGAGGAAGCTCTCCCCCACCTCGGTGAGCACGCGACCCAGGGTGGCAGCGTCGTCGACCGGCGGATCCAGTTCGGCGGCGAGCGGGCCGGCGAGCTCGGCGCCGCCGTGGGCGAGGCGGCGGGCCGCGTCGGTGGCGTCGGGTTCGAGGAGGAACCGGGGCAGCACCTTGTTCAGGACCAGGGCGCCCACGTGGTAGCCGCGCTCGCCGAGCAGTTCGAGGAAGAACTCGGCCTCGCGGGCCGGCGCCACCTCGAGGGTGGACACCACCACGAAGGTGGTCTGGGGGCTGCCCAGCAGCGTGGTGACGGCGCGGGCACGTTCCACGAAGCCGTCGTACATCGTCTGGAAGAGCATGAAGAACTCGGCGATGTCCTCGAGGAACTGCGTGCCGAGGATCCGGTCGGCGACGTTGTAGAAGGGCTTGGACGCGAAGCTCACCAGCCGCGACCGGTACGGCGTGATCAGCCACCGCAGCAGGCGCGACGAGAAGAAGTCGGCCATGCGGTCGGGCGCCTCCAGGAAGTCGATCGCGTTCCGGGTGGGCGGGGTGTCCACCACGATCAGGTCGTAGCGACCGGAACGGTGGATCTCGTACAGGCGCTCCATCGCCACGTAGTCGTGGCTCTGGACGAACTTGCCGGTGATGTTCTGGTAGAGCGGGTTCGCCAGGATCGCGTCGCGGGTGGCCTCGTCGGGGGCATGGAGCCGCACGAGGTCGTCCCACGACTGCTTGGTGTCGAGCATGGCGACCCACAGTTCGCCCTCCGCGGGCACGCCGGCTGCGGTGAAGGCCTCGGCCGGCACCCGGGTCTCCACGTTCCCGAACCGTTCGAGGCCGAGGGCGCTGGCGAGGCGCCGGGCCGGGTCGACCGTGAGCACCAGCACCTTCACGCCGAGATGGGCCGCGGCCGCGGCCCCGATGGCCGCGGCCGTGGTGGTCTTGCCCACCCCGCCGGAGCCGGTGGAGACCACCACCTCCTTGGCCGCGCACAACTGCTCCAACGTGGCCGGCGCCACGGGCTCGGGCCCCGCCATCAGAACGACACCGCCATCAGAACCCCAGCTCCGCGCCGAGCGACTCCGCGATCACCGAGGTGGCCCGCACCCCGTGGCTGCGGTGGAACAGGAACGGCAGGTAGAGCAGCGGCACATCGGCGGGCAGGCCCTCACGGAGACGGTTGAGGTGGCCCACCCGGCTTCGCCGGAGCCGTACCGCCAGCTCGGCCCCTTCGAGCACCGTGCCGGCCCCCGCACCCGCGGCGGCCTCGAGGGCCTCGCGTCCGGCCGGCGTGGAGAGCCGGTCGAACAGTTCCTCCTCCGACCGGCCGAACAGTTCGGGCAGGACCCGGTTCACCACCACCGACGCCACGTCGATGTCGGTCTCGGCACCGAGGCGCTCGATGAGCTCGAGGGTCTCCGCGGTGGGCATCTCCTCGGGCACCGTCACCACCACCACGCCGGTGGTGTCGGCGTCGGTGAGGATGTCGATCATCCAGTCGGTCTGGCTGCGGACCAGGCCCACCTTGACCAGGTCGTTGATCGCCACCGGCGAGGCGAGCTGGCCCACCACATGACCCGTGGCCGAGGCGTCCACCACCACGAGGTCGTAGTGGCGCTCGCGCACCTCGTAGGCGAGCTTGCCGACGGTCAGGATCTCCTTCACCCCGGGCGCCGCGTTGGCCACGAAGTCGAAGGTGCGCGCCAGCGGGCCCAGCTTGGCGAGCAGCGGCACCTTCAGGTTGAGCCGCAGGTACTCCTTCAGCGACTCCTCGGTGTCCATCGCCATGGCGAACAGCCCCGGACGTACCTCGGTGGGCTCGAAACGGAGCGGGCCCACCCCGAAGAAGTCAGCCAGGTTGCCCTTGGCATCCACCTCGCAGACCAGCGTGCGGCGGCCCCGCTCGGCCGCGAGCAGTCCGATGGCCGAGGCGACCGAGGTCTTGCCCACGCCACCCTTGCCGGTGACGAACAGCAGCTTGCGCTCGAGGAGGCCCAGCGAGGAGCGGGTCATGACCGGCGACCCGATGGGCCAGGGGTCTCAGGCCGAGAAGCCGAAGGAGCGGGTCTCCTCCGAGGTGCCGATCTCGACGAAGGCGATCTTCTTCGAGGGCACCCCCACCTCCCGGCCCTTCCGGTCGGTGAGCCACAGGATCCGCTCGTCGTCGGCGAGGACCTCGTCGACCTTCCGACGCAGCGCGTCGCGGTCGGTGTCGTCGTCGAGCTGCAGTTCGATCTCACGGACCGAGTAGGTGACGCCGATGCGCACGTCCACGTGGTGGGAGCTCCTGGTGAGGGCCGGCCCGGATGGGGCGACGGGACCGCCCATGCTAGTGATCGGGTCGTGACGGCGTCGATGCAGGACCGGCTGGCCACCTTCCCGAGGGAGCCGCTCGCCACCCTCCCCACCCCCCTGGAGCACCTGCCCCGCCTGTCGGAGGTGGCCGGCACCGAGCTGTGGGCCAAGCGCGACGACCTGACCGGCCTGGCCCTCGGTGGCAACAAGGTGCGCAAGCTCGAGTTCCTACTGGGCGCGGCGAAGGCCGAGGGGTGCGACACGGTGGTCACCTTCGGCGCGCTGCAATCCAACCACGCCCGCCAGACCGCGGCGGCCTGCGCCCGCTCGGGCCTGCACTGCGAACTGGTCCTCACCCGAGCGGTACCGCGAGGTGGCGACGGGCCCGGAGGGACGTCCTACGACCACGGTGGCAACGTGCTGCTCGACCACCTGTTCGGCGCCACCGTCACGGTGGTGGAGAACCACGACGACGCGATGACCGCCGCGATCGCGGCGGTGCGGGAGCGGGTGGCGGCCCGGGGAGGGCGGGCCCGATGGGTGCCGCCGGGCGGGTCCGACGCAGTGGGGACCCTCGGCTACGTCGCCGCCGGACTCGAACTGGCCGGGCAGCTCCGTGCCCTCCCCCGCGACCCGGTGGCGGTGGTGGTGGCGGTCTCCACCGGGGGGACACTCGCCGGCCTGCTCACCGGCCTGCGGGGCGGGGGCTCGGACGTGCCCGTCCTGGGCGTGGACGTCTACCGGCCCGCCGAACGGACGGGTCCGGCCGTCTCGGACCTGCTCGACGGGGTGGCCGAGCTGCTCGGTACCGCCCGACCGGCGGCGGACGAGGTGCACCTCGACGACCGGTACCTGGGCCCCGGCTACGGCATCCCCACGGAGGGGATGCAGGAGGCCCTGGACCTCGCGGCGCGCTCCGAGGGCCTGCTGCTCGACCCCGTCTACTCCGGCAAGGCGATGGCCGCTCTCCTGGCATGGGGCCGCAGCGGCCGGTTCGGCGACGACGGGCCCGTGGTGTTCCTGCACACGGGCGGCGCCCCCGGGCTGTTCGCCTACCCGGACGTGGTCGGTCCACCGACCTGACCCGACGCCCTGCGGCCCGGTGCCCGGGGGTGACGGTCACCACCCCCGGGCCGGCATGACGCCAGGCCGGGTCAGTCGTCCTCGCCGTCGTGGTCCGACGAGTCCCCACCGCCGTGATCGCTCCCGCTGCCGACGGCGTCGTCGTCGCGGTCGTGGTCGTCGCGGTCGTGGTCGTCGCGCCCGTCAGCGACGCGCGGGACGGCCGGTGTGGCGGGAACGGCCGGGCGGACCCGCGGCACCGCCGGGGTGGCGGGGACGGCGGGTGTGGCCCGGGGGCGATCGACCCCGGAGCCGCCCGGGGCGCCCTCGGACTCGTCGTAGGACTCGTCGTCGGACTCGTCGTCGGACTCGTTCTCGGACTCGTTCTCGGACTCGTCCTCGGCCCCTTCGTCACTGATCTCCACCCTGAGCTGGCCGTCCTCGAACTCGGCCTGGACCTCGATCCGCCGGCCGTCCGCACCGACGAAGCTGACGTGGACCTCACCGGGCTCCTGGTCGTGCACCTCCGCCACGAAGCCGGGGAGGCCGGTGGCCGACACCAGGGACGGGACCGCTCCGGCGGTGATCACGATCTCCCCCACCCCGGGCACGGGGATGACCTGCGTGGGTGCCGGCGTGGTGCTCGGCGCGGGCGCAACGGTCGTGGTCGTGGAGGTGGTCGACGTGCTCGACGTGGTCGACGGCGGGTCGTCCACCCCGGCGACCGCGCCGGCCACGGTCAGGCCACCGAGCAGGACGGCGGCCGTCGCCGCCGTGGCGGCGGCCCCGACGCCGAACCTGCGGACCAGGCGGGAGCCCCCGGCGACGGGGGCCACCGACGCACCGTCGGTCCCGGAATCGGCTGACTGCTGTTCGTGGTCCACGGGAGCCCCCTGCGGTGTCGGCCCGGCCCTGCCGGGTGGGCCCGTGCGGGCCCGTCGCACTCCGACACGACGCAGGCCACACCGGGGTTTGGGTCCGGGGGGATTCTCCCTAGTCGACCTCGACCCGGAGCGTGCCGTCCTCGACCGAGGCCTCGGCCTTCGAGGAGTCCGAGCCCTCACCGGAGCCACCGCCGTCGCGCCGGAACCGGACCGAGACCTCGGTGGCGTCCACCGAGCGCTCCTCCTCGGACCAGCCGGGTGCCGGCGACACGGACACCAGCCGGATCGAGTCGGGCGTCCACGCCACCGTGACCGAACCGCCGGTCGCGGTGACCACCCGGGTCCGGGTCACGGAGGTGCTCGTCGTCGTGGGCGACACCGGCCGGACGACCGGCGGGACCGGTGCCGCAGGGGCCGGCGACGCACCTGAGGCGGCAGGGACGTCCACGGTCCCCGGTCCGGCGGGTGGGCCGCCCGGTGTGGTGGCCGGTGGGACCGTTGCCGACGGGGGCCCGGGAGCGGGAGCGGGGGCCGGGGCCGGGGGGCCGGGGGGCGTGCTGGGCGGCGGGGCGGTCGCGACCTCGGGGGACGAGGTGGTGGTCACCACGCTGGTGGGCCCACCGTCCACCACGTCGAGCTGCGACGGCGGGGTCCCGGTGACGATCACGGTGGCGCCGATGCCGAGCACCACGACGGCCAGGGACGACAGGGCGGCCAGACCGGCGCGGCGACGACGCCTGGCCGCGGCGTACCGGTGCCGCAGCCCCCCGAGGGCCGCTTCGGCGGGCTCGACGGGACCGCCGGGCCGGAAGCCGCGGAGGGCCTCGCGGACGAGTTCGTCGTCGTTCACGACCCTGGACCCTCCACGTCCAGCACGTCGCGGAGGCGGAGTCGTGCCTGGTGCAGGTGGTACTTCACCGCGCCCTCACTGAGGCCCATCGAATCGGCCACTGCGGTCACCGGGAGGTCATCCAGGTAGTGCAGCGCGACGACGGCGCGCTGCTGGGCACTGAGGCCACGGACGGCGGCGGCGACGGCGGGATCGAGCCCGTGCCCGTGGTCGACCCGGGAGGCGTCGACCATGGCGCGCGAGGCCAGCCGCTCGACCGCGCGCCGGCCACGGACACTTCGACGACCCACGTCGGTGGCCCGGTTGAGCGCCACGCGACGTACCCAGCCGAGCGGATCGTCCAGTCCGGAGACCCGCCGCCACCGCACGTAGGCCCGCTCGAACGCGTCGGCCACGCACTCGGCCGCCACCTCGGCGTCGCCACAGACGAAGGACACCGTGCGCACCAGGCGTGGGTAGCCCTCGAGGAAGAGGGCGTCGAAGTCGTCACCGGTGCTCCTCACCGTGTCCTCACCGGTCGAGCCCGGCGGTTCGGGGTCATCCACCCCGTGACACGACGGAACGGCCCGTCGGGTTTGGCCTCCACGGGCCCGGGCCTCGTCAGAGGATCTTCAGCTCGGGGTTGAACCGGCGGGTGGGTGCGAGTTCGACGTCGACCCGTTCGGCGATCGCCCGGAAGGCCGCCGCGGCCTCCGAGTCCGGATCGACCGCCACGATCGGTCGGCCGGCGTCGCCGCCCTCCCGCAGCGCCGGGACCAGCGGGACCTTGCCGAGCAGGGGCACGTCGATGCGCTCGGCCAGTTCCTCACCGCCGCCCGAGCCGAAGATCTCGTAGCGGGCGCCGTCGTCCCCGGTGAACCAGGACATGTTCTCGATCACACCCTTGGTGTCGAGGCGCACCTTCTCGGCCATGAAGGCGGCCCGCTGGGCCACCTTCTGCGCCGCCGGCTGCGGCGTGGTGACCACGTACAGCTCGGAGCGGGGCAGGAACTGGGCGAGGGAGATCGAGATGTCACCGGTGCCCGGCGGCAGGTCGACCACGAGGTAGTCCGGTTCGTCCCAGTAGACGTCGGTGAGGAACTGCTCGAGCGCCTTGTGCAGCATCGGGCCCCGCCAGATGACCGGCTGGTCCTCCTGCACGAAGAACCCCATCGAGATGCAGGTGACCCCGTACGCCTCGGGCGGGACGATCATCTGGTCGATCAGCACGGGCGGCCGCTCCACCCCGAGCATCCGGGGGATGGAGAACCCCCACACGTCGGCGTCCACGACGGCCACCCGCTTGCCCCGCTGGGCGAGCGCGATGGCCAGGTTCGCCGTGACGGAGGACTTGCCCACCCCGCCCTTGCCGGACGCGATCAGCAGCACCCGGGTGCGGGACGACGGGTCCGCGAAGGGGATCGCCCGGCCCTCGGCGTGGCCGTGGGCCGGCTGCGAACCCGCGGTGGCCGACGGGTCGCCGTGGAGGCGCTCCCGCAGCGCGGCCCGCTCCTCGTCGGTCATCGAGGTGAAGTCGAGGGCCACCGTGTCCACGCCGTCGAGTGCACCCACGGCCTCGGTCACCCGGCGCTGGATCTCGTTCTTCAGGGGGCAGCCCGGGATGGTGAGCGCCACCAGCACCGAGACGGCGCCGCCGTCGATCGACACCGTGCGCACCATGTCGAGCTCCACGATGGACCGGTGCAGTTCGGGGTCCTCCACGGGACGCAGGGCCTCGATGACGTCGGCTTCGGTGACGGACATGGGGGGAGCCTCCCTCCCCCGGCCCCATGCGGCAAGCCGCCCTCCGACCGGGGCCCACCGGCGGCCACCGGTAGCCTTGGCCCATGGCGCCGTTGAGCCCCACGGAGTTCGCCTCCGCCGTCACCGCCATCACCTCGGCCTTCGGCGACCCGACCCGCCGTGAGATCTACCTGTTCGCCCACACGAGCGACACCGGCGTCACCGCGTCCGAGGTGGCCGAGAAGTTCGACCTCCACGCCAACGTGGCCCGCCACCACCTCGACAAGCTCGCGGCCGGGGGCTACCTCGAGATCTCCACCGAGCGGGCCGCGGGCGGCGCGGGTCGGCCCTCGAAGCGGTACCGGACCGCCGGCGACGAGGTCACGCTCGACGTGCCGGTTCGCCACGACGACGTGCTCGTGGAACTGCTGGGCCGGGCCCTCGCCGAGCTCGGGCCGGAGCGGGCCACCGCGCTCGCGGAGGAGGTGGGCGAGGAGTACGGCCGCAGCATGGCCGGCGCCCTCGGCGGCCAGCCCACCCGCTCGTTCCGCGCCGCGCTCCACACGGTGGCCGACGCGCTCTCGGCGCACGGGTTCGCCGCCCACGCCGAGAAGGAGGGCAACAAGCTGCGGATCGTCACCGAGCACTGCCCGTTCGGCGAGGCCGCCGTGGAGCACCCGGTGATCTGCGCGGTCGACCGGGGGATGGTGAAGGGGATGCTCGGCACCCTGTACGGCGAGACCAGCGTGGACCTCACCTCCTCGGTCCCCGGCGGCGACGAGCACTGCGTCACCGCCGTCGACGACTGAACGCGCACCCGCCGTGTCGCCCCGGGTCTACCTGGACCACGCGAGCACCTCACCCCTGCGGCCCTCGGCCCGCCGGGCCCTGCGGGCATGGCTCGACGAGGAGGAGGACGGCGTCGTGCACGGTGACCCCGGCCGCCTGCACCACGACGGAATGGTGTCGAGGGTCGCGGTGGAGCAGGCCCGCGAGCAGGTGGCCGGCCTGCTCGGCGCCCGCCAGCGGGAGGTGGTGTTCACCTCCGGCGCCACGGAGGCGATCGCCGCGGCCTCGTGGGGTGCCCTGCGCCGCGATCCGGCCCGCCACCACGTGGTGCTCGCGGCGGTCGAGCACTCCGCCGTGCGGCAGTGGGCCGGGCGTTTCGGCTCCAGCACGGTCGTGGGGGTGGACCACCACGGCCGGGTGGACGCCGCGGAACTGCTCGGCGCGGTCCGGGACGACACCGCCCTCGTCCACGTGCAGTGGGGCAACCACGAGGTGGCGACGCTGCAGCCGGTCGAGGAGGTGGTGGCGGGATGCCGCGAGCGCGGCGTGCCGGTGCACGTGGACGCGGCCCAGGCGGTGGGGCACCTGCCGGTCGACTTCGGCGGACTGGGCGCCGACCTGCTGTCGGTCTCGGGCCACAAGTTCGGCGCCCCCACCGGCACCGGCGCACTGCTGGTGCGCCGGGGTGTGCGGTTCGAGCCGCTCCTGGTGGGCGGTGACCAGGAACGGGCCCGGCGGGCCGGGCTCGAGCACCTGCACGGGGTGGTGGGCCTGGGCGCCGCCGCGGAGGACCTCGCCGCCGACCTCGACGGCGAGGTCCGCCGGCAGCGGGCGCTCACCGACCGGGTGCGCGACTGGGCGGCATCGACCGGGGGCGTGCAGGTGCTCGGCGCACCCGCCGACGGATCGCTCGCCCACCTCGTGTGCCTGGGACTCGACGGCGTGGAGCCCCAGCCGGTGCTGCTCGGCCTCGACCGGGCGGGCATCGCGGTGCACTCGGGGTCGTCGTGCTCCTCCGAGGCCCTCGAACCCTCCCCGGTGCTGGAGGCCATGGGGGTGGACGCGCAGCGGTCGTTGCGGGTCTCGGTCGGCTGGAGCTCCTCCGACGCCGACATCGACCACTTCCTCGCGGCACTGCCCCGGGTACTGGCGGAGCTCCGGGGACTCCGCCCCGGCGGGGATCGCTCCACCCGCCGCTGAGGCCGGTGCGGTGCCGGAGGGCGCTGGGCCAGACTGGTGCCCATGGGTGAGCGAGCCACCGTCCTTGCCGGTACCGACCGGGCCTCCGCCGAGCACTTCGCGACCCACGGGTGGGTGCTGACCGACACCCTCGGCCCCGGCGGCGCCGAGCAGGTGCGGGCGTGGGTGGAGGAGGTGGCGGCCTGGCCCCTCGACGGCGGCGACTGGCTCCACCACCGTGAGCTCACCGACCACGGCCCCGAGCTGTGCCGCACGGAGAACTTCACCCCGTTCCACCCGGGGCTGCGCGCCCTGCTGCGGGACGGGCCGATGGTGGAGATCGCCGGCAACCTGCTCGGCGAACCGGCCGTGCTCTACAAGGAGAAGATCAACTACAAGCTGCCCGGCGGCGCCGGGTACGCACCCCACCAGGACGCTCCCGCGTACCCGTTCATCGAGTCGCACGTGAGCTGCATGGTGGCGGTCGACGACGCCACACCCGAGAACGGGTGCCTCGAGGTGGTGTCGGGCGCGCACGCCGAGGTGCTGCCCATGGACGACGGCGTGATCCCGCCCGACATCGTGGCGGAGTTGGAATGGGTCACCGTGCCGGTGCGGGCCGGCCAGACGTTGTGGTTCCACTCCCGCACCCCGCACCGCAGCGGGCCCAACCTGAGCGACCGGCCCCGCCGGGCCCTCTACCCCACCTACAACGCACTCGCCGAGGGCGACCTGCGGGAGGCCTACTACGCGGAGAAGCTCACCGCCTTCCGTTCCGGCGGCCGCGACGACGGCAAGGTCCGGGTGTCGCTCATCAACGACTTCCAGGGCGTGGCCGTGCCGGACGACGAGCGATGAGCACGCCGGAGGCGGGCGGGTGGGCCCCGGCGACGTCGGTCGACGAGGTGCTCGGGCTGTTCCGCAGGTTCGGCGCCGACCGCTACGACGAGGAGGTCTCCCAGCTCGACCACGCACTCCAGTGCGCGGCGCTGGCCCGCCGCGACGGTGCGCCCGACGAACTGGTGGCCGCGGCGCTGCTCCACGACGTCGGCCACCTGCTGCACCTCCGCGACGGGGGCCGGGGTCCCGTCGACGAGGACCTGGCGCACGAGGACGTGGGTGCCCGCTGGCTGTCGGCCCTCTTCGGCCCGGCCGTGACCGGCCCGATCGAGCTCCACGTGGAGGCGAAGCGCTACCTGTGCGCCGTGGAGCCCGGCCTGACCGACGCGCTGTCGGCGGGCTCGAGGGCCAGCCTGGTGCGTCAGGGCGGGCCGCTCGACCAGGTCGGCGTCGCGGCGTTCGAGGCCCGGGCGGGCAGCCCCGAGGCGGTGGCGCTGCGGCGCTGGGACGACGCCGGGAAGGTGGTGGGCCTCCACGTCGTGCCCCTCGACGCCTACGAGGCGATGCTGTTCGACCTGGCGGCACGATGAGCGGCCACCCGCCGGTGGAGGCCGTGGTGTTCGACCTCGACGGCGTGATCCGGCACTGGAACGACGACGAGCTCGACGAGATGGAGGCGGCGTTCGGCCTCCCGCCGAGGGCGATCCTCTCCGTGGCCTTCTCCGAGGAACTCGGCCCGGCCGCGGTGACCGGACGCCTCACCTACCGGCAGTGGATGGACGCGATCCGGTCGCGGGTCCTCGCGGACCACGGCGACGGGGTCGTCGGCGCGCTCGACGCGTGGGAGGCGAACGTGGGTCGCGTCGACACCGACATGCTGCGGCTGCTCAGTGCCGTGCGGTCCAAGGTGACCGTGGCGCTCCTGTCCAACGGCACCACCCGGCTGCGGCGCGACCTCCACGTGCTCGACCTGCTCGACGAGTTCGACGTGGTGTTCAACACCGCCGAGCTCGGCATCGCCAAGCCCGACCCCGCTGTGTTCGAACTCGTGTGCGGGCACCTCGGCGTGGCACCGGCGGCCGCGCTGTTCGTCGACGACCTGCCGGAGAACGTGGAGGGCGCGACCACCGCCGGCCTGCGGTCGCACCGCCACACCGACCCGGCCTCCACCGCCGGGTTCCTGCGGTCGCACGGGGTGGCGCTCGACGGGATCTGACCCGCCGGGAGGATCAGCTGATCGGGGTGCGGTCCACCGGGGCCCGGCGGCCCCGACGCGGCGAGGCCGCCGCCACCTCGTCGGGCACGTCCACCACCAGTCGCAGGAGCGCCCCACCGAGGGTCTTGCCGAGGTTGTCGCTGCGCAACGAACGCGGGCCGCCGCCACCGAGGGCCCCGTGCAGCACGAACTTCACCGCGAGGACGTTGGGCACCTCGAAGCGTTCGACCGGACCGGTGACGAGGTCGCCGAAGTGCGCGGCGACCACCTCCGGGGTGACGGCGTCGAGCACCGCCCGGTAGGTCGCCTCGTCGTCGGCGAAGAGGGTGAGGTCGGACCGGTCACCCTTGTCGCCCGACCGCACGCCGCACAGGTCACGGAGCTGCACCGTCGCCACGCCGGTGATCGTAGGCCCGGCCCCGGGTGGGGGACCGCCCCGACCGGTCCGCTACCTTGCGGGGCGCATGACCATGTTCCTGGTACGGCACGCCTCGGCCGGGGTCCGCGACGACCGCGACCCCCACGACCACGACCGGCCCCTGGACCCGACCGGGCACCTGCAGGCGGACAAGCTCGCCGACTGGCTGCGCCACGAGACGGTCACCGCCGTGGTGTCGAGCCCCTACCGCCGCTGCGTGCAGACCGTCGAACCCCTCGCGAAGCAGCTCGGGCTGGAGGTGGTGGTCGACGACCGCCTCGCGGAGGGCACCGACGTGGCGACGGCCTGGGCACTGGTGACCGAGCTGGCCGGCACGGGCGCCGTGCTGTGCAGCCACGGCGACGTGATCCCCGACCTGGTGCGCCGCCTCCAGCTCCGGGGCATGCAGGTCCCCGGAAAGAGCGGCTGCGCCAAGGGTTCGGCGTGGGTGCTGCGGCACTGGGACGGCGAGCGCTTCCAGACCGGCCTCTACACGCCGGTCAAGGTCTGACCCGGCCCCCCCGGCCGCCTTCAGACCTCCTCGACCGCCACCCGGACGCCGGGGTCGACCAGGCCTCGCTCCACTGCGATCGCCTCGAGCGCGAGGAGCTGTGAGGGCCCGGTGTCGCGGGTCCGGCCGAACGGGGTGACCATCGGCGGGCCGGCCAGCCCCAGCAGCCCGGCCTCCCGGCCCAGGCGGGCCGCCTCCGCCCGCTCGTCGCAGCGCCACACCAGACGGGCCAGAACCTCGGCAGGCTCCCGACCCGCCGCGTCGATCGACGCCAGGTCCACCGTCGGCCCCCCGAGGGCGTTCACCCCGAAGTACTCCTCGTGCCACTCCTCCACCGCCACACCCAGCTGGTCGGCGCGGCGCCGGAGGAACCGCATGCCGGCGCGGGCCTTCGCCTCGGCGTCCGGCCAGCCGTAGGCCAGGCGCACCTCCCCCGACCAGCCGGCCGGCGTGCACACCAGACCCTTGTAGGTGGCCGGCGCGGGCCGGCCCCGCACGTCGGACACCTCCACCCGGTCCGGGCCCACCTCGGTGAGGCGCACCGAGGTGAAGTCCGCCGTCACGTCGGGGTTCAGGTAGGCGGCCGGGTCGTGCACCTCGTACATGAGCTGCTCGCGCACCGTGTCGAAGCTGACCAGCCCTCCGGTGCCCTCCGGCTTGGTGATGACCGCCGTGCCGTCGGCCCGGCACTCGGCGATCGGGAACCCCGGGTCGGTGAAGTCGCCGTGGGTCCACCACTCACCGGAGTAGTTGCCGCCGCACACCTGCCCCGAGCACTCCAGCAGGTGACCGACGGTCACGCCGGCCGAGCGGCGGTCCCAGTCGTCGGCCGCCCAGCCGAACTCGTGCACGAGCGGGGCGAGGAACAGCGAGGCGTCGGCCACCCGGCCGGTGATCACGATGTCGGCACCGGCGTCGAGGGCCTCGACGATCGGGGTCGCGCCCAGGTACACCGACGCGAACAGCGTCGTATCGGGAAGGTCGAGGTGCCCGGAGTGCGCACGGAGGTCGTCACCGACGACGGTGGCCACCTTCAGGCCCCGCACCCCCTGGGCCCGCAGGCCGTCCACCACCGCCCGGCCGGCGGCGATCGGGTTGATACCACCGGCATTGGTGATGAAGCGGGTGCGGCCGTCGACGAGGTACGGCAGCGCCGCGGCCACGTAGAGCGGGAGGTCACGGGTGTAGCCCAGCGACTCGTCGCGCTGACGGTCCTTCTGCAGGATGGCCAGGGTGAGCTCGGCGAGCGCCTCGCACACGAGGTAGTCGACGCCCGCGTCGAGCAGGGGTGCCACTCCGGCGTAGCCGTCGCCGTAGTACCCCTGGCCACCGCCGAGGCGCACCACGCGGTCCGCCGGCGGCCCGGTCGGTCCGCCGCTCGGCGGGGTGGTGCCGGTCATGGCCGAGAGTCTGGCGCACGGCGCCGCGTCCCGTCGCCGCGTGACATGGGGCACCCGGCCACCCCGTGCGGTACGGTGGTCGGGCCGGCCCGGGCGGTCCGGCATCTCTGCGAGGGGGATCCGCGATGCGAGACGCAACCGTGAGCACCACGACGCGCACGTCACGAGTCAGGACGGCCACCGTGGTCGGCGTCCTGGTGGCCACCGCCGGCCTGCTGGCCGCGGCCTGCACACCGGGTGGCCCGGCCGCCGCCAACTGGAAGGTGAAGCCGAGCACCATCCAGGTGGTCCGCCAGAACAGCTTCACCACCGCCGGTGACCGGCCGTACGTGATCCAGGTCGGCTTCCGCTCCAAGCTGGGCGTGGCCGGATCCTCCTCGGCCCAGATCGCGTCGCAGTGCAGCTCCGGCAACCTGCCGGCGCCCGACGCGGCGCCCGTCGGCACCACCTACGTGGTCCCGCCGGGCAGCGCCGACATCAACTTCCCCGCCGTGCAGAACCTCGACATCGGCGACGTGCTGCTCGGCACGGCACCGCTCGAGATCTTCGGCACCCTGAGCTTCGTGATGAACCGCAACGTGCTGCCGTTCATCAACAGCTGCGCGGTCTCCGACGCGCTGAACAGCGCGCTGGTCCCGGTCCTCAAGGACGCCCTCGACCTGCTGATCGCCGGCAGCGCCGTGCCGCCCACGCAGGAGCAGCTGGTCGACCTGGTCGTCGGCAACCTCAACAACTTCCTGGCCGCCGCCGGCAGCCTGATCGCCGCCATCATCGAGGGCCTCGGCAACCCCGACGCCATCGTGGGCGTGGGCGTGCAGCTGCTGCTGCCCACCTCCGGGGCGTTCGCCGGGATCCTCGACGCCGGCTTCGGTCTGGCCAGCCTCTTCAACCCGGGCCTCGCCAACGGGTTCATCCCGATCCCGGGCCTGGCCTCCTCGGTCAAGGTGAAGGTCGGTTCCCTGCTGCCCTCGAGCGCCACGTTCGACTTCGACGGCGACGCCGGGCACTACGTGTACACCTCCACCATCGGCTGATCCGGCCGGGACAGGACCACGGTCCGGGCGCCGCCCGGACGCGACGAGGGGGCGGCCCGCACGGGCCGCCCCCTCCCGCGTCCGGGCCTCAGCCGGCCGGCGTGCGCTCCTCGAGGCCCCACGGGGAGTCGTACTCGCCGCCGAGCAGGTCGAGGAACGGGATCGGCGGGAGCGCCTCCGGTCCCAGCACCCCGGCCCCGCTCCACACCCCTGCGGCGATGAGCTCGCAGGCCACCACCGGGCCGACCGCCGTCTGCCACACGACGGCCTGGGCGCCGTCGCGGCCCATCGTCTCGGCGTTGTCGACGACGTGGTGGAGATACACCTCGCGCGGGCCGGTCGGGTCGCCGTCCGCGTCCTTGCCCGTGCCCGTCACCCAGGTGCCGGCACAGGTGCGGCCCTCGATGCGGTCACCGAGGCCCGCCGGATCCGGCAGGCACGCCGCCACGACGTCGCGGGGCGACACCCGGGCACCCCGCACCGACACCGGATCGGTGGCGTCGAGGCCCAACTGGTGCAGCACCTGCAGCACGTTGATGAACTCGTCGCCGAGCCCGTACTTGAAGGTCACCCGCTCGCAGTCGATCCAGCGGGGCACGAGCAGGACCTCCTCGTGCTCCACGTTCACGCACTCCACGTCGCCGATCCCACCCGGGAACCGGAAGACCTCCGGCTCAGAGAACGGCGGAGTGGTGAACCAACCGCGGTCCTTCTCCCAGATCACCGGCGGGTTGAGACACTCCTCGATCACGGTCCAGATGGAGAACGTGGGGGCGAAGTCGTACCCGCGGACGGTCATGTCGGCACCGTCGCGGATTCCCACCTCGGTGATGGAGGAGAACAGTTCGTCCGCGGCGTAGCGGGCGAACACGTCCGCGATCCCGGGCTCCACGCCCATGCCGCCGAGGGCGAGCAGGCCCCGCTCCTCCCACTCGGTCGACTTCGCGAACTGCAGGTCGCCCAGCTTCACGCCACACTCCTCGTGCGGGCGCTCGGGGTGGGGCGTGGAGACCGACATCGCCATGTCCATGTAATGCGCGCCGGCGGCGAAGGCGCCGTCGAAGATGCCCATGACGAACCGTGGGTCCGCGGCGTTCATGACCAGGTCCGCCCCGGCGGCGGTGGCCGCCGCGGCCACCGCGACGGGGTCCGACGCGTCCACCGTGACGGCATGGAAGCGGTCGTCACGGGCCGCCACCCGGGCCGCCCGGGCTGGGTCGATGTCGGCCACCGTGACGGACTCGACGAACTCACGTCGGGCGGCGATCGCGCAGAACGCGTCGCCCACCCCACCGGCACCGACCAGGAGGATCTTCATGCGGGGAGGCTAACCCTGACGGTGGCCACCCTCGGGTCGACGCGATCCGCGCTCTGTGTCGCGCGGGGGCAGTCATGGGTATCTCAGCGCGACACAGAGCAGGGATCGGTCGGCCGCTCAGCCCCCGCCCGCGTTGGGGATCACCGGAGCGCCCGGGACCGTGGAGACGGACACCCCGCTGCGGGGCGCCGTGGTGGTGGTCGCCCCCGCCGCGCCCGGGACCGTGCTGGTGGTCACCACCGACCGGGCGCGCTGCACGACCTCGCGCAGCTGGGAGACCGAACCGAGCAGGAACGACGCCGGGGCCCGCGGCCGCCCTTCGAGCACCGCGAGGTCGCGCTCGGCCGCGTCGAGCTGCCCCGTGGCCGCCTCCACCGAGGCCCGCAGCAGCAGTGCATCGGCGTCGTCGGGGTCCACGGCGAGCGCCCGGTCGGCGAGCACCAGGGCCGCGGCCGGGTCGGGCTGCTCGGGGCCCAGGTGGGCCACGCCGCGTGCGACCAACGCGCTGGTGTCGTCGGGGCTGGCCGCGACGACACCGTCGAGACACGTCCCGAGCTGGTCGTAGAGCGCCTGGTCGAGGGCGAGGTCCTCACCGCGGGCGCCGAGGGTGCCGGCCCAACAGCGACCCACGGGTGGCGAGGTGAGCCCCAGGTACACCTTGAACTCGAGGAGTTCCTGCGCCAGCACCTGCTGGGCCACCTCCGGGGGGTCGTTCCGGAAGAACCGGTCGATCTCCGCGGCGGCCCGCTCGAACGCGGCCCGCGCCGCCGCGGTGTCACCCCGGGCGGCGGCGGCCTCGGCGGCGCGCTCGGCGACCACGGCACGGAAGACCCGGGCGTCGGGGTAGTCCGGCTGGAGCTGCACCACCCGCTCGAGGTTGCGGCCGCCCCGCTCCACCTCACCGGCGCGGATCCACGCCCACCCCTGGTACGTCAGTGCCTCCACGTTGTCGGGCGAGCGGTCCAGGATCTCCTGGTAGCAGTCGGCACCCTTCGCGGGTTCCTGGAAGGCGAGCGGCTGGCAGTTGGCGAGTTCCTCCCGCAACGTCCCGCCGTTGCCCGTGAGGGTCCCGCCGCCGCGCTGGCCGGCGGACCGGGCCACGAGCACGCCGGCCCCCACCGCCAACAGCAGCACCACCGCGGTGATCGCCGCGGTGCGGCCCGGTCGGCGCGGTGGCCGGGCCCGTGCGGCGAGCTCGCGCTGCTCGTCGATGGCGCGGAGCACCTCTGCCGCCCGGGCGGTGTAGTCGTCCTTCAGCGTGCGGTAGTCGGTGTCGTCGAGATCACCGGCCGCGTACTCCCGTTCGAGGTCCTCGATCGACGCGAGCAGGTGGTCGCGCTCCTCCTCGAGCGCCGCGAGACGGTCCGGGTCCAGCCGGGCGGTGCGGGTGCTGGTGCCGGCGCTCATCGGGCGTCGTCGGTACGGTCGCCGGCCCCGCGGCGACGCGAGAGGGCCTCGGCCACCAGCTCCGTGTCCTCCTCGCTGGCCCGGTCGCCACCCTGCTCGTCGCGCCAGCGGCGGAACACGAAGTAGAGGAGCAGCACGGCGCCGGCCACCGCCACCACGGGGATGACCCAGACCAACCCGGCCACACCGCTCGACGGCGGGGTGAGCAGCACCTCCTGGCCGTAGCGGTCCACGAAGAAGTTGAGGATCTCGTCGTCGGTGCGCCCGGAGCGCATCTGCTGGCGGATCTCCTCGCGGAACTGCACCGCCAGCGGGGCCTGCGACGCGCCCACCGACTCGCCCACGCACTGGAGGCACTTCAGGCGGGCCGAGAGGGCGAAGAGCCGCTCGTCGGACGCACCCGTCCGGGGCGTGGTGTCGATCGAGAGGACGGCGGCGCCCAGCACCACCACCAGCATCAGGGCCCACCACCACCACTGCTGGCGGCGCGGGTGGCGGGCGGTCACGTCCCCCCGCCCGTGGCGACGTCGATGCGGCGCTCCAGGTCGGACGCGGACACGCCGCCGGCGATCTTGGCCACGACCTTGCCCTGCGGGTCCACCAGGAACGACTCCGGCAGCTTGACCACCCCGAAGTCGATCGCCGCGTCGCCGGTGTCGCCGGCCAGCACCGGCCACGACCCGCCGTTCTCGGCGAAGAACTCGCGGATCTTGTCGGGCGTGTCGTCGAAGGGGACGCTCACCACCTCGGCCCGCCCGGCCGCCTCCTGCGAGAACTTCACCAGTTCCGGGTGTTCGGCCACACAGGGCGGGCACCACGTGGCGAAGAAGTTCACCAGCACCCACTTGCCGCGGAGCTTGTCGAGGTCGAACGGCCGGCCGTCGAGCGTGGTGGCCGACAGCGGCGGCGCGAGCTTCCCCACCACTGCGTTGGCGGAGCCGGTGCCGGTCGACTCACCCCCGCGGCTCGCCGTGGCGAACAGCAGGACGAGCGCGGCGAGGGCGACCCCGACGATGCCGGCGATGACGGCCGAGCGGTGCTTCACGAGCCCGCCACCGGGGCGGGGACCTGGTCGTCGTCGCTCGCCGGCGGGTCGGCGGCCCGGTCGGGCAGCGGCTCCGACACCGGGGCGAGGGGATCGCGCCGGCGGCCCGGGAAGAGCGACAGCGCCGTCCCCACGAGCATCACGATCCCGCCCACCCACAGCCACGTCACGAGCGGCTGGATGATCACCCGGATGCCCACCGCACCGTTCCCGCCGCTCGGTGACTTCGTCATCGCCAGGTAGACGTCCTCCGTGGGCCCCACCCGCACCGAGGGCGTGCCGATCGTCATGCCGTTGAACCGGTACTTGTTCAGTCGCGGCTCGAAGACCCGGTCGCCGTCGACCCGGATGCGGGCGATCAGCTCCACCCGGTTGTCACGCTCCACGGTGCGGGCGCCGAGGTACTGCACCGTGTGGCCGTCGATCCGGGCGGTCTGGTTCCGCTCGAGGGTGAACTCCGCCTGGCGGATGTAGCTGCTGGAGGCCGCGAACGCCACCGCCAGCATGATCGTGCCGAGGTGCACCACCATCCCGCCGTTGGCGCGACCCACGAGGCCGCGCAGACCCTGCCGGCGGGTGGCGAGCACCAACTGGCGCAGGGCGGAGCCGGCCGCGAACCCACCCATGCCGAACGCCAGGACCGTGAACGGACCGGTGGCCCCCACCGCCACGGCGAACACGACGGTGGCCACACCGGTCCAAGCCGGCCACCAGAGCCGCTCCCGCAGGAGCTCGCCGGTGGCCTTCCGCCACGGCAGCACGGGGGCGACCGCCATCAGGGTGAGGATGGCGAAGCCGATCGGCATCGTCATGCGGCTGAAGTAGGGCACGCCCACCGAGAGGCGCTCGCCGTTCACCGCCTCCACGATCAGCGGGAAGACGGTGCCGAGCAGCACCACGAAGGCGAACGCGGCGAACACCACGTTGTTGGCGAGGAACGCGCCCTCGCGGGAGATCGGCGAGTCGATGCGGCCCGGCGAGCGCAGCCGGTCGCCGCGCCAGCCGATCAGGAACACCGAGACGGCGACCACGAACGCGAAGAACCCGAGCAGGATCGGGCCCACCTCGCCGCTGGAGAAGGCGTGGACGGACTCCACCACCCCGGACCGGGTGAGGAACGTTCCGAGGATGGTGAGGGCGAACGTGGCGCACAGCAGCGACAGGTTCCAGACCCGCAGCATGCCCCGCCGCTCCTGGACCATCACCGAGTGCAGGTAGGCGGTGCCGGTCAGCCAGGGCAGGAACGAGGCGTTCTCCACCGGGTCCCACTTCCAGTACCCACCCCAGCCGAGCACCTCGTAGCTCCACCAGGCCCCGAGCACGATGCCGGCGGTGAGGAACCCCCATGCGAAGAGCGTCCATCGGCGGGTCTCCACCAGCCAGCCCTCACCCACCCGCCCCGTCATCAGCGCCGCCACGGCGAAGGCGAACGGAACGCTGAAGCCCACGTAGCCGAGGTAGAGCATCGGCGGGTGGAACGCCATGAGGATGTGGTTCTGCAGCAACGGGTTCGGCCCGGGGCCGTCGTAGCCGGGCGGCGGGACCACCCCTCGGAACGGGTTCGACGCCGTGAGCAGCAACCCGAAGAAGAACACGCAGATCACGAACATGGTGAGCATCGCCCACCCCACCAACGGGTCCTCGAGGCGCCGACGGAACTTCACCGCCACCGCGAGGGTGAAGCCGGCGAGGATCAGCGCCCACAGGAGGATCGACCCCTCGAGGGCCGACCAGAGCGTCGCCACGTTGAACAGCGGCGGCGTGGCCGACGAGCCGTGGTCGAAGACGTAGCGGACCGTGTAGTCGCGGGTGATGAGCGCCCGCTCCATGGCCACCACCGCGAGCGTCGCCCCGAGCGCCACCACCGCCGCGTACGGACGGGACAGCCGCAACAGCGAGCCGCGGCCCGTCCGCAGGCCCACGGAGAGGACGACGATGCCGATCAGGGCGCCGCCGAAACCCAGGATGACACCGGCCAGGCCCAGTGCTCTGTTCATGCCGGGACCGCCGTCATGACCGGACCGTCACCCGGCCGCCCCGGCCTGCTGGGCGTCCTTCTCGGCGTCCTTGATCCGCTCGGGGTTCTCCTCGTCGTAGGTGTTGTCGTGGCGGATGAGGATCTGGTCGCTGCGGAAGGCCCCGCCCTCGAAGGTGCCCTCGAGCACCACGGGGATCTCCGGCCCGAACAGTTCCGGCGGGTCGCCGGCGTGCTGCACCGGGACCTCCACCCCCTTGTAGGTGATGGTGAAGTCCACACCGTCGGCGGTGCGGGTGACGGAACCGGGCACCACGTTGCCCTGCATGCGGAATCGGTCGCCCTGCAGGTCGGACCGCTTCGCGACCGCCTCGTCGACGTTGTAGAAGAACGTCGACGCGTCCGAGAGCCCGTTGAAGAGCACCGCGGCGAGCGCCACCACCACCAGACCGAGGCCGAGGGCGCCCACCCACAGCTTGCGGCGGCCGCCGCCGGAGCGGTGCACCGTGTGGCGACCCGTGGCGGGGGTGACGTCGAGCGTCGGCGCCGCCGCGTCGCCCACCGGGGCCGCGTCGGGGGACTCGGGGTCGTCGAGGTGGCCGGGGTTCACATCCACCGGCGTTCCTCCTCCGGCACCTGGCGGCTGAGGCGTCGACCCCGCCGCAGCAGCGACCAGGCGTACAGCGCGACCGCACCGAACGTGCCGACCCACGCCGCGACGATGTAGGCGGTGTCGCTCACGACGGGGTCCCCCCTCCGACCTGCGCACCCTCGGCCCGACGCTCCGCGATGGCCACGTCGAGGTCGGCGTCACCGACCCGCTCGGCGAGCCATGCCACCCGGAACCGGTGGATGAGGAGCCAGGCGAACAGGAGCAGGAAGACCACCAGGCCGAGATAGGCGCTGAAGAGCTGCAGGCCCCGCATGTCGGGGTCGACGGTGCCGAAGATCGTCTTCTCCTGGTGCAGGCCCCGCCACCAGTCCACGGCCTTGTGGGTGATCGGGATGTTGACCACGGCCATGATCCCGATCACCGCGCTGACGGTGCCGCGGGTGCGGCGGTCGCTCGGGATCTGGCGCACGGCCAGGTAGCCCAGGTACGTGAGCAGGAGCACCGCGGTGGTGGTGAGCCGGGGCTCCCACCGCCAGAACACACCCCAGGTGATCTTGCCCCACAGCATCCCGTTGAAGATGGTGAGGCCGAAGAACAGCACCCCGATCTCGGCCGACGACGCGGCGAGCAGGTCCCAGAACTCGGTGCGCTTCCAGAGGTACGCCACCGACGCGACCGCGGTGATCACGAACGCGAGGTAGGCCGCCGACACGGTGGGCACGTGCATGTACAGGATGCGGATCGTCTCGCCCAGCTGGGTGTCGGGCGGGCTGAGCCACAGGCCGAACACCACGAGGGCCACCATCCCGACCAGGGACGCGATCCCGAGGAGCCGTGTGGCCCGGGAACCGGTGTGGGCGGGTACCGGGCCGGCGCCCGGGGGGCGGCCGGCGGCGGGGCGAGCCGTACCCGGTGGGTTGTCGACGGTCATGTGTCCTCCAGGAGCGGCCGGAAGAGGGCGGCGCCGAGCGTCAGGTACACCACCGCAAAGATGCCCAACAGGGCGGCCCACGGCCAGCCGGGTCCAGCTTCGCGCCCGAAACCGACTTCGAAGCCGCGGGTGGCGGAGATCAGCACCGGGGCGAGCAGCGGGAGCAGGAGCAGCGGGAGCAGCGTGTTCCCGCTCCGCAGGCGGGCGGCGAGGGCGCCGTAGACCGCGCCCGCCCCCGCGATCCCGAGCGTTGCGGCGAAGGTCACACCGACCACGAGGGGCCAGCCGCGGAAGGTCGTGTCGTAGAAGACGGCGACGGCGAGCGCCAGGACGGCCTCGAGCACCAGGAGCTGGACCACCAGCGCCGCGACCTTTCCGAGGTACACCGCGGCGGGTGACAGCCCGGTGAGCCGGAGCGCGTCGAGCACGCCGTCCTCGGCCTCCACCGCGAAGGAGCGCTGCACGGTGAGGACGGCGGAGAACAGGACCACCACCCAGAACAGGCCGGAGGTGGCCCGCTCCAGGACCCCGCGGTCGGGGTCGAGGGCGAACGCGAACAGGAGCACCACGAGCACGGCGAAGGGCAGCACCTGGCTGATCCCGACCTTCGAGCGCCATTCGAGGCGCAGGTCCTTGCCCGCCATGAGCGCCGCGCCGCGGATCACCGGCTCGCCCCCTCGGCGAGCACGGCACCGCCCGAGACGGTGACGGTGCGGTGGGCCACCGCCTCCGCCCGGTCGAGCTCGTGGGAGGCGAAGAGCACCGTGGCGCCCGCCGCTGCGGCCTCGCCGATGAGGCCGTCGATCACGTCACGGCCGGTGGCGTCGAGGCCGGCGTGCGGCTCGTCGAGCAACCAGAGCTCGGGGCGCCGGGCCACCATCGCCGCGAAGCTCACCCGCCGGCGCTGGCCGGCCGAGAGGGCCCGCACGGGCAGGTCGTGCAGGCGCGGGGCCACGGCGAGGCGGTCCAGCGCGGCCCGGCCGTCGTCGGTGGAGGCGCCCACGGCCCGGGTCCAGAAGTCGAGGTTCTCCGCCACGCTGAGGTCCTCGTAGAGGAACGTCGCGTGACCCAGCAGCCCCACCCGGCGGCGCACGTCCGACCGGTGCCGGACGAGGTCCACGCCGAGCACGCGGGCCTCACCGGACGCCACCGGGAGCAGCCCGGCACAGACCCGTAGGAGGGTGGTCTTGCCGGCCCCGTTCGGGCCGCGCACGAGGACCACCTCCCCGGCGTCCACGTCGAGGTCCACCCCGGCGAGGGCGGGGAAGCGGTCGAGCAGTGCGACCGCGGCACGGAGGTGGACGACGGGCTCCACGAGGGACGGGCTCCACGGGGTGGGCGGCGGGCGGCCCGACCGGGTGACCGGACCGGGAACAACGTACCGGGTGGGCCCGGGTGGCGGCCAAGCACCGGTACCGTGCCGGTGTGGTGTCGAGAGCCGTCGGAGTCCTCGGGCGCATCCTGGTGATCGCCGGCCTGTTCATCCTGGGCTTCGTGGCGTTCCAGCTGTGGGGCACCGGCCTGCAGGAGTCGCGGGCCCAGGACGGCCTGGCCGCCGACCTCGCGCCCGCCGGCACCTCCTCGGACGGCCTCGAGGCCGTGGTGGGAGCCCTTGCCCGCACGGATCCCGCCACCGCGCCGGCCACCGCCCCGCCGCCCGAGGGCGATCCGGTCGGGGTCATCGAGATCCCGCGGATCGACCTGCAGCGCGTCGTGGTCGAGGGCGTGTCGAAGGCCGACCTCCGGAAGGGCCCCGGCCACTACCCCGACACCCCGCTGCCCGGCCAGGCCGGGAACTCCGGGATCGCCGGGCACCGCACCACCTACGGGGCCCCGTTCAACCGGATCGACGAACTCAACGTGGGCGACGAGGTGGTGCTCACCACACCCCAGGGCCGCTTCACCTACCGGGTGGTGGAGGGACCGGTGAAGGGACAGGCCTGGTACTCGGTGGACCCCGAGGACGTGAGCGTGCTGCGCGACTTCGGCGACGACCGGGTGACGCTCACGGCGTGCCACCCGAAGTACTCGGCCCGCGAGCGGATCATCGTGCACGCCGTGCTGGAGGGGCGGCCCGCAGTGGCCGCACCGGCCGTCGCCGCCGCGGTCCCGCCCGGCGGGCCCGAACGGGACACCGCCGCCGCCGACCAGGACCTCGGTGGGGACCCGTCCGCGCTGGTCCCCACCCTCCTGTGGGGCGGCGCGGCGCTGGCGGTCGGCCTGTTCGCCTGGTGGATCGCCCGCCGCTGGGAACGCTGGCCCGTCTACCTGGTGGCCACCCCGGTGGTCCTGGTGCTCGTGTGGTGCTGCTACGTGCAGCTCGACCGGTACCTTCCGGCGTTGTGATCGGCCGTCGGAGGCCGTCGGGCCCCCTCGTGGCGCCGGCCGCCACGCTGGTCGCCCCGCTGGTCGTCGCACTGGCCCTGACGGCCGCCGGCTGCTCGGGTGGTGACGGGCCGGGTTCCACCTCGACCACGGGCTCCACCCGGCCGGCCACCACCCCGGCCCCCGACGCACCCCCGGCGGGCGCCGTCGCCACCGGCCTGAGGGACCTGACTGCCGGCCGGTGCTTCCTCCTCCCCCGGGGTGACCCGCAGGCCGAGGACCGGGCGGTCTGGGTGGTGGACTGCGGCGAGGTGCACACGCACGAGGTGATGGACGTCCTCCCGTACGCCGGACCGGTGGCCCGCGGTGGCGCCTACGCGGGGGCCACCGCGGTGCAGAACTGGTCCGAGGCGGCCTGCTACGACCTCTTCGAGCCGTTCGTCGGTGCCCCGTGGACCCGCTCCGAGCTCGACATCGAGGTCTGGTGGCCGTCACAGGAGTCGTGGGGCCGCGGGGACCGCAAGGTGGTGTGCACGGTCTTCCCCGAGGACGGCTCGGCGGTGACCGGTTCGCGCCGCGCCACCGGGGACTGACGCCAGCAGCCCCGGGAACCCAGCGGCCCCGGAACCCAGCGGCCCCGGAACTCAGCGGCCCCGGAACTCGGGGGCCCGTCGCTCGCCGAACGCCGTGCGACCCTCGAGCAGGTCCTCGGAGGCCCATGCCCGCTCGAACGCCGCCCGGTAGGCGCCGTCCGGATCCGCGACGTGGCCCGGACGCTCGAGCAGGTCGAGTCCCAGCTTCGATCCGGCCAGCGCGAGCGGCGCGAGCCGGGCGAGGCGCCCGGCGAGGTCGTCGGCGGCGGCGAGCACGGCCGCCCCCGGGCCCGTGGTCCCCCCGGTGCCGTCCGGTTCCACCAGCTGGTGCACCAGGCCCACGTCGTGGGCGCGCGCCGCGGTGACCGGCTCCGCGGTGAGCAGCATCCACCGGGCGGTCGACACGCCGGCGAGGAGGCCGAGACGCTGCACGGTCCAGTGGTCGACCATCAGTCCGAGCTTCGCCACCGGCACTGCGAATCGGGCCTCCGGCGTGGCGAGGCGGAGGTCGCACGCCAGCGCGAGCTGCATGCCGAGGCCCATGCAGGCACCCGGGATCGCCGCGACGGTCGGGAACGGCAGTGCGGCGAGGTCGTCGAGTGCGTGCCGGAGGGCCTCGGTGAAGGACAGGTCCTCGAGCTCGGTCAGGTCGGCACCCGCACAGAACTGGTCGTCGCCGCCGCTGAGCACGAGGCAGCGGAGTCCGTCGGAGGCGGCGCGGCGGACACCGTCGTGCAGCTCGTCGAGGGCACGGTGGTTGAGGGCGTTGCGACGCTCGGGACGCTGGATGGTGAGGTGGCCGACCGGTCCGTCGGCCCGGTACGCGACGAGTTCCACGCGCTCGGTCCTCCGCCCGCTCAGTCGGACTCGATGACGCAGATGAGGTCGCCCTCGACCACCTGGTCGTCGGGGGCGACGGCGACCGAGGTGACGGTGCCGGACACCGGCGCGGTGACCGGGATCTCCATCTTCATCGACTCGAGGATGGCCAGTTCGTCGCCCTCGGCCACCTGCTGGCCGGGCTGCGCCGGCACCTGCCACACGTTGGCGGTGATCTCCGCCCGCACCTCGGTGCTCACGCCAGGCCCGGCTTCCACACCATGGCGACCACGCCCACGACCAAGCTGAGGTGGAGGATCCCCACGAGCGGGGCGACCCTGTCGCCGGCACCGTTCCGGTAGGCCCGACCCACGAGGAACGTGACCAGCGCGGCCACCAAGAACGCCACCAGACCCACCACGATCCAGACCTGGGTGAGCTGGTAGAGCTCGTCGCTCATGCCCACCAGACCCATGCCCGCCACCCAGAGCACGATCACGGCCGGGAGCTGGACGTACATCACCGCCTTGCCGTACGCCTCGTCGGAGGCGTTGCCCGCCCTGCGCAGCATCGGCTGGACGAAGTTGCCACCGAACGCCACGACCACCGCCAGGAGGTGGACGAGCAGCAGGATCCTGTACCCGGTCGACTCGATGCCCATGGGCGCAACCTAGACGGGCAGCACGCCGTGCTTCCGCCATGGGCGCTGCACCTGCTTGGTGGCCGACACCTCGAGGCCGCGCCAGATCGCGAGGCGGGTCTCCGCCGGATCGATGACGTCGTCCACCATGGCGTGGCCCGCAGCGACGTACGGGTCGATGTTGGAACGGAACTCCTCGGCCAGGCGGATCCGCTCGGCGTTGCGGGCCTCACCCTCCTCGAAGGTCTCGAGGTGCTTCCGCATCGTGATGTTGACCATGCCGTCGGGCCCCATCACCGCGATCTCCGCCGCCGGCCAGACCGCGAGGTAGTCGGCCTCGTAGGACAGTCCGTTCATCACGAAGTACCCGGCGCCGTAGCTCTTGCGGACCACGATCGAGACCTTGGGCACCGTCGCCTCGGAGATGGCGTAGAGCATCTTGGCCCCGTGGCGGATGATGCCCTGCTTCTCCACCGCCGTGCCGACGACGAATCCCGGCACGTCGTGCAGGAACACCAGCGGGATGCCGAACGCGTCACAGAGCCACACGAACCGGGCGGCCTTGTCGGCGGAGTTCACGTCGAGCGCGCCGCCGAGGACCATCGGATTGGACGCCACGATCCCGACCGGCCGGCCACCCACGCGGGCGAGACCGGTCACCAGGTTCCGGGCCCAGGCGGCCTTCATCTCGAAGAAGTCGGGGGTGCCGTCGGGGCGACGGTCGACCACCACGTCGATCACCTTGTGCATGTCGTAGGCGCGGCGGGGTGCCGTCGGGACGATCCGGTACAGCTCCTCGACGCGCCGGTCGACCGGGTCGTCGCAGGCGGCGACCGGCGGCGCGTCGGTGTTGTTCGACGGGAAGAACGACAGGTACTCGCGCACCACGCGCAGGCAGTCACCGTCGTCGGCGACCTCGCGGTCGGCCACGCCGGACACCTTGGTGTGCACCTCCGAGCCGCCCATCTCCTCCTCGGTGACGTCCTCGCCGGTGGCGGCCTTCACCAGGTGGCGACCGGCCAGCGCCATCGACGAGGTGCCCTTCACCATCGGGACGAAGTCGGCGAGCGCGGGGATGTACGCGGTGCCCGCGGCGCAGTGCCCGACCATGGCCGCCACCTGGGGCACCACCCCGGAGAGCGTGACCTGCTCACGGAACAGGGCGCCGTTGGCCGCGAACGTGGAGCCCGCGTCCGAGGTGATCCGGGCCCCCGCCGAGTCGAGCAGCCAGACGATCGGGATGCGCTGGCGCAGGACGAGGTCGCGCATGCGGGTGACCTTGAACTCGTTGACCCTGCCCATCGAGCCGGCCTGCACGGTGAAGTCGTACGCGCACACGGCCACGCGACGGCCGTCGATGCGACCGATCCCCGTGACGCAGCCGTCGGCGGCGAAGTGCCCCTTCTCCGCGAGGGTCGGGTCCATGTGGTCGGCCAGCAGGCCGTACTCCACGAACGAACCTGGATCGAGGAGGGCGTCGAGGCGTTCCCGCACCGGCCACTTGCCGAGCGACCGCTGGCGCTCGACCCGCTCCGGCCCGCCCATGGCGAGGGCCTGCCCGCGGCGTCGGTGGAGGTCCTCGACGAGGGGTCCCCAGTTGAAGCGGTCGTCCACGGCGTCGGTTCCCTCGGTCACGCCCGGGAGTGTGACACAGGGGCAGGTGCCGGACGGGAGCGTCAGCGGCCGGTCCAGTGGGGCGGCCGCTTCTCCACGAAGGCCGCGATCCCCTCCGCGGCGTCCTCGAGCTCGGTCGTGACCGTGAGCATCGGGTGCAGCAACCGCAGCGCGTCGACGGCGGCCATGTCCCACACTGCGTAGAAGCTGTCGCGCCCGAGCCGCATGACCGAGGGCGACTTGGCCGCGAGCGTGCCGGCGAGCTCCGCCACCGCCGCGTCGAGCCCCTCCGACGGCACCAGCCGGGACAGGATGCCCAGGCGGTCCGCCTCGGCCGCGTCGATCCGCCGGCCGGTCATCATCAGCTCGAGCACCTTCTTCGGCGCCATGGACCGGCACAGCGGCACGGTGATCATGTACGGCCACAGCCCCACGTCGATCTCGGGGGTGCCGAACACCGCGTCGTCGGCGGCCACCACCAGGTCGCACGACAGGGCCAGGCCGAACCCGCCGGCCAGGCAGAAGCCGCTGACGCGGGCGATCGTGGGCTTGCCGAGGGTCCACAGGTCGTCGAAGAGCCGGGCCAGCTCGCCCCGGGCGTCGTGCACCGCGGCGTACCCGGCGTCGTCGCGCATGCCCGTGAGGTCCGCCCCGGCGCAGAAGGCCCGGTCGCCCGCCCCGGTGAGCACGACCACCCGCACCGACGGGTCGTCGCGGAGACGGCCGACCACGTCGCGCAGGCCGCTGATCACCGCCCAGCTCAACGCGTTGCGCCGCTCCGGACGGTTGATCGTGAGCGTTGCCACACCGTCGACGACCTCGAGGAGCAACTCGTCACCTGACACTGAGGGGCTGGCGGGTGCTGGCGGCATGCGCCTGACGCTAGTTTCCGGTCGTGGCGCTGGTACCGACGCTCCTCGCCCTGGGCATCGGGATGGCCCTGGGGGTCCGCTGGGGCGGCCGCGTCGACAACGTGCTCGTCTGGCGCCCACCGCTGTGGCAACTGCTCGTCGCCGGGGTGGGACTCACGGTCGTGCTGGACCTCCTGCCGTGGGGCGGCGGGTTCGTCACGCTCCTCAGGCTGGTGGCCCTGTTGCTCCTGCTCGCGTTCGCGCTGGTGAACCTCAGGGTCGGCGGCATGGTGCTCGTGGCCGCCGGACTCGGGCTCAACCTGCTGGTCACGCTCCTCAACTGGGGGCGACCGGTGAGCCGGTGGGCGCTCGAGGCCTCCGGCGCCGTGGAGGACGGGAACGCCGCGAACCTGGTGGTGCACGGTGGCCGCACGCTCGACGGTGGACTCCTCGCGTTCCTCGGCGACACGATCCCGCTGCCGTGGGGGCAGGTGATCTCCGTGGGCGACGTGCTCCTCCTGATCGGCGTGTGCCTGGTGACGGCGAGCGTGGTGCGTCGCTACGAGGTGGCGGGCCGGACGGCCGGGATCGCGCTGGTGGGCACCGGCTCCGCCTACCGGAGCGCGGGCACACGCGGATCCGGCGGGTTCGGCGGGCCGTCCGACTACCGCACCGCCCTCGACGCCCTCGGCCGCGGACCCGCTCCGCGGCGGGGCCCCGGTCTGCACCCGTCACGGCTCGGCCGCAACGGCGGCCGCAAGCGCCGGGGCGGCGGACCGGGCACCCCTCCCCGCTGACACCCCCGCCGCCGTGCGGTTGAGTCCTCCCCGACGCCGGACACGCCGGCGCCACCACCACGGGAGGACCACATGGCCAAGCTCGGACTCGACCCCGAAGCCCTGACCGCACTGCAACGCCAGCTCCGCTCGGATGCCGATGCGATCACCTCGCTCGCCGCCAAGCTCGACTCGCTGCTCCGCTCCGCCTGGTGGGAGGGCCCCGACGCCACCAAGTTCCGGGGTGAGTGGGACGGCACCCACAAGGCCCAGCTGACGCGGATCGCCGCCGAACTCGACGGTGCCGCCCAGCAGGTCGCCGCCAACGTCACCCAGCAGAACCAGGCGTCCTCGGGCTGATGCTCCTGCGCTACCGGCTCGGCCGGCGTGACGGGTCGGCGGGACTGGACGTGTCGGTGGACGTGGCCCGGGGTGCCACCGTGGGCGACGTCGCCGGCGCGCTGTGGGCAGCCGACCCCGCCCGGGACGGCACGCCACCTCCCGGGCTCCTCACCCTCCGGACGATCCGTCGCGGCGGACCGGGCGGCGCCCGGCCACTGGCCCACCAGCCACTGCCGGCGCCGGGCGAGCCGGCCCGCCGCTCGGCACCGCCGTCCGGCAGCACCGTGGAACCGGTCCCGGCCGAGCCGTCCCCGGACGGCGTGCCGGCCCTCGTGGCGCCGGTGCGCCTCGTGGCGACCGACGGTCACTCCCGGACGCTGCGCTACGGGACCAACCGGCTGGCACCCGGGGTCGAACTCGAGATCACACGGCGGCTGCTCCTCGTCACCGCCGGCAGCACCGAGGTCCGCCTCGACGGGGCACGGGTCGACCGCACCGCACGGCCCACCCACGGCTCGTTGCTCCGCCTCGACGGCGACGTCGTCACCGTCCACCTCGACGGCACGCTCCGTCCCCCTTCGCCGGGCCCGTTCCACCCCCTCTCGCGGGCCCGGACACGGTGGCCGCCGCCGGCACGCCCCGCCGGCGGCGGCCCACCGGACCCGCCCGACCCGGTGGAGTTCCCCGCACCCCCGGCGGCGGCCCGACGGCCGGCACTGCCGGTGCTCAGCGCCGTCGTGCCGCTCCTGCTCGGGGGTGCCCTCTGGTGGGCCACACGCAGCGTCGCCGTCGCCGGCTTCGTGCTGGCGAGCTTCCTGTTCGTCCTGGCCACCGCGGCGGAGCAGCGGCGGGAGTGGCGGGCCGAGCAGCGGTTCCGGGTCGAGGAGTTCCGGGCCGACCTCGCCGAGGCCGCAGCGCTGCTCGCGGCGTCCCACGACGAGGACCGCCGACGCGACGAGGCCGGCTCACCCCCGGTCGCAGCCGTGGCCGCCGCCGTGGCGGACGGCACGGCGGCACCGTGGACCGCGACCGCCCCGGCCGCCGTGGGCGTCGTGGTGAGGGTGGGCAGCCGGGAGGGCCCCGGTGACCGCCGCCCGAGGGTCCCGGCCGGCGGCCGTCGCGCCCTGCGACGGGAACTGGCCGACGCCGTGGCCGAGGCCGACCGGGTGCCCCGGCCCCTCACGGTGGACCTGCGCGACGGGCTCGGGATCACCGGCCCCGACGACCAGGCCACGGGCCTGGCGCGGGCCGCGGTGCTGCAGGCCGTGCTGGCCCACGGGCCCGACGAACTGTCCCTCGAGGTCGTAGCGGGCCCGGCGGGCGCCGAGCGCTGGTCGTGGTCGGTGTGGCTCCCCCACCACGGGGCCGCCGCCGACGTGGTGCTCCAGGTGGTCGACGAACCGACCCCCACCCAGCGTCGCGCCCTGGCCGTATCCGGCGACCGGCCGACGGTGTGGCTCGGCGCCCGCCCCGAGGACCTGCCCGACGAGGTGCGCGCGACCGTCGAGTGCGGCGCGACCGCACCGGGTGCCGCCACGCCCGGGGCCACCCCACCCGGGCCGTCCGCACGCCTGCACCTTCCCGGAGAGCCACCCCTCGGGTTCCGGCCCGAGCCGATCGACACCGACACCGCCCGGGCGGCGGCGCGTGCGCTCGCGCCCCTCGTCCCGGCCGGCGGCACGGGGGCCGCGGGTGACGGGCCGGGCGCCGACGGCCCGAGCCTCGCCGACGTGCTCGACGAGGACCGGGTGCTGTCGGACCCGGCGCTCCTGCGCGCCCGCTGGGAGGCGTGTCCGGCGACCACGCCCGCCGCACCGATCGGCCTGGGCCCCGACGGGGTGGTGGGCGTGGACCTGGTCGCCGACGGACCGCACACCCTGGTTGCCGGCACCACGGGATCGGGCAAGAGCGAACTGCTGCGCACCCTCGTCGTGTCGCTCGCGCTGCACCACCCACCCGACCGGCTGTCGTTCCTGCTCGTCGACTACAAGGGCGGCGAGACCTTCGGGCCACTGGCCGAGCTGCCGCACTGCGTCGGTCTCGTCACCGACCTCACCCCGGCCATGTGCCACCGGGCCCTCGTCGCGCTCGGCGCCGAGCTCCGACGGCGCGAGGCCCACACCGACGGCGCCCCGGACCCGTGCCTGGTCGTGGTGGTCGACGAGTTCGCCACCCTCGCCCGCGAGGTGCCCGACTTCGTGGACGGGGTGCTCGACGTCGCCCGGCGCGGCCGCAGCCTCGGGATC
>CAIPVR010000321.1 GCA_903868545.1 uncultured Actinomycetes bacterium
GCCGCCCAGATCGCCGGCGGCACCGCGGGCGGCGTCGCCGGCAGCCTCGCTGCGGACGGGCCGGTCGCCGCCGGACTGGGTGCCGGGCTGGGCGGCGCCGCGGCCGTGAAGGCCTACGCCGAGAGCCAGGGCGTCACCGTCAAGATGGTGGTCGCAGTCACCGCGGAGGCGATCCACGTGCTGAACCGCGACACCGACGGCCGCCTCGCGGACCGGGTGGTGACCTTCGACCGACACGACGCCCACGTCGTCGTGTCCAAGCGCGGCCTGTCGCGCATCGTGGACATCTCCGACGACTCCGGCGCTCGGATCGTCCTCGAAGGCTCGGCCAGCCCGATCAGCCAGCTCGCCAAGGGCGACAAGGCGGTCCTCGCCGAACTCGTGACCTGACCGCCGCCGGCGAGTGGGCCACGGCCCCGGACCCGGCGCGTCACCGGCCGGGCCGCTCGCTCCGGTACGGTGGGGGAGGGCGAACGCCCGGGATCGCCGCAGGAACTTGTGCCGGGCTCGGGGGTGGCGGCGACCACCGGACAGCGATCCGCCCCGTGGGGAGCGCCGGTCCCCGTTCGGACACATGTCCGGTGTGACACAGCGGCACACCGCCCTGGTGTCCGTGAACGGACAGCCCCGCGGTCAGGGCCGTCCCATGGCGGTGGCCGTCCCGCGGGCCGCTGCCCGACATCTTCTCCGCTCCCCGCCACCACCGGTGGGGTCACCGACGCAAGGAGCCTCCCGCTCTCGATGCCTGACATCTCCGAGGAACTCATCGCTGCCGCATGGGCGGCCGCCGACGGCAGCGCATCACCGGACCAGCTCCAGCTGCTGGAGGCCGACCCGAGCCGTTGGCGCCACACGCTCGAGCAGCTCCTCGACGACACCGAGGAGCGTCTGGCCGCGGTGCGCCGACTGGGCGGAGCCGAGCGCGCCCAGGTCGTGGCGGACTTCGAGGCGGAGTTGGACCTTCTCGATGCGGCGTACGACCGGCTCGTCGGACCCGAGGAGCCGGTCGCCGGCATCGTCGCGGAACCCGCCGGTGAGGTCCGGCTGCAGGCGTCGTGGACCGATGGCCGGATCGTGGTGTGGGCCGGGGGGCCCGGCACCGCGCCCGACTCGGCGGACGAGCTGTCGGACCGGCTCGAGTCGATCGGCGGGCCCGCGCTGGGCTGGGAGCCGCACGCGGACGTGGCCCTGCCCGGCGGCGCCAAGGCCGCTGCGCTCTCGATCCCGGTCGGTGAGGCGCTCGGCTGGCTCGTGGCGATCGGTGGTGGCCTCGGCCGTGACAGCGACATCGACGGTGACGGTGACAGCGACAGCGACATCGACGGCGACGACAGCGCCGGCGTCGGCATCGGCGCCAGCGTCGAGTGGCTCGGCCGGGTCGCGGTCGACGCGGTGCACCTGGTGGCCCGTGGTGCGGTGGTCCCCACACTGTCCGGGCGCAAGCGGCGTGACGGTCGGACGATGGGCATGTCGGTGACGTGGCGGCCGGCGTTGGTCGACGAGTCCGCTCTCGCGGGTTTGGCGGAGGCCATGCCCCGCCCGGTCACCGCGATCTCGCACGCGGACCCATCCGGCGTCGTCCGCGCCGTCCAGCGGGCAGTTGTCGACACCGTCGTTCGCCAGGCCGCAGGCATGCTCGACTTCGCGGCACCGCCGCCGGAGGTACGGACGACGGCGGACGTCGCCGACGCGTTCGGCACCCGACTCGACGGCACCAGGTTCGCTGCGCCGATCGCCGCTGCCGCCGAGGTCGCCGGGCGCATCGACCGTTGGGCCAAGCCGGTCACCAGCGGCGCGCGGCCGGAGCTCGTCGTGTCGCTCGACCCCCCTGACTCCGGTGGAGCGTGGTTCCTCTCGGTCCTCGGCCCCGGGGCCGAGAGGAAGCTCCTGCCGATCGAGCAGGCCCTCTCGGACGGCAGGGGCGCCTCGGCGTTGGCCGGCGAGCTGGCCCGTCTCGAGCGGGTGTTCCCCGCGCTGCTGCGTCCGGGTGCGATGCGCCGCGGCCAGGTGTACCTGAGCCAGGACGAGGCGTGGGAGCTCATGACCGTCACCGGTGCCCAGCTGCAGGCGGCCGGCTTCGAGGTGCGGGTGCCCGCGATGTCGCGCCGCAAGCCGTCGGCCTCGCTGCGTCTGTTCACCGAGCCCATCGGCGGGGACAGCGTCGTGGGCGCCCACCAGCTCTCGAACGTGCGGTGGTCGGTGCTCTTCGACGACGTGGAACTGACCGCCGCCGACATCGCTCGTCTCGCCGCCGAGGCCCGGCCGCTGGTCCGGTCCCACGGTCACTGGGTCGAGCTCGACGCGGTCGACCTGAAGGAGGCGGCGGCGGCGCTGGCCGAGCGGGCCGACCAGACGAAGATGACCGGCGCGGAGATCCTCCGCCATTCCATCGGCCTCGACGGCGGCCTGCTCGCCGGCGGCGTCACCGTGGACGGAACCGGCTGGGCCTCGGAGCTGTTCGACAGGGCCAGCCGCATCTCCACCGATCCGGTCACCCGGCCCGACGGCTTCACCGGTGAACTGCGCTCCTACCAGGCCGAAGCGCTCGGATGGTTGGGGTTCCTCCACGCGGTGGAGCTGGGCGGCTGCCTGGCGCTCGATCCGGGTCTCGGCAAGACGCCGACGATGCTGGCGCACCTCGCCCGAACCGCCGGGAGCGGCACGGCGCTCGTGATCGCACCGCCGGCCGTGGTCGGCAACTGGGCCGCCGAGGCCGCCAGGTTCACCCCCGGTCTCGACGTGCTGGTCCACCACGGCGCCAGCCGGGCCTCCGGGCCGGACATGGACCGGGCGTTCGACGCCGCGGACGTGGTGATCACCACCTACGGCACCGCCGTGCGCGACATGGACGCGCTGGCGGAGCGCCACTTCACCCAGGTCGTCCTCGACGAGGCGCAGGCCGTCAAGAACCACACGTCGGACCAGGCCCGGCAGCTGCGTCGGCTCGACGCCCGCACCCGCGTCGCGCTGACCGGCACCCCCATCGAGAACGGCCTCGGCGACCTGTGGGCCATCCTCGACTTCGCGAACCCGGGCCTCGTCGGCGACCGGACCGGGTTCATCGCGCAGCTGCAGGGTGAGGGCGAAGCGGCGCTGCGCGCCCTCAACGGGATCCTCGTGTTCCGCCGCACGAAGACCGAGCCGGAGGTCGCCCGCGAGTTGCCCGACCGCATCGACGAGCTCGACCACTGCATGATGACGCCCGAGCAGGTCGGCCTCTACCAGGCGGTGCTCGACAGCCTGGTCGCCGACGTCAGCGAGGTCGGCGGCGGCGAACCCAAGCAGGGCGCGATCCTCGCGGCCATCACCGCGCTCAAGCAGATCTGCAACCACCCGGCCGCGTACCAGCCCGACGACCGGCCCCTGGCGGGACGCTCGGGCAAGCTCGCCCGCCTCGAGGAGATCGTCGACACGGTGTTCGCGGCCGGCGAGAAGGTGCTGATCTTCACCCACTTCGCCGAGTGGGGGAAGCGGATGGCCGACCACCTCACCGAGCTGACCGGCACGCCGACCGACTGCTACCACGGGGGTCTCGCCCGGACCGCCCGGGACCGGATGATCTCCGAGTTCCAGGAGCGCCCCGGCCCCGCCGCCCTCGTCCTGTCGCTGAAGGCCGGCGGCACGGGCCTCAACCTCACCGCAGCGAACCACGTCGTGCTCTACGACCGCTGGTGGAACCCGGCCGTCGAGGACCAGGCCCGGGACCGGGCCTGGCGTCTCGGCCAGACCCGGACCGTCGTGTCGCACCGTCTCATGTGCCCCGGCACCGTCGACGAACGGGTCGAGGAGGTGGTGGCCGGCAAGCGCCACATCGCCGACCTCGTCCTCCCGGGCTCGAGCTCGCTCGCCGATCTCGACACGAACCAGCTGCGGTTGGCCCTCGGCCTCCGCGACGACCAGCTCCTGACCGAGGACGACGAATGAGCCGCACGCGGAAGCCGACGAACAAGCCCGAGAACAGGAAGCGGGGCAGTCGCGGCAAGGGCCGCGACAAGGTCGACGCCGCCGAGTTCTGGGCCGTGGCCCCGCAGCTCCCCGCACCCGAGCCGATCACGGTGGCGACGGACCCCACGATGGTTCTGCGTTCACTCGGCGACCTTCCGCTGCAGGACCGGGGCCAGCGCGTCTCCCACGAGATCCACCGCGTGCTGGTCCGCTCGTCGCTGCTCGCCGGCGCCCTGGCGGAACTGGCCGGCCTGCTCGACACGCCCCCCGACGCGTGACGGGACGTCGTCCCGGTCAGATCCCTCCCCGGCCCCGTCGTCCTACGGGGTGGAGGCGGGGGCCGCACAGCCGCGACGGCAAGGTGGCCGACCGTGAGCCGATGCGCATCCACCCCGACGACGCCGCGACAAGGGGGATCGCCGACGGCGACGTGGTGCTGGTCCACAACGACCGCGGCGCCTACTACGCCGGCGCCGTGGTCTCCGACGCCGTCCGTCCGGGGGTGGTGCAACTGTCCACCGGCGCGTGGTGGACGCCCGCGGAGCCGGACGAGCCCGGCTCGCCGTGCGTGGCCGGCAACCCGAACGTGCTCACCGCCGACCGTGGCACCTCACGCCTCGCCCAGGGGTCGATCGGTCAGCTGACCCTCGTGGAGGTGAGCCGGGTGGACGGCCCGGTGCCCACGCGGGACCCCTACGCCCCACCCCTGGCGGGCGACGGCGGGTTCCCGGGGTAGGCGGCGCCTACGGGCGGCGGCCCGCGAGGTCGAGCATCCGGTCCTGCAGCGTCGCGTCGGCGTCGTCGGAGAGGCTCGGCCCCTCGCCGAACACGCCGATGCTCCCGATGACCGGCGCCATCGGCAGCAGGGTCGCGTGGACCGCCGCCACCAACTCGTCGGGCAGGTGCTCGTCGCCGCCGGTGGCGCGGGCCAGGTCCCATGCGTGGATGGCGAGGTCGCCGATCCGGAAGCCCAGCACCATCTGGCCGGGCATGTCGCCGGCGGGGTGGTGGAACGTCTGCTCCCCGGCTCCGGCCCGGGAGAACACGGCGGACTGCTCGGCGGCGCCGGCGGTGAACTGCGCCACCACGTCGTCATCCAGCGTGGCGCCGGTGAACGCGGCGAGCCCTTCCTCGGTGCTCGCGCCGTCGGCGAGCACCACGACCATCGCGTTGCCTCCGAGCACGTGGGCCACGAGATCCCGTACCGTCCAGTCCGCGCACGGTGTGGGCAGGTCCCACTGGTCGGGACCCACGGCGGCCAGACGGTCGCGGAAGACCTCCGTCGCCAGATCGAGCAGGTCGTGGTCATCCATCGTGTGCACCTCACCCTCTGCGTGGGGATCCGAGTCTCGCGTGGCCGGGCGTCCGAGGGTCGGGAGTCCGGCGGAGGGGTCCTGCTCGGCGTGGCTCGACGCCGGCGGCCGGGGACTCAGGTGGAGAGGGAGGCGGTGCGTCGCCGGACGGTCTCCACCGCGGCCAGAACCACCAGCGTGGCGGCGACCAGCCACAGCAGCACCCAGGTGGGCACGAGCGGCGCCACCACCACCACCTCGACGGCCACCACCACGGCGGCGACGACCCGCTCGGTGAGGACGCGCCCGGTCGCCCGGAGGTTGCCGGCCACGAAGCCCGCGAGGAACAGCCCGAGACCCACCCCGACCATCGTGCGGCCCGTGCCGTCGAGCGGCTCGTCCGGATGGAGCAGCGCGTGTTCGAGGCCGGCCGCGAGCACCACGGTGCCGAGGACGATCGGCAGGTGGCCGAACGTGAACAGGTCCCGGGCGAGGTGGCCCCGCCGCCGGAGGTCGTCCTCGCGTGCGAGTCGTGCCTCGGCGGCGGCCTGCACCCAGTCGAAGTAGCCCCACCACTGGCTGGCCACCACGAGGAACGCGGCGGCAGTGGTGCCCACCACGAGTGGCGTGACGTCGAGACCGGCGAGCGTGGCGCCGATACCCACCACCGTCTCGCCCAGGGCGATGATCACGAACAGGGCGTGGCGTTCGGCGAAGTGGCCCGGGGACACCCGGAACTCACCTCGGCCGGCGGCCAACGCCGAGGCCACGTCGATCGCGACGGCGGCGAGCCACACCCACTGGCGCGCGGCCGGCGGAGCGGCCGCTCCGGCGAGGATCACGACCGGGGTGATGACCGCGACGGGCACGTAGGCCCGCAGCGCCGCCTGGTGTTCCGGTTCGTGCCGGAGGCCGCCCCAGTAGAGGGCGAGGCCGGCGAGGCGCACCGTCACGTACGGCACGGCGAACCGCCAGCCGCCGCCGACGTCGAACGCGGCGGGCAACGCGGCGGCGAACAGCAGGGTGACGCCGGTGACGGCGAGCATCGCCACCCGGGTGGGCCGGCGGTCGAGGTCGATGGCGTTGCCCGCCCACGTGAACTGCGACCACGCCCACCACACCATCCACGCCATGAGGACCACGTGGAACCAGCCGACCGGGCGGTGGTCGTCCTCCAGCATCCCGACGAGCTGGGTGACGGCGAACACGAAGACCAGGTCGAAGAACAGCTCCAGGTAGCCGGTCCGCTTCCCGGCCCGGTCGCTCACGGCCGGAGCACGCCGAAGCCGAAGTCCCGGCCCCACCCGCACCGGAACGCCAGGTGGATCCAGAGTCGAGCGGTGTCCTCCACCAGCTCCACCGCCTCGGGCCCGCCGAGGTCGGCCACCTCGAAGCCGACCGATTCCGCCAGCGCCACCACCGCGGGCCGGCCCCGGTCGTCGCCGGCCACGGGGAGGAACACGGCCCGGCCGGCGATGGTGCCGTCCGCGAGGTGCTCCGCCCCGATGGTGTTGAACGCCTTGACCACCGACGCGGTCGGGGCCAGTCCGGCGACGTGTGCGCCGACGGTGGGGTGACCGCCCGGGACGGGCACGCCCACCGCGTTGGTGGCGTCCACCAGCACCTTCCCGTCGAGGTCGCCGAGGCCGGCGACGGTCTCGGCGAGGGCCACCACCGGCACGGTGAGCACGACCACGTCGGCCGCCGCGGCCGCCGCGGCCGGGTCGAGGACGTCCACCCCGTCGAGCCGGGCGAGCTCGGCGGCCTTCGCGGCGTCGCGGGCGCCGACGCTGACCTGGTGCCCGGCGCGGGCGAAACCCCGCACGAGCTGCGAGCCGACGTTGCCGGGCCCGATCACCGCCACCCGCTGCGGGCCGGTTCCGGTGGCCGTGCCGCTGGTGTCATTGCTGTCGTTCGTCATGGTTCTCCTCGGTCCCGCCCCGGTGCGGGCCGCACGGCGGCGGTCCTGCGGTGGCGGTCGGTCAGTGCGGCTCGGCGACTACGATCCGGCGAATACAATACAGCCCTGTATTGACATTGGGCGGCGGGTACGCTCGCCGCATGGCCACGAGCGGCGCCGGGCGGCCCAGGGACGCCTCGATCGACCAGCGGGTACTCGCCGTGGCGGCGTCGCACCTCGCCCGGTCCGGCTACGAGGCGATGTCGGTCTCCGCCGTCGCGGAGGAGGCCGGCACCACCCGCCAGGCGGTCTACCGGCGCTGGCCGACCAAGGCGGACCTCGCCACTGCGGCCGTGGCGGCGCTGGCGGACGAGGACCGCCCCGACCCCACCGGCGACCCGTTCGCCGACCTCGTGGCCGAACTCGAGTCGTTCCGACGCGGGGTGAGCCGCCCCGACGGCCTCTCACTGGTGGGCACCATGCTCATCGACTCGGCCGACCCCGACCTCGTGGCGCTGTACCGGTCCCGGGTGGTGCTCCCGCGCCGCGCCGCGCTGCGCCGCATCCTCGAACGAGCCCGCGACGGCGGGTTCGTCGACCCCGACGCCGACCTCGACGTGGCCGTCGTGGTCATGACCGGCGGCTGGTACGCGCGGGCGCTCGCCGGCGAGCGCCCGCTGCGCAACTGGGCGGCCCGCACCGCGTCGTTCGTGTGGCGGGGTCTCGGGGGGGCGACGGTGCCAGCGGCCAGCTCGGCCCCAACGGGGGCGTCGGTTCCACGATCCAGATCGCCGTCACCGGCCTCTGAGCCGTTCGGCCCGTCCGCCGGGTAGCTCTCCCCGGTGCCGGTAGC
>CAIPVR010000322.1 GCA_903868545.1 uncultured Actinomycetes bacterium
GACGCCCGGCCGAACCCGCGATGGCGGCCCGGGCCGGGTTGTGGCGGACCGCGGCGCGGTTCGTCACCTGCACCAGCGCCGCCACGTAGGCCACGAGGAGGCCGCCGGTCAGCAGGAACAGCAGCAGGAAGAAGCCGCCGAAGGCGACCGCCCCGAGGAGCGTGACGAGCGCCGCGCCACCGAGTCCGGCGAGCACCTCCTGACGGCGCTTGCGCACCTCCGGGGGCACCGTGCGGGGGGCGGACGGCCGCCGGTCACGGAGGTCGATGACGTTGGAGCCCCGGCCCGGACCGGCCTGCGGCTGACGCTGGATCGACGAGAGCTGGTCGCTGAAGGACCGGATGCTGTCACCGCTGCGCAGCGACGAGAACCGTGCGATGCCCTCCGGCAGGAGGACGACGGCCCAGACCAGGGCCAGACCCAGCAACACCAGCGTGGAGACACTCATGGGAGGCGCAGCGTCCTTTCGTTCCCCTCAGGCGTTCGCCCGAAGCTAACGGTTGTGCAACGACTGTTACAAGTCGTTGACGAATGACATCGATGTCATTCTAGGGACGCCGACGCCGGCTGTCGTGCACCCGCCCACCACCGTGCGCCGCAGGGTCGCCACCGTCCGCCCCGAACCGGCCACGCGGGCAGGACGACGGTGGTCGGTGGTCGGAGGTCGGTGGTCGGAGGCCGGGGGTCAGAGATCGTCGAGAGAGGTCTCGAGGAGGTCGTCGCGCCGGTAGGCGCCCGAACGGCCGCCGGTCTTCTCCCACAGCGCCACGTCGGAGATGACCATGGAGCGGTCCACCGACTTGCACATGTCGTAGATGGTCAGGCACGCCACGTTCACCGCGGTCAGGGCCTCCATCTCCACACCGGTGCGATCCACGGTCTCCACCTGGGCCTCCACCTCGATGAAGGTGTCCTCGATCCGGAAGTTCACCAGCACCGCCCCGACCAGCACCGGGTGGCAGAGCGGGATGAGGTCGCTCGCCCGCTTGGCGGCCTGGATCCCCGCGACCCGGGCGACCGACAGCACGTCGCCCTTGTTGATCGCACCACGGGCCACCAGGGAGGTGGTGTCGGTGCCCATGTTCACCCGGCCACGGGCGATCGCCCTGCGGTGGGTGGGCTCCTTCGGGGTGACGTCGACCATGCGGGCACGGCCGAGCGGATCGAGATGGGTGAGGCCCCGTTCGGACATGGGGCGGGAGTCTAGGCCGACCTAGGTCCGCGGCCGGGTGGACCGGAGGGTCACCTCGCCCCGGTCCGTGTAGCTGATGACCCCGAGGGAGGTGGAGGCCTGCACCACCGTCCGGTACGAGATGCGCACGGGGAGGCCGTCCGAGGCGAGCAGGAACTCCACTCGTTCGGTGCCGTCCTGCACGCCGGCCAGGGTGTTGTCGAGGCCGAACCGGGTGGTGGCCACGCGGTCGCCGCCCACCTGCACCGGAGGCCCGGGCCCGGCCGTGGCGCGCGACCGCAGCTGGCCCGAGCCCGCCATCCCGCCACCGGCGCGCACCGAGCAGAGCGCGGTGGCCGGGGCGCCGTCCGGACCGGACCCCGCCGGCGGGTCGCACGTCACCTCCGTGGTGCTCGAGAAGTCGATGCCCGGGAACGTCCGGCTCGTGGCGCTCGCACCTGCCGACAGGGCCGGCCCGGCCGCGGTGCGGCACAGCGTCCAGCTGCGCCAGTGGTCGGACTCCAGGTCGACACGGACCTCCGAGCATCCGTCCCCTGCGCCGGTCACCGTCACCGGGACCGGCCCGGACACGGTCCGGTCGAGGGGCGCGAGTCCCACGGTCTCGATGGCGTCGGCCACCGCCGGGTACACCCCCACCGGCACCGGCGACCCCGCGACCCCGGCGCCGGTGCGGAACCGACCGAGCGCGTCCCCCTCGCTCACCGGACGGGTCCGGCCACCGAGGAACAGCACGCCGACCACCACCACGGCGACGAGGACGACGGCGAGCACCGCCACCCGGGGCCACCGCCGCGGGCCGCGCCCCGGCGCGCTCGCCGGC
>CAIPVR010000323.1 GCA_903868545.1 uncultured Actinomycetes bacterium
ACCGGGTCCGGCGTCCGCGCCGCCGGCCGCGGCGGTGGAACCGGCGGGCGGGGCGACGCCCGGGCCGGACGGGCCCGTCGGTGCCGACGCCGGTGCCGACGCCGGTGCCGACGCCGGCGACGAACTCCTGCACCGGCTCCGGCACGCCGTGGACCGGCTCGAGCACGGCGTGGTGGTGTGGGACGCCAACGGCACCGAGTTGTTCCGCAACGAGGCGGCCCGTTCGTTGGCCTCGGCCCGCGACGGCCGTGTGCTGGTGGCCGCGGCGGTGGAGGAACTCCTCACCGAGGCGGTCACCGGCCGCACCATCCGGCGGTCGGTGGAGCTGTTCGGCCCGCCCGCCGAGTCGTTCGTGGTCACCGCCTACCCGTTCTCCGACGGCGTGGCCGACGGCGCCCTCGCCGTGGTGGACGACCGTTCCCTGCAGCGCCGCACCGAGACGGTGCGGCGCGACTTCGTGGCCAACATCTCCCACGAGTTGAAGACGCCGATCGGTGCACTCGGCCTGCTGGCCGAGACCATCCGCGACGAACCCGACCGCGCGGTGGTGGAGCGCCTGGCGGGGCGGATGATCCTCGAGGCCGAGCGGGTGGGCCGTACCGTCGACGACCTCCTCGAGCTCAGCCGGATCGAGTTCGGCGACGACACGGAGTTCGAGCACGTGACGGTGCTCTCGGTGGTGGCCGAGGCGGAGGGCCGACTCGCCTCCGCGGCCGAGCAGGCCGGGATCGCCGTCCACCTCGAGGTGCCGGCGTCGATGGAGATCGACGGCGACCGCCGACAGCTGGTCTCGGCCCTCTACAACCTCCTCGACAACGCCGTGAAGTACTCGCCGGAGGGCTCCGAGGTGCTGGTGGTGGCCGAGGACGACCCGGCCGGTGGGCTCGTCCGCCTGTCGGTCACCGACCACGGCATCGGCGTGCCCCGTCGCGACCTCGACCGCATCTTCGAGCGCTTCTACCGGGTGGACCGGGCCCGCTCCCGCGAGACGGGCGGCACCGGTCTGGGTCTCGCCATCGTCCGGCACGTGGCCAGCAACCACGGTGGCGACGTGGCCGTCGACTCCACCGAGGGCGTGGGCACCACCTTCACGCTCACCCTGCCCCGTCCCGACGCCCGTCCGTTCCCGCGGGCCGGCGTCGCCGAACCGCGACCAGCTCCCGTTCCCGTGCCATCGGAGGCCGAAGGACCATGACCGCCACACCCACCGTGCTCGTCGTCGAGGACGAGGAGGCCTTCATCGAGGCCCTCTCCGTCGGTCTGCGGCGGGAGGGTTTCGACGTGGAGATCGCCCGTGACGGGGCCGAGGCCCTCGACCGGTTCGACGCCGTCGACCCCGACCTGATCCTGCTCGACGTGATGCTGCCCACCGTGTCGGGCCTCGACGTGTGCCGCGAGATCCGCCAGCGCAGCGACGTGCCGATCATCATGGTCACGGCCAAGACGGCGGAGATCGACACCGTGGTGGGCCTCGAGGTGGGGGCCGACGACTACGTCACGAAGCCGTACCGGCTCCGCGAGCTCGTGGCCCGCATGCGGGCGGTGCTCCGGCGCCAGCCCCGTGGCGGCGAGACGGTGGCCGTGTCGTCCGACGTGCTGCGGATCGACGGGGTGGAACTCGACCCCGACAGCCACGAGGTACGGGTGAACGGCGTGCTCGTGGCACTGCCGCTGAAGGAGTTCGAGCTGCTGGCCCTCCTCATGGAGAACGCCGGACGGGTCCTGCCGCGGGCCACCCTCATCGACCGGGTCTGGGGCAGCGACTACGTGGGCGACACCAAGACCCTCGACGTGCACATCAAGCGGTTGCGGTCGAAGGTGGAGGACGACCCCTCCCGTCCCGTCCGGATCGTCACCATCCGCGGGCTCGGCTACAAGTTCGTGGCGCCCAAGGGCTGACGCCGCCGGGGCCCTGTGTCCCGGTCCCGGTGTCCGTCCCTGCCCCTACGATGGGCCCGTGGTCATGGACGGACGCGACCCCGTCGCGGGGCCGTCGGGAGTCCGGCCGATCCCCCGGCTCCGGCCCACCCGACGGCGGATCGATGTCGAGACCCCCTTCGGTCGGCTCGCCCTCGCCCACGTCCTGTCGCTCGCCGGCGACGCGCTGGTGGCCATGGCCCTCGCCGGCAGCCTGTTCTTCGACGTGGACCCGTCAGGTGCCCGGTGGCGCATCGCGCTCTACCTCATCTTCACGATGGCGCCGTTCGCCCTGGTGGGCCCCCTGATCGGTCCGGCCATGGACCGGGCCCGCGGCGGTCACCGGATGATGCTCGTGGGCAGCACCGCCGGCCGGGCGGTGCTCGCCGTGGTGATGATCGGCGCCGTCGGTTCCGACAGCCTCCTGCTGTTCCCCGAGGCGTTCCTCATGCTCGTGCTGGCCAAGACCTACCAGGTCGCCAAGGCGGCGATCGTGCCCACGGTGGTCAGGTCCGACGCGGGCCTGGTGGAGGCCAACTCCAAGCTCCAGCTGCTCTCCGGCCTCGCCGGCTTCGCCGCCGGGGTGCCCGGCGCGGTGCTGCTCAAGGTGGGACCGGGCGCCACCATGACCCTGGCCGGGATCTGTTTCGCCGCGGCGGTGGTGGCCGCCCTGCGGGTGCCCGCCACCACGGTGGCCGAGGAACCGGCCGGCCCCGAGGAGGTGGCGGAGCTGCGGAGCGCGGGGGTGTGGTCCGCTGCGTCGGCCATGGGCACCCTCCGGGCCGTGGTCGGCTTCGTCACCTTCCTCCTCGCCTTCGCGCTACGGGGCGACACCGGGCCCCCGCCGCTGGGGGTGGCCACCGGGCGGCTGGCCGGCGAGCGGTGGGTGGGGGAGCGGGTGGCTCCCGCCGACCTCGTGGCACCGCTGGGGGCACCGCCGGTGTGGCACTTCGGCGTGGTCGTCGTCATGTCGGTGGCCGGTGGCCTGGCCGGTGCGGCGGTCGCGCCGCTGATCCGCCGTCGTGCCCGCGAGGAGTACCTGCTGCTGGGCGCGGTGGTGCTGGCGCTCGTCGGCGGCACCGCAGGAGCCCTGCTGGCCGGGCTCACCGGGCAGGCCGCCATGTGCTTCCTGGTCGCCGTGGCCGCCTCGTCGGGCAAGCAGGCCTTCGACGCCGTGGTGCAGCGCGACGCTCCCGACGCCAACCGCGGCCGGTCCTTCGCCCGCTTCGAGTCGCGTTTCCAGGTGGCCTGGGTGCTGGGCGCGTTCGTGCCGGTGGTGGTGCCCATGCCCACCCGTCTCGGCGGGTTCCTGGTGGCCGTGCTGGCGCTCGCCGCCGCGGTCCTCTTCGGTGCGGCGCTGCGGGCCATGGGCAGTGGTCGGCCTCCGCCCCGGCTGCCCACCGCCCGTCAGGTGGGCGGTGGTGTCGTTCGCCGGGTCCGTCGCCCCGCTGCCGACGGCACCACGGAGGCGTGATCAGTCGAGGCCGTCGGGCGGGAGGAAGTCCGGGACCTCGAAGTCCTCGTCGATCCCGAGGTCGAGGTCGTCGCGCAGCTCGATCCCGTTGCGGGCCAACCACAGCCCGGGGGCGTCGACCTCTGCCGGGGTGGGGAGGTGGTCGGCCCCGGCCCAGAGGGTGGTGAGGGCGTCCTCGCCGGCCCGCTCCACGATCCCCGAGACGAAGGCCGTGCCGCGGTCGAACGTGGACTGCGACAGCTCGAGGCCGAACAGGCGCTCCACGAAGCGCTGCTCCGGTCCGAACTCCACCCGACGGCGACGCAGCGCCTCGGTGAGCGGCCCGTAGCCCTCGAGGAGGCGGTCGCCGACCTTGTCGAGCACGTGGTCCACGTAGCCCTCGATGGTGGCGACGAGCGCCTCGATCCGGGGCATCAGCTCACGCTGGTGGTCCGACTGCATGGCGCCGAGCAGCACGTCGGGGTCGCCGGCGAGGCGCTGCAGCGCCGCGAGGTCGGGTTCGCCGGCGCCGAGCAGATCGCCCACGCCGAGCTCGTGCATCCGTCGTTCCATGTCGGCGACGTCGTCGGAGAAACCCGAGGCGTAGGCCTCGAGGAGCTCCTCGAGGCGGGCGCGGACGTGCGGGAGGTCGAGCACCTGCTGGTGGGCCACGTCGGACAGGCAGACCCACAGACGTACCGAGTCGCGGGGGAGGCTCCACCCGTCGGCGAACTCGTCGACGTTGCGCAGCACCATGGTGAGCGCCGCGCCGCGGCCGCGGGGGAGCGGCAGCTCGAAGTGGCCGAGGGCGCGGGCGGCCAGGTGGCCGGCGGTGCTCCCCGCCATCATCCCGAGCAGCATCGGGCCCATCATCCCCATCACCTGCCGGACCAGCGCGTCGGGCGGCAGTCCACCGGGCAGCCCGAGGCCGCCCAGGTCGGGGGATTCGTCGCCGTCGAGCTCCCGTTCGAGTTCACCGAGCTGGGCCTGCAGCGCCCGGCCCAGGGAGCCCGACAGCAACTCGAGCAGGCCCTTCTCGTCGTCGAGGAACCGGCGGGCCCACTGCGTGCGGTTGAGTGCCTCCACACGGACCGGCTCGTCGAGGTCGCGTCCGGTCACCTGGGCCACCTGCAGCTCCGCCACCCGGGCGAGTTGTTCCACCGCGAGGCGGTCGGCGGGGTCGACGTTGTCCTCGGTCGTCCCCCCGGTGGCGATCGAGCCGGCCAGTTGGGCTGCGGCATCCCAGCTGCCGGACGAGCTCCCGCTGAGCCGGCGGGAGAGGTCCTGCAGGAAGAAGCCGATGTCGCCGAGGCCGAACGGCTCTCCGCGGGGTTCCTGGTCGTCGCCGTCGCCGATGGGGTCCACATGGGCATCGTACGACCCCGGGCCGTCCGGGCGTCCGGCGCCCCGGCGCGGCGCCCGGGAGTCGGCTCAGGGCGAGGCGGTGGGCACGACGGTGAGCGAGAGCCGCTCCGGGCCCCGCACCACGGTGAGCACCACCGCGGTGCCGGGTGCACCCTTCCGCAGGGCGGCGGTGAGGTCCACGAGCCGACGCACGGGCTCGTCGTCGGAGGCGACGACG
>CAIPVR010000324.1 GCA_903868545.1 uncultured Actinomycetes bacterium
GGGTGGTGGCGGCTCCGGCGGCGCCGGAGGGTGCGACGACGTGGCCACCGAGCTCACGGGCGCCCTGCTGGACTTCCCGTCGGCACAGGTGGAATCCGCCGTGCTGGAGGCCCCCGCCGCCCCGCCGGTGACGGCCGCACCCGCGACCGCGGCGCCGCCCGCGACCGAGCCCCCGGCGACGGCACCCACCACCGGTCCGCCCACCACTGCGACGACCACCGTCCCGACCACCACCGTCCCGACGAGCACCGTCCCGCCGGTTCGCCCGGTCACCCGGTCCGCGGTGGTGCAGCTGGACTGCCGGGTGCTGTCCCAGCCCGGCGACACCGTCACTGCCACGTTCGCGTCGTCGGCCATCGTGGGGATCTCCACCTACGACCGCTTCCCGGCCGGTGGTCCGCTCCCGTTCGCGCTGCGCATCGCCGGGCCGGTGAACTCCACCGGGCCGGCCACCGAGGGCCAGCTGTCGCAGCTGGTGTTCCTCGCGGCCACGGCCCGGCCGACGCCGCAGTCGTTCAGCACGCTCAACACCTCGCCCTACGCGGCTCTCGCGAACTTCCTGGTGCCTGACGACCCGAGGAACCAGGCGCTGGTGGGCCAGTTGAGCCCCGGCGGCGCGGCGGGGGCGCCGGCCGAGATCCTCCTGAGCGAGGTCCGCACCGATCGCAGTGGTGCGTCCCAGCGCTGCGTGCCGACGGGCGGCCCGGTGGCGATCGTGGCCTCCGTCGTGGCCGACCCGAACACGACGACCACCACCATCGCCCTCCCCACGCCGGTGGTGTCCGAGGCGCCGGTCGCGGCCCTCCTGCCCCTGTCGGCCCTGCTGATCGGTGCCCTCGGCCTCGCCCTCATGGTCCGTCGCCGTCGCCCTGCCGGAGGTGTCCGGCCGTGATGCCCGCGGCCGCCGCCCCCGACGCCGCCCCGGTCCTCGCGGACGGCGGTGTCGACCACGATCGCCGCGTGGTGCGGTGGCGCACCCTCGCGGCGCTGGGCCTCGTGCTCGTGACCTACCACACGTCCCTGTGGACGCTCCTGCGGGGCATCACGGTGGACACCCCGCTCGCCTACCTCGGTCTCGTTCCGGCGGTGGCCGCGGCGCTGGGCTACGCCCTCGCCCGACCGGCGGCCGGCGAACCCGACATCCACGACCGCCTCGTCGACCGCATCGTCGGCGTGCCGCTCGTGGTGGCCGCGCTGGTGGGCCTCGTGCTCCTGCCGGCGCGGATGTCGGTGGTCTACTGGCTGTGGCGGATCGACCTGCTGACGATGCCGCTGTTCGTGGCGGGAGTGGTGGCGCTCCTGTTCGGGACCCGCATGCTGTGGCGCACCAAGGCGGCGGTGCTCTTCCTGTTCCTCGCGTGGCCGGTGCCGGCCCGCTGGCTGGTGTCGACGTTCCTCGACCCGCTCGCCGACATCACCGCCCGGATCGTCGGGATCGTGGTGGGGATCGTGCCGATCGCCGACAAGGTCCCCGGCGACGTGACCGCGTTCCAGATCCCCTACGGCGCCGAGGGGTTCCGGGTCCAGGTCGCCTCGGCCTGCTCCGGGGCCAACGGCCTGGTGGGATTCCTGCTGGTGGCGGGGGCCATCGCCCTCGCGCTCGACGGCCGCCGTCGGCGCAAGTTCCTCTGGCTCGTCTCCGGGGCGCTGCTGGTGCTGGCGCTCAACGTGGTGCGGATCCTCCTCATCATCACCGTCGGTCGTTTCGCCGGGCAGACGGCGTCGGTCGACGTGCTGCACCCGATCGTGGGACTGCTCACGTTCAACGTCGGGGTGCTGGTGATGGTGCTCCAGGCCCACCGGTTCGGCCTGTACCTGCGGATGTCGTCGGGCCCCTCCCGCACCCGGGCCGTGCTGGCCGGTGTGCCGCGGGCCCGGCGGGCACTGGTCATGCTCGTGCCGCTGGCCCTCCTCGGCGGGTTCTTCGACCACCGTCTCACCGACTACGACCCGATCGCCTCCTCGGTGGGCACCCCGCGCCTCGCGGGCTTCGCCCGCTCCGCCACCCGTCCCCCCGGCTTCGAGGCCCAGGTGGTGTCGACCTTCGACAACGGACGCCGCTTCTTCGGGCAGGACTCGGTGTGGCTCCGCTACGCCTTCCGGGGCACCGGCACGCCGGACCTCGCGAGCGACGTGGCCCCCCTGGCCGACGTGATCACCACCTCGAACCTGCAGGCGTTCAGCGACTTCGGCCTGGAGGCCTGCTACCAGTTCCACGGCTACGACATGGACGGGGTCCGCCAGGTGGACCTCGGCAACGGCGTGATCGGCACCGTGCTGCGGTGGTCGGACCCGAACAACGGCCTGAGGTGGACCACCCTGTACTGGATCTGGGCGGTCCGCCAGGGCGGACAGATCCGGTACGAGCGGGTGGTGCTGCTGCTGAACGAGGTGGACGGTGCCCGGGTGGTGGCACCGGAGCTCACCGAGGACGTCGCCGGTGAGTTCGCACTGCGGGCCGACGAGCTGGTGCGGGGCCGGTCCGGCGGCGCGCTCACCGAACGGCAGTTGCAGCTGCGCAGCTTCCTCATCACCTTCGGCCGGCGGCTGGTGGAGTCGGCGACGGAGCGCTCGGCCCGCCTGCCGATCCCGCGGGAGCCGGGCCAGTGAGGGTCCGCCACGTCCCCGTCGCCGAGGCCGAGCTCGCCCTCGCCACCGCCATGGCGGAGGTGGAGGAGGCGAACCCGGGGATGACGGCCTCGTCGCCGGCCACCACGCGCCAGCGCGCCGCGCTCTGGGGCGTGCCGGCCGTTGTGCTGGTGCTGCTCGCCCTGTTCCCCGCGTCGGCGGCGGTGGCGCTCACCACCCTCGGTTCGCTCGTGTACGCGGCCACCGTGTTCCACCGGGTGCGACTGGTGCGCGCCGCCCTGCGCGAGGACCCGGCGCTGCACGTGAGCGACGCCGCGGCCCGGGCCGTGCCCGACGACGACCTGCCCGTCTACACGGTGCTCGTGCCCGCATACCGCGAGCCCGAGGTGGTGCGGGGCCTCGTCGCCGCACTGGAACGCCTCGACTACCCGCGCCACAAGCTCGACGTGAAGCTCCTGCTCGAGGTCGACGACGTGGCCACCGTGGGCGAGGCGGCCGCCATCGTCACCGACCTGCCCATCGAGGTGCTGCTGGTGCCCGAGGGCGAACCGCGCACCAAGCCGCGGGCGCTCGACTACGGCCTGCAGTTCGCCACCGGGGAGCTCGTCACGATCTACGACGCCGAGGACCACCCGGAGCCGCTCCAGTTGCGTCGTGCCGCGGTGGCGTTCCGCGACGGGCCGCCGGAGCTGTCCTGCGTGCAGGCGAAGCTCCTCTTCTACGGCGGCCACCGCAACCTGCTCACCCGGTGGTTCACCGCCGAGTACGCCACCTGGTTCAGCCTGTACCTGCCCGGCCTGATGGTCGACGGCGCCACGATCCCGCTCGGCGGCACGTCCAACCACTTCAAGGTGGCCGCGCTCCGGGAGGTGGGGGGCTGGGACGCGTGGAACGTCACCGAGGACTGCGACCTCGGCGTGCGGCTGCAGCGGGCCGGGTTCGGCATCGGCCTGATCGACTCCACCACGATGGAGGAGCCCAACACCGACGTCATCAACTGGGTGAAGCAGCGGAGCCGCTGGTACAAGGGCTACCTCCAGACGTTCCTGGTGCAGGTGCGCCGGCCCCGGGCGCTCGTCCGCGACCTCGGCTGGTGGCGCACCGTGCACTTCGTGCTCTTCGTGGGCCTCACCCCGTTGCTCGCGGTGATGAACCTCTGGTTCTGGGGCCTCGCGCTCGTGTGGGTGACCACCCGGGCGGCGTTCGTCCAGGCGATGTACCCGGGGATCACCTACTACCTCGCGGTGGCGGTGTGGGCGTTGGGCAACCTCGCCGTGGTGTACGTGTCGCTCGTGACGGTCCGCATCATCCGCCGGCCCGACCTGCTCCTGGCATCGCTGCTGTCGCCGCTCTACTGGGTGCTCATGTCGATCGCCGCGCTGCGGGCCGTGGTGCAACTGGTGACCGATCCGTTCCATTGGGAGAAGACCACCCACGGCCTGGCGGATCCCACTGCGGTTCACGGCTCGCCGACGTAGCCTCCGCCGGTGGATCCACCGGGCCCCGACGAACCCGACGAACCCGCCGGCCCGTCGCCGTGGTGGGAACGCGCCGCGCTGCTGGTGCTGGCCGCGGTGACCGCGGTTCTCGCGGCGCGGGCGGTCCTGTCGTCGTGGGTCCCCATCAGCGACAACGCGTTGATCGAGCTCGCCGTGCGCGACGTGCCGGGCCACCTGCCGCTGGTGGGGGCCTACTCGCGGTTGGGCTGGCGTCATCCCGGCCCCGCCCAGGTGCTGCTGTACGCGGTGCCCTACCGGCTCCTCGGCAGCCGGTCGGGTGCCCTCATGGCCACCACCCTGGTACTGCACGCCGTCGGGATCGCCGGTGCGTGGTGGATGGCGCGCCGGATCCACCGGCTCGCCGCGGCGATGCTGCTGCTGGCGCTCACCCTGGTGCTGCTCGCCGCCGACCCGGCCCAGGTGCGCAGCCCGTGGAACCCCTACGTGGGCCTGGTGCTCACCGCCACCGCGGTGACCGCCGCGTGGTCGCTGGCCGAACGCCACCGGGCCGGCGCCGTGCTGCTGCTGCCACTCGTCACGCTGCTGGTGCAGGCCCACGTGGGGTACGCCGCGGTGGGGGCGGTGGCCGTGGTCGCGGGTGTGGTGGGGGCCCTCGCCGGTCGCCGGCGGGAGCGCCCCGTGCCGTGGCGGGCGGGGTTCTGGGGCGCGGGGGTGGCGGCGTTGATGTGGCTGCCCCCGTTGGTGGAGCAGTTCCGGGGCGGCAACCTCGGCGACGTCGTCCGTTTCGCGTTCTCCGGCGACGAACCCGCGGCCGGGCTCGGCCTCGCGGCCCGCGTGGTGTCGCAGCAATACGCGTGGTGGCCGGAGTGGGCCGGCGGGGGAGCGGACCCGGGGATCCTCTACCTGCCGTCGTGGGCCGTGCCGGTGCTGGGCCTGGTGGTGGTGGCCGGGGTGGCCGCGGCGGTGGTCCGTCGGTCGGTGCCGCTGGTGCGGGGCCTCGCCGTGGTGCTCGTGGTGCAACTCGCGGCCCTGCTCGGGGCGTCACGCATCCGCGGCCAGTTCAACGACTACCTGATCGTGTACCGGTGGCCCGTGGCCGCGATGGCACTCGCCCTGTCGGTGGCAGCGCTGGTGGACCTGCGGCGGTCGTGGTCGGCCCCGGCGGTCCGGGTGGCCTCGGTGCTGGCGGCCGTCGGCCTGCTGGCGACGGGGGTGGTGCAGTGGGTGGTGGAGGACCCGGAGGCCGGTGCCGGGCCGGCCGCGGTGGCCGCCGCGGACGCGATCGCGGCCCGCGCCGGTGACCGGCCTCCGGACCGACCCGTGGTGGTGGCCACCGTCGCCGACTTCCAGGGGGTGGCCCTCTGGGCGGCCACGGTGCTGCAGCTGGAGCGGCGGGGGGTGCCGGTGCGGGTCACCCGGCTCTCGGAGGGGGCGGACATGTCGTCGCGCTACGGGGCCCACCGCACCTCCGACGCCGATCCCGGGTTCCTGGTGGCGCGGCCGAACGCCACCCCGGCGCTCGCGGCGCGGGGCTGGGTGCCGGTGGGCGGCTACCAGCCGTTCACCCGCGGCGAGCAGCGACGGCTGGAGCGGTGGGAGACCGAGCGGTCGCGGCTCGGCGACCCCCCACCGGGGAGCGAGGAGGCCGCCCTGAGCGGGGCGCAACGGCTGGCCCGCATCACGACGCTCACCCATCGGATCGACGCGCTGCTCGCGGGCCGCACCCCGTTCCTGGTGTTCGCCCGTGACCGACCGGGGCGGTGAGGCCGTCACCGCCTCCCTATGCTCCCGTCCGTGTCCACGCCGGTGCGCTCCCGTGGGCGGGCCGCGACGGAGTCCGCCATCCTCCGGTCCGCCTGGACGCTGTGGTCCGGGTGCGGTCCCGACGGCCTGCCGTTGCGGGAGGTGACGGCAGGGGCCGGGTGCAGCCACACGTTGGTCGCCCGGTACTTCGGCTCCAAGCAGGGCCTCGTGGAGGCCGTCGCGGCACTCGTGGCCACCCGGGTCGACCGAGCGGTGCGGGATGCCTGGTCGACCGACGGTGACCCACTCGAACACCTCCTCGCCACCGCCCGGGAGGATCCCGTGTGCACACGACTGGTGGTGCGCTGCGGTCTCGGGGACCTGCCGTCCACCGCGCTGCTGCCGGCGTTCCACCTCGAGCAACTGTCGGGGCTTGTCGGCGCGCGGCCCGGTGCGGCCGGGCGGCGCCGGCTCCTCCTCGCCTACGGCGCGGCGTCGATGCTGCTGGGGTGGCTGACCTTCGAGGACTTCCTGGTGGCGGCCACGGAGGCGGGCCGTGTCCCTCCCGCCCACCTCGATGCCGGTGTCGCGGCCCAGGCCCGGTCCCTGGTGGACCTCGGTCGTTCGTCGCGGCCGCAGCTGCGGCCCCGCCGGATCCCCCCGGGACCGTCACCGGCCGGCCCGGCTGGCGACGGGGCGCGTGAACGGTTGCTGGTGGCGGCGGTGGCGCTCCTCGCCGAGCGTGGCCCGGCGTCGGTCTCGCTGCGCGACGTCGCCCGACGGGCCGGCGTGAACCTGGGGCTCATCCACCGGCACTTCGGTTCCCGGGACGCGCTGGTGGCGGCGGCCCTCGAGCAGGGCAGCCTCGACCTCTACCCGGGGGCCGCAGCCGCCGCCGGGTTCGACCTCGACGCGGTGAGCCGGGTGCTGCACGCCGGTTCGCCCGCCCCGGTGCTGATCGCCCGGACCTCGGTCGACGGCATCCCCATCACCCGGGTCCGTCCCCGGTTCCCGGTCGTGGCCCATCTGCTCGCGACCTACCCGGAGGTACCCACCGGTGCCGGTCCCGGTCACATCACCGACCCCCGCGTTCGGGCGATCGGGGTCGCCGCCCTCGCCCTCGGATCGGCGATCTGGGGCGCACCCCTCCGTGCCGAGCTAGGCCTCCCGGACGCCGGGACCGACGCCGCGGTCGCGGACCTGGCCCGGGTGCTGCTACGGCCCGGCTGACCGCCCGGCCCGGCGCCGTGGACGCGGAAGTTTCAGACTGTCTACAGTTCGGGACGGCCCGGCGTCGGCCGGGGGACGAGGGAGACAGCATGAGAAGAATCGCCGACCGGCGCGGGCGCAGGGGCCGACGGCTCCTCGTCCTGGCCCCCGTGGCCGCACTCGGGCTCGTGGTCGCGGCCTGCGCCCCGATGCCGAACCCGCCCCCTCCCGCCACCGGCCCGGACCTGACCGTGGTGGTCACCGGTGCCAGGGCCGAGGTGGGCGCGTCCGCCGGCTACGAGGCCACCGTGTCCAACGTGGGCACGCAGGCCACCTCCGCGCTGGCCACGGCCACCGTGGTGGCTCCTCCCGGCCAGACCGTCACCGCCGCGTCCGGGGCCGGTTGGAGCTGCGCGGTCGACGGTGGTGGGGCCTCCGCCACGTGCACCAACGCGGCCACGGTCGACGCCGGCACCTCCCTGGAGCCGATCTCGGTGACCACCTCGGTGAGCGGCCCGCTCTACGCCGCGAGCACCTACGGGGTGGTCCGGGTCGCCGGTGACGTCAACCCGGCCAACGACGTGGGCCGCGGGCTGTCCACCGTGGTGCCGGCGTACGGACCGGACCAGCTCTACGTGCAGCTCGCCGGTTCGCTGAACCTCCGCTCCGGCGGGAACGTGTCGGCCGGGCAGGTGGCGATCTCGAGCGACATCCTCGGGCCGCAGTCGCTCGTGATCGACGCCACGGTGGGGACCACCCAGGTGCAGGCGAACCTCACCCGTCTCGCGGCCACCCTCTTCACCGGCCCGATCACCATCACCGACCCCGGTCTGCAGGGCGGCACGCCCCTGTCGGTCACCTGGCGGGGTGACCTCCGCGGCTTCGGTGGCCAGCCCTTCCAGAACCTGAC
>CAIPVR010000325.1 GCA_903868545.1 uncultured Actinomycetes bacterium
CCGCCGCTGGTCGGCGGGGTGGTGGTCGGCGGGGTGGTGGTCGGCGGGGTGGTGCTCGGCGGGGTGGTGCTCGCCACGGGAGCGACGGAGGACGGAACCGGCCCCCGGTCGGTCGACCCCGGCGGGGCCGTGCCGGCCGTGGTGACCGAGGCCGCGTTCTCCTCCACCCACATCGTCGGCACATCCGTGGTTCCGCTCCGGGGAGCGTCGACCGCCCCGCCGTCGGTCGACGCTCCCGCCGGTGCTGCGGTGAGGGCGACGGCAAATGCAGAGGTGAGCGCCAGTCGGAGCGGGCGTGGCACCCACCCCATCAGTCGCAGACTCGCGCGGCCGGGGCGCAGGTGGTGCGCGGCGGCGAGGGTCGACGAGGCCAGTACTGCGGCGAGCGCAATGACGGCGACCCAGCGGCCGAGTGCGGCGACGGCGTCCAGCGTCGGACGGTCGGCCCACCATGAACCCACCCCGGCCGGGGTGGGCGAGTCGGGCAGGTCCATCCGAGGGCCGTCCATCCGGAGCAAGCCGGCGAGCGCTGCGAGCGGGATCCCGAACGTGGCGCCCGCGACCGCGATCCGCACCGTTCCCGCCGCGACCCGGCGGAGCCTCATCCGGGGTCCACTCCGAGGGTGGTGCCGTCCGACCGGCGCACGATCGCAGGCGCACACGGCTCGGGCGGGAGCCACGCGATCGCCCCGGGGACCCGTGCGACGGCGCGTCCGGCGACCGGGAATCGACCCGTCGGCCGAGTGGTGAACGCGAACACCTCGCCCGTGGCCGGCCGGAGCAGGAGGACTGCAGTTCGGCCGCGGCAACCGGGGTCGACCGAGGTGGCGACATCGCCGGCCCTGCCAACGCCCATGGTCACGCCGTCCATCACCACCGTGGGCGCGGACCTGCCTCGGGGTGCGGTCGCCGCGGCGTCGTCACGGGCCCGGACCGTGGCTGCTCCCGGTCCGCTCGGTGGCGTCCCGAGCCCCGTGGCGACGGCGAGGACAGCGGCCGTCGCCGCGAGCGACACGGCGACCCGGCCGGGGGTGACCCGTCGCGCCCGGCGCACCGTTGGCGGGGATGGCCTACCGGCAGGCGACGGTCCCGCCGTCGGGCGGATCGTGCGGGCGAGTTCATCGGCCGCCGGGCAGGGTCCGAGGGCCAGGATCCGTCGGCGGAGCCGTCGGCCCCCGGGCCCGTCCGGGACGAACCGCAGCGCTGCGGCTGCGAGGAGGCGTCGGTCCGATTCGATCGCCCCGGCTGCATCGCCCGGGCTCTGAGCCGAGCCCAGCGAGCACCACCTGACCGACCCGGCGGAGTCGACCACCGCGTGGTCGAGTGTGGCCGCCCCGTGGCCCCAGCCGGTCCGGTGGATCGCCCCGAGCGACTCGGCCGCGGCGGCGAACGCACGTCGTCGCCACCGGTATGGCCGCTGCTGCTGCGCCGCGAGGGTCGACCTCCCTGCGTCGAGCGTCAGCAGCTCGGTGCCGTCCTCGGTCTCGCTGCTCCCGAGGAGCTCGACGACGCCGTGGCCCCGAAGAGCGTGCAGGACCTCCGCCTCCCTGCGGAGCCGGCTCCGTCCGGCCCCGGCGGCCTGCTTCGACACGACCGCCGGGCCGGTGTCGTCCCGTCGGCGTGCGATCGGATGCCGCTCGGCGCGCGGTGGGGGCTCCAGGGTCGTGTCGTCGTTCACGGCCGCGAGCCACTCGGTGGGTCGACACGTGCCAGGGCGCGTACCGGGACGACGGTGCTGCGCCCGACGCCGGGAACCGCCCCCATGAGGAGGCGCCGCACCTCGACCCTCACCATGACTTCGACCCGGTCCGGCGTCGTGCGTACGTCGACGGACCGGAGGACGCCGGGCACGCCGTCGTGGAGGAGGTGGGCGCGGGCGGTGCGCTCGGCCTCGGCCTCGTCCACGACGATGCCGCCGTCGAGTTGGACGCGGCGGGCGTCGATCATCCCGGCGGCGTCGTCGGCGGCCGATTCGGCGATCGACCTGATGCGGCCCTGCTGGGCGCGCAGCACCGCCGCGTCGACCGCCAGTGCGGCCAGCATCAGGACCACCAGCGCGGCCGTGGGGACGAGCACCACGGCGGTTGCGCGCTCCCGGCGGGAGCGTGCGGTCGAGCGACCAGTCGGAGCGGACCGTGTCCCGCGGTGGCGTTCACCGGCCACAGGGTGTGTCCTCGGAGCGGTACGAGGGGCCGGCGGTCATCGCCCGGTGGGCGTCCACCAACTCGCTCCTGGTGACGCGCACGTCCACCTGTCCGAAGGTGAGGCGGAAGGGCAGGCGGACGGCGGGGACGACGGAGTGCAGCGTCACCCTGGCCGGGGCGCACGGCCCGAAACCGGCAGGATCCGGGTCGGTCAACGAGGTCACCGCCGCGAGCCGGAGGCCCAGCACCGATCGGGCGGCCGCCGCGGCGTCGCGGCTCGCCGCGAGTGGATCGTCGGCCTCGGTGTAGGTGCGCAGGTACTCGGCGGCAGCCCGTTCGAGCCGGGCCCGGCGGTCCGCCACGCCCCAGGCCTGGGTCGCCAGCAGTGTCAGGGCCACGACCACCACCGTCCCCACGAGCACCGTGTCGGCACCGGCGACGAGGCCGCGCTCTCCTCGCCGCCCTCGGGCCCGGGTCATCCCGGGACCTGCCGTCGAACGACGATGCGGCGGTTGAGGGATGCCACCGTGGGACCTCCCGGGGCGAGTGCGGGGAGCAGTCGTCGTCCCTCCCATCGGAGCTGCACCGCGAGGTGTTGTGGCGTCACATCGGCGAGTTCGAGCCGGACCCGCCGTCCGGTGGATCCCAGCAGGTGGCGGGCCCGGGTGAACTCCCGGTCCGCGGCGGCCCGCGGCGGGTCGCCGGCCGGAGCGCGGGCGATCCTCCTGGCCGCGTCCTCTGCGACCGCTTCCACCGTGGTGCGGGTCCACAGCCCGACGGCCACATCGGCCGCGAGCCCCAGCAGCGCGCACACCGCACCGACGGCGAGCACGGCACCGAGCAGCCCGGAGCCCCGCTCGCCGGTCACCCGCCGATCTGCTCGACCTGCGCACGCGTCTTCTCGGTCGCGCTGTTCATCATGAGATCGAATCCTCGCCACAGGGCGATGCCGAGGAACGCCACGATCAGTACGGCGATCGCCGTACTGATCACGCCCTCGGCGAACTCGTTCCTCCGGCGCCGTGGGTCCCGTCGGGGACGCCCCGGTGGGAGCGACCGGTTCGGGACCGGCCGGGTCGATGTCTGGTTCGGTGTGC
>CAIPVR010000326.1 GCA_903868545.1 uncultured Actinomycetes bacterium
CCCCACGGTGACCGTGGTGGGCGAGCAGGTGATCGTGAGGATCACCCGGCGGTTGCCGGTCTGGGCACCTGCCGGGGTCGGGCCCGGCTCGAGGACCACCAGCGCGGCGGCGACGAGTGAGAGGGCACTGAGCAGGGACAGGGTGCGGATGAGGCGGCGCACGGGGGTCGACTCCTGGGTCACGGCCGGAGCGGGGGTCACTCCGACGAACACGCAGGGTGGGGACGCTCCCTCAAGAAGTCCTCAGGCATCACCTCAAGATCGGCCCGGCGTGGAGAAGGTCACAGGCCGAATGGCCCCCGAGCGGTCGGGCGCTGGGTGATTCCACCCAGCCCTTGACCGAATGTCGTTCAGATACCACGCCCCGCGTTCACAGGAACGCCGTGTCGTGATTCGATCAGCCGTCGGGCAGCAGGTCACCGCGGAGTTCGTGAACCGTGGCATCGGCGAGGGCCGCCGCCTCCAGGTAGGCGGGGTGGTCGCACACCAACTCCACGGGGCCGCTCCCCCAGTCGGCCACCTCGGCCGCGTCGAGGGACCAGGTGAGGTAGTGGACCGCCGCGGTGGCCTCCTCACGGGTGAGCTGGGCCTCGTGGCCCGCCTCCGGGATGCACCGCACCTCGTGGCCGCCGAACCGCAGCAGCAGCGATCGTTCGATCCCCACCAGCTTGGGCAGCCACTCCCGGAGCTGCTCGTCGGTGCGCAGTTCGAGGAACAGCGTGGCCGACAGGTGGCCCGGCTCGGGGATGAGCGGGTTGTACACGTCGAGCTCGGTCAGGATGCCCTCGTCGGTGACGGTCCGCTCCACCCGGGCCATCTCCTGGATCTGGAACCGGATCGTGTCGCGGTTCTCGAACACCAGGGTGAGGAACAGGCCCAGGTGCACCCGGCGGCGCCGCTTCAGCTCGATGATGCGGGCCCGGAACTCCTCACGCTCGCGCTCGTAGGCCCGGGCGTCCGCGATGTCGTCGAGGGTGAGCTTGCGGTCGGCCACGTCAGTCCTCCGGGATGTCGTAGGCCCGGGCCACGAGCGACAGCGGGTGCACGGGCAGGCGGCCGGTCTCGAGCACGATCCCGCCGTTCGCGAGCGAGCAGTCACCGGCCACGGCCTCGCTGTCGGCCGACTCGATGGCCGCGGCCATCTTCCGGGCCACCTTCCGGCTCATGTCGAGGTTCTCCTCACGGAGGCCCCAGGTGCCGTCGATGGCGGAACACTCCGCCACGAGAGTGATCTTCGTGCCGGTCAGCTTGAGCAGGTCGCGACTCTTGAGGCCCACGTTCTGGGCCCGGAGGTGGCACGGCGCGTGGTACGTGGTGGTCTCCGGCACGGGGCCGGTGAAGTCGCGGTCGAGACCCTCGCCGCCGGCGTCCTTGCGGTCCTTGTGCACCTTCATCAGGTACTCGCACGCGTCGAAGGTGTGCTCGGCCACCAGTTCGGCATCGGGACCTCCCACGTAGTCGCGGTAGTCGTTCTTCAGCACGTAGCCGCACGTGGGCTGGGGCACCACCACTGCGGGCTCACCGCCGCGTCCCCGCTCGGTGCGGATCCACGACGCCAGGACGGCGATGTTCTTGCGCGCCGCGGCCACGAAGCCCTCCACGTCGCCCTGGTGCAGCACCGGCGCGCCGCAGCACACCTGGCCCTCCGGCAGTTCGCAGGCGATGCCGTTGCGCTCGTACACCTGCACGAGGTCCTTGCCCACCCTCGTGTCCTGGTACTCCACGAGGCAGGTCGGGAACACGGCCACCCGACCCTGCGCGTCGGCCGGGGCGGAACGGCCACGGCGCCGGAACCAGGTGGAGAAGCGGGTGCGGGCGAACGGCGGCAGCACCCGCTCCGCGGCGATGCCCACCGTCCGTTGCATGAGTTCGCGGGGTCCGGAACCGGGGGTGCCGATCAGCTTGTTGGCCACCGGCGCCACCGCAGAGCCGAGCCGTCCGCTGAGGTCGGTCCGTCCGAGCGCCGCGTCGGTGAGGCGCTCCTTCAGCCCCCGGGAGCGGGTCTTGTGCAGCACCTGCTCGGCGCGCATCATCAGCCGGGGGAAGTCGAGTTCCCACTCGCTCTGGCCCGGGATGTAGGGGCAGTTGATGTAGCAGAGCTTGCACTGGAAGCACTCGTCGACCACCTGGTCCTGCTGGGCCGGGGTCATGTTGGCCGAGTCCTGCGCCGGGTCCGCGTCGATGTACTCGAACAGCGTGGGGAACGCCGTGCAGAACTTGAAGCACAGTCGGCACCCGTGGCACAGGTCGTAGACGCGGTCGAGCTCGACGCGCAGGTCCGACTCGTCGAAGTACTTCGGGTGGAACGGGTCGTACGTGGTGGTCACAACTGCTCCGGCGGGGTCTCACGCAGGTCGGGACGGGACGACAGCGGGGCCGGGCCGGCATGCCGCGCGAAGGCGGCACGCCGGACCCGGCCCCGGAGCCGGTAGGGGTTCAGCTGAGGGACTCGAGGCCCTCGGTGAAGCGGCCGGCGTGGGACTTCTCGGCCCGCGCCAGCGTCTCGAGCCACTCGGCGATCTCGTCGAAGCCCTCGTCGCGGGCCGTGGCCGCGAAGCCCGGGTACATCTGGGTGTACTCGTAGGTCTCACCCGCGATGGCCGACTTCAGGTTGTCCTCGGTGGGGCCCACCGGCTCGCCGGTGGCGGGATCGCCCACCTCGGCGAGGAAGTCGAAGTGACCGAACGCGTGGCCGGTCTCACCCTCCGCAACGGAGCGGAACAGCGCGGCGACGTCGGGGTAGCCCTCGACGTCGGCCTTCTGCGCGAAGTAGAGGTAGCGACGGTTCGCCTGGCTCTCGCCCGCGAACGCCTCCTTCAGGTTCTCCTCGGTCTTGGTGCCCTTCAGGCTCGGCATGGTGTTGGCCTTTCGTGTCGTGGTGTGGCACGGGATGTACCGGCGGGACAACCGCCGGGACCGGGGATCCGTTCCCGCAGGCGCGAACCCTACCCACCCCCCGGAGAGGTCGGGTGCCGCGGCCACGCCGTAACCTGAACCACGTGACACCCCGACCGTTCGTCCGATCCGCCTCGCTCGAGGCGCTGCGCAACGACACCTTCGACCTCGTGGTCGTGGGAGGCGGCATCACGGGCGCCGGCGTGGTGCTCGACGCCGCGGCCCGCGGCATGCACGCGGCCCTGATCGAGCGCGACGACTTCGCCTCCGGTACGTCGTCGAAGTCCTCCAAGCTGGTGCACGGCGGCCTCCGCTACCTGCAACAGGGCGAGGTGGGGCTGGTCTACGAGGCCCTCGCCGAACGGCAGCGCCTGCTGCGCAACGCCCCGCACCTGGTGAAGACCCTCCCGTTCCTCATCCCGATGTTCGGCAAGGGCGGGGTGATCCCGGCGAAGATCTCGCGCCTGCTCGGCGCCGCCATGTGGGGCTACGACCTCACCGGCGGCTGGCGGGTGGGCAAGCTCCACCAGCGCCTCGACACGACCGAGGCGCTCTCGTACATGCCCACGCTGCCCGCCGAGCGGCTCGCCTCTGCGTACCTCTACTACGACGCGGCGGCCGACGACGCCCGTCTCGTGCTCACCGTGCTGCGCACCGCGGCGCTCGAGTACGGCGCCGTGGTGGCCAACCGGGTGGCCGCGGTCGGCATCACCAAGGACGCCGCCGGCCGGGCCGACGGCATCGAGGTGGAGGCCGACGGCGAGCGGTTCACCGTGCGCACCCGTGCGGTGGTGAACGCGGCGGGGGTCTGGTCCGACGACGTCCGCACCTTCGACGAGGGCGTCGACCCCGACTCCATCCGGCCGGCGAAGGGCATCCACCTCACCGTCCCGTGGGACAAGGTCCGCAACCAGATCGCGGCCGTGGTGCCGGTGCCCGGCGACCGGCGCTCGGTGTTCGTGGTCCCCAACGGCCGCTTCACCTACATCGGCACCACCGACACCGACTACGAGGGGCCGGTCGACGACCCGCAGTGCACCCCGGAGGACGTGGAGTACCTGCTCGGGGCCATCAACTTCTCCTGCACCTCGGAGATCACCGTCGACGACGTGGTGGGCACCTGGGCCGGCCTCCGGCCGCTGGTGAAGTCCGCCGCGTCGGGACGCACCGCCGACCTCTCACGGCGCCACAAGGTGGCCCGCTCCGCCTCCGGCGTGGTGACGATCACCGGGGGCAAGCTCACCACCTACCGGGAGATGGCCGCCGACACCGTCGACGAGGTGATCGAGTCGGTGCTCGCCGACCGCCCCGGCTACGACGGCTACGGGGCGAGCACCACGAAGAAGCTCGCCCTGCGCGGGGCAGCCGGTCACGACACCCTCGGCCGTGCCGCCGACGCGTTCCCCGAGGTGCCGCTCGGCCTCGTGCAGCACCTCGGCGACCGCTACGGCGGCGAGGCCCGGGTGCTCATGGCCGCGATCCAGGACGACCCCTCACTCGCCGAGCCGCTGGTGCCGGGCCTCCCCTACGTGCGGGCCGAGGCCCTGTTCGCGGTGCGCCACGAGATGGCCGGCAGCGTCGACGACGTGCTCAGCCGTCGGACGCGCTCACGCCTGCTCGGTCGCGACGACTCCGCGGTGGCCGCCGGCGAGGTGGGCCGCCTGATCGGCGAGGAGCTCGGCTGGGACGCCGGTCAACTCGACCGCTCGGTGGAGGAGTACCAGCGCGACACCACCCACGAGCGCACGGCGGCGTCACTGCCGGAGACGCACCTCGAGACGCTGCTCGGGGCGTGACGGCGGGGGCATGACCCCCGGCCGTCAGTAGCCGCTGCTGGAGCCGGAAAAGAGCGCGGCGCCGACGAACACTCCGAATGCCACGGCCGCCAGCACCCCGATGGCTCCCATGACCAAGCCGGCGATGGCCATTCCCTTGCCTCCCGCCTCGGCAACCCTCTTCAGCCCGAGCACCCCCGTGATCAGTGCGGCGACCCCTGACACCATGGCGAGCGGCCAGCAGCACGCGACGAGCAAGATCGTCACGATGCCGCACACAAGGGACGCTATGGCCAGGCCGTTGTTCTGCGACTGCACGGGTGCGCCGGTGTAGACGGTGGCCGGCGTGAACCCACCGGGCGGCGGCGGGGCGAAGCCCCC
>CAIPVR010000327.1 GCA_903868545.1 uncultured Actinomycetes bacterium
GAACTGACCCGGCTCGCCGCGACGGACGGCGTGGCGCTCCGGGTGTCGAACCTGGGTGTCCCGGGCCGCACCCTGTGGAACGAGTACCGGGACGTGGAGCGTCGCCTGGAGCAGGACGGCGAACGCCCGCCGGACCTCCTGGTCAGCTACGGCGGCTTCAACGACGCGGTCGGCGCCCTGGGCTCGGCGGCCGTCGGGAAGCTGGACCCGGGTGACCCGAACCTCCTCGACAACGAGGACTTCGCGCGGTGGGGCGAGCGCGGCTTCGCGCCGCCGTCCCCGGCGTCGCCGGCGGAGATCGCGACGGTCACGGCCGACCGGTACCGCCGAGCTCAGGATCGGTTCGACACCCTCGCAGCGCGGCACGGCGTGGACGTGACCTACGTGTTCCAACCCGACGCGCTGGCCTCGCCCGCGCAGTTCCGCCCGGTGGCCGACGTCTGGACCCAGGTGCCGGCCAGAATCGCCGGCCAGGTCGGCGCCCAGCTCGAATCGGTGTCGACCGCGCTCGACGGGTCGGTCCTCGACCTCCGGCACCTCCTCGACGCGGATCCGCCCGCCTTCGCGGACTGGGCGCACTCCAACGAGGAGGGCGCCCGGCGCGTCGCGGCGGAGATCTACCGGACGATCCGGCCCGAACTGCTGCAGCGGGCGGGGCTATGAGCGGACCGACGCGACGGGCGGGTCGACGGGCCGGCCACAGATGGAGCCTGAAGCCGGCTCATGTACCATCAGCGGTGCGCGTTGCAGGGGATGTCGTCCGCCCGGGACCGGCCGGACCAGCGACCACGAGACACGGGACGGAACGAGTGAGTTCGACCACGATCGACGCCTCGACCACTGGTGAGCGTCGCCCGCTGCGGTGGGAGACGTTCTCCGCACGGGACGCCCACCTCCACGAAGGGGCCGTGGACGAGGTCCTCACCCGCCGCCGCGACGGGGTGACCGTGACCGGCATCTACGAGCCGGAGGAGATCGACCGGGCCCTCGCCCACTTCGAGGACCCCCGGACCCCGAAGCTCGACCACACCTTCGGCGCGCTCATCGGGATGTCGCTGGGCATGGTCGGCGAGGAGCCGGACCGGAGCCGCTACCTCGACGACACCGCGCAGGCGATGGAGATCTACGAGGAGGCGTTCGGATTCGATCCCTTCGAGCGGCTGGCCGACCGGATCCGGCCGCTCGCGGGGGGCAGGGACCTCGCGCCCCCGTACGAGGACGGCCGCCCGTACAACGCCGGCCAGATCCGCATGTGGGACCCGGGCTCCGGCGGCCTGCCGGCCCACGTCGGCAACGAGTTCCGGGCCCTCATGGAACACGGGGCGATGCGCCACCTGCTCACGGTGACCGCGGTGAAGGACCACCTCAGCTACTTCGTCGTACTGCGCCGGCCCGAGGTGGGCGGGGCGCTCACGGTGTACGATCTCCTCTGGGAGGAGGACCAGGGCATCGGCGACGTGTGGGAGAACGGCGCGCGGAAGGACTCGCGCTTCTCCGACGTGCCGGGGGTCCAGTTCACCCCGGGGCCCGGCGACCTGATCCTCTTCGGCGGCGGATGGCGGTGGCACCGTGTGGACCCGCTCGGCCCGGCATCGCGCCGGGTCACCTACGGAGGGTTCGCCGCGCCGTCGCTCGACGGCCGGACGCTGCACTTCTGGGCCTGACCGATGGTGATGCGGCCCCCTGACGCCCCGGAGGGGTCGACCGGGCCGCCACCGCTGGTCGGTAGCAACAGCCCCGCGGTCATCCGCCGCATCGTGCAGGCGAACAACCGCATGATCCGACGGTCCGAGGGTGCGGTCGCCAACCCGCGGTCCGTGGAGGACGAGCCCTGGGCGGCACGGCTCACTGCGGCACACCCCTCGATCCGCGCCGAGTGGCAGCGGTTCGTCGACGCCGGGCTCCGGCTCCCGCTGGCGGAGGAGTTGCTCGGTGGGCCGCAGGGGAACGAGTCCTCCTGGTGGCGGACCGGGCTGCTGCTCGTTCGCCGGCGCCGGTGCGTCCCGTTGGCGGACTGGTTCCCCCGGACCGTCGACGCGCTGCTGGCGGTCCCCGGGATGTCGAGCGCCATGGTCTCGGTGTTCGGGCCCGGCACGGAGCTCCCCGAACACCACGGCGACAACGCCGGCGGGCTCCGGCTCCTCTACGGCATCGCCTGCCCGCCGGGGAGCGGGCACTCCGTGAACGGCACCTCGCTGGAGGTGGGCGAGGGCGAGGTGATGCTCTTCGACGACACCGAGCTCCACGCCGCCTGGAACCGGTCGGACCGCCCGCGCGTGCTGCTTCTCGCGGACGTGGAACGACCCCTGCCCCGTGTGGCCGCCATGCGGAACTCCGTGGTCCAGCTCGCACGGCACCACCTGAGCGGTCCGTACCGCCACCTGCCCGACCGGGGCGCGGCCATGCACGCCCACCTCAACGCGGGCGCGACGACAACCGCTCCACCACCTCGTGACGAGGGGTCGCCAGGGTGAGCAGGTGCGAGAGCACCAGGCCCGCCACGATCCCCAGCGTGGCGAGCACCAGACCCCCGACGGCGGCGCTGGTCCCGGCCGTGATCCAGGTGGAACGGGCCGTGCCCCCGGTCAGGAGGCCGCCCAGCACGGCGGCGAGGACGCCGCCGAGGAGCAGGAGCGTGCCGAGGACGCTCACGGCCCCGAACGGCGGTCGACGGTGGCCGAGATCGAACTCGAGCCAGAGCGTCAGGAGGTCGCCGGCACGGAGCCGGCTGTCGGCCGGACGCACCGAGCGGACCGGGACCTCGACGACGGACCGCGACAGTGCACACAGCGTCGGCTTGACCAGCTGCCGGGCCCCGGAGCTGTGGCTGACGAAGCCCTTCGCCACCTCGGCGCACATGGCGTTGGTGCCGCAGCCGATGTCGTGCAGGTCGATGCCGGCCCGGCGGGTGTGGGCGTTGAAGAGCCGACTGGGCAGCTCCCGCGACCACCGCCGCCGCGCGGTGCGGCGGCCGGAGGCCAGGTCGGCGCCCGCCTCGACGGCCTCGACGAGGAGGGGCAGGTCCTCGGGGTGGGTCTCCAGGTCGACGTCGGTCATCGCGACGATCGACCCGGCCGCCTCGGCGAACCCCGCGGCTACGGCGGCCGCGTGGCCCACATTCTTCCCCAGGCGCAGGCCCACGACACGGTCGTCGGCCCCGGCGGTGCGATGGATGATCGCCCAGGAGTCGTCGCGGCTGCCGTCGTCGACGTAGATGAGCTCGTACCGCCAGCGTGACCCGTCGAGCGTGGCGGTCAGCCGTCGGTGCGTCTCCTCGATCGTGGTCGCTCCCCGGTAGACCGGGATCACCA
>CAIPVR010000328.1 GCA_903868545.1 uncultured Actinomycetes bacterium
GCAATCGCAGGGGTTTCGCCGCGTTCGGCGCCGCCGCGCCCTACGCCCCGAGACCCGCGATGCGGGCCAGGAGCACCACCAGCAGCAGCAGGCTCATGACGGTCTGGACCATCATCAGCACCTTCCCGCTGCGTCCGTGCACCACCTCGGCGGTGGGTCCGAACGTGGCGTTGGTGTTGAACGACAGGAACACGTAGTCCATCCAGCCAGGGGCGCGGCCGGGCCGGAAGGGGTCCTGCGGGAACTCGAACACCGGGTACTCGAACTCGGTGTCGATGAGCCGGTACCAGAGGGCGAAGATGATCACGGTGCTGGCATAGACCAGGCCGACGTCCCACAGGAGCGCCAGCCGTTCCACCTGTCGGAGTTCGGCGGTGGCCACGAGCGCCACCACGTTCTCGAGCAGGTTGACCGTCGCCAACGCCAGGTACGCCCCCACCGCGGCGGTGATCACCCGGTTGCGGACCTTCAGGAGTTCGGCGGCCACGGCCACCACGAGCGTGATGGCGAACAGGACGTTCGACAGGTTCTCGCCCCACTCGATCAGCCGCCGGATCCCCTGGTCCCGCGCCACGGGCCCGAGCGACACGCGGGTGGCGATCAGCAGGTCGAGCGCCTGGGCCGCCACGATGAACGCCAGGAACGACCAGAACGGGAGGCGTCGGTCGCCTGCGTGCACCGGGTTGCCGGCGTCGTCGGCGTCACTCATGGCGGGGGAGCGTAGGACCGCCGCGGCTGGTTCCGGGGGGATGGTGATTGCTGACGCAATGGCCTGCCACGGCTACGATGCGGGGATCGCCACCGACGCCGACGATCCCGGCCGGGGAACGCCCCACGAGCTGCGCTCGAGCGTGATCCACGGCTACCGACGCGCCTACCGCCTGTCGGGGTCCGGCCCGGCGCTGCTCCTGATCCACGGCATCAGCGACGACTCGTCGAGCTGGTTGCCGGTGATGGACCGTCTCGCCGAACGCTTCACCGTCGTGGCACCCGACCTGCTCGGGCACGGTGCGTCCGACAAGCCCCGGGCCGACTACTCGGTGGCCGCCTTCTCCAACGGGATGCGCGACCTGCTCGACGTGCTCGACATCGGCACCGCCACGGTGGTGGGGCACTCGCTCGGCGGTGGTGTGGCCGCCCAACTCGCCTACCAGTACCCCGACCGGGTGGACCGCCTCGTGCTCGTGAGCACCGGTGGCGTGGCCCGTGAGGTGAGCCCGGTGCTGCGCATGGCCTCCCTCCCGTACGCGGAGCTGGGCACCTGGCCACTCCGGCTGCCGGGCTCGGTGGGTGCGGTGCGCCTCCTGCTCGAGGTGCTCGGCGGCCTCGGCATGGACCTCGGCCGTGACGCTGCGGAGGTGGGCCGGGTGCTCGGCGGCCTGCGCGACCGGCGCGCCCGGGTGAGCTTCAACCGCACCCTGCGCGCCGTGGTCGATCCTCGTGGGCAGCTCGTCACGATGCTCGACCGCGCGTATCTGGCGACGGCCATGCCCACCCTGATCGTGTGGGGTGGCCACGACGGCATCATCCCCGTGGAGCACGCGGCGCGCGCGCACCGGGCGTTGCCGGGCAGTCGGTTGGTGATCCACCCGGAGGCCGGGCACTTCCCGCACCACGAGGACCCGGACCGTTTCGTCGACGAGCTCCTCGACTTCGTCGACGGCACCGGGCCCTTCGAACACGACCCCGACCTGCGTCGGCGGCTGCTGCGGGCCGGACGCCCGTCGGGCGCCGACGGGCCGGTACCGGGTCCGGAGAGCGAGAACCCCCATCCGGCCGTCCTGGGGTGATCACCCGCCACCGGCCCGGGGTGTCGTGCTCACCCGGTGGGGTTCACGGGCCCCAACCGGCGCCCGCCGCGGCCCGGGTGACCGCTCGGCGAACCTCGGAGGGCTGGAACACGTCGGGGAGGATCTGCTGGTCGATGCCCCGGCGTAGACGGATCGTGCCGTCGGCCTCGAGCCGCTCGAACCAGAACCCGCCCACCCATCGCCGGGTGGATGCGCACCACACCTGCACCTCGTGCATCGGTGAGATGTCCGGCAGTTGAGCCATCCTCGCCCCCTCTGTGCCCCCTCGCCGGCGACCGCGGTCGACCGACGAGCGACATGGTCGCATCGGCGACGCCCGCAGTGGTGGACCTGGACGGGCGGGGAACGCCACGGCTGCGCACGGTGCCCGCGCGCCGGTCGCCGCCGGCGGTTCAGGGGCGGGGCGGCTCGGGGAGGAGGTCCGCGCCCGTCGGGTCGGCCAACGGTGCGGCGTCGATGAGGATCGCACCGTCCGACGCCACCGCGTCGCTCGACACGCGGCCACGCCGCCGCAGGGTGCGCATGATGCGCTCCCGGTTGTAGCGCTGGATGGTGATGAACGGCAGGTGGGCCATCCAGCCGAAGCCGATCATGATCAGTCCGAGGTACCAGGGGCACCAGACCAGGAACAGCGGCCCCGAGCCGGCGTTCATCCAGTGCACGAGTTCCGCCCGGCGGGTCTCCGCGGCGAACCGGTCCAGGAAACCGTCGGACCGGTCGCGGATCTCACGCTTGGAGAACCCGCCGCGGAAGAGGTCGCCCTTCTCCGGCAGCTTGTCCTTCCAGCGGCGGATCCGCAGGCGGCGTTCGTAGAAGCGCCCGTCGTGTTCCCACGGCCGCGCACGGGTGAGCCAACCGTCCCTCGACAGGTACGACAGGGGGACCCGGTGCATGAAGAACCCGGTGGTGAGACCGATCAGCACCCACGCCAGGCTGGAGACGATGATCGCCCGGCCGAGGCCGAGGTTGACGAGCACGTCAGCCCCGGGCCCCCACGGCGATCTTCCGGCCCCGCCACTCGACCGAGTGACGGACGTGCGTGCGCCAGGTGGAACGGGCGAACACACCGAAGAAGAAGACGACCAGCAGGGGGTAGAGGGCGGCGGTGAGCAGCCCGAAACTCCCGACCTTGCGGAACATCACGGCGAGCTGGGCCACGAACAGAGCGTAGAGCGTGACGCCGATCGCGAGCGGGACGTTCCCGCGCACGCCGTCGAGCAGGGCCGTGGCGGCCGAGCTCATCCCGACGATCCAGGCGATCACGGCCAGCAGGCGGCCCGGCCGGGTGGCGCCCGCGCCGGACGCGAAGTTCTTCGTCCAGCCCTCCACGAGCTGGCGAACGCCCGCCGGGTACATCCGGAACCTGATGGCAGCGGCGCCGGTGAGCACGTCGACGCCCAGACCCGCCTGCTGGTACCGGGCCGCCAGCGCCAGGTCCTCCACGACCTCGTCGCAGACCGAGGCGTGCCCACCCACGGTGCGGTAGTCGCCGACGGACGTGGCCAGGACGGGGCCGAACGCTCCGGTGACCGGACCCCGGCCACCGGCCCCGGTGCCCATCACGCCGATCACGTTGAAGAGCGCGCTGAGCTGCTCGTAGGGCCGATCGGTGGAGTGGAACGGCTGCACCGACACGAGACCGCCACGCCGACGCAGTTCCGAGGACAGACGGCCGAGGGCGCCGGGCTCGAGGCGTACGTCGGCGTCGAGGAAGACGATCACGTCGTCGTCGGCCGCCGTGGCCTCCACCGCCGAGGCGCCGGTGTGGCACGCCCAGCACTTGCCGGTCCAGCCGTCGGGCAGGTCGGGGGCCGGGATGACCTCGACGAAGGGGAAGGACTCGGCGATCGCGGCGGTGGCGTCGGTGGAGTGGTCGTCGACCACCACCACCCGGCAGTCCGCCGGGCGCTCACGGTCGAGGTCGCCGAGGATGCCCCGGAGGCTGAGTTCCTCGTTGCGGGCGGGGATCACCACGGTCACCCTGCCGCCGGACGGGGCAGCGCCGTCCACCTCGGCCGGCGCCACGTCGGACAGCCGCCGCAGCCGGCCGAGCGCCCACCATCCGAGCACCCACGCCACTGCGCACACCACGAGCGTCGTCGTCACCGCACGTCCCTTCCTTCGGGGCCTACCGGCATTTCGTCCGGCGGGCGGCGGTCGGATGCACCACCAGAGTGCACCAACCGAGGGAGTTGCGCGGGGATTCCCACGGGGCGCGGGTCGGGCGCGGCCCCGAGGCTGAGGGAATGCCCGGGTGCGTGCCGTCCATGGCTCAGAATGGGGACATGGCGTCCGACAGGAGCGACATGCGCCAGCTCCGCCTCTTCCCGGGGGATGACCGCCTGACCGTGGCGGTGCTCGACCGCGGTCGGGGGGACGGCGCGCTCCTGCTCCGGCGCCTGCGCCGGTCGCGGCGGTTCGAGACGCTGCCGATGGCGCCGTCGGAGCTCCGTGCGAACGGACTGCCGCGCCGGGTGGTGGCCGTGCTCGAGATGGTCGAGGAGCACCCGTCCGCCGTGGTGGGTGTGCGCCACCTGGTGGAGCGTCTGGGCGAGGTGCCGCTCGTGGCCGTGGTCGAGGGCCACCACGAGTTGGCGCTCGCCGTCCTGGAGGCCGGGGCGGCCGAGGCGCTCGAGCTCGAGCAGCTGTCGGGACCCCGGCTGGAGCGGGTGCTGTTGTCGGCCGTGTCCCGCCGGGTGGCCGAGCGCCGCGACCCCGTCCGCTCCGCGCCCGACCCGCTGACCGGTCTGATGACCCGGGCCGGTCTCGGCGCCGAACTGCCGCAGCGACTGGCGGAGGCCGAGGACGAGGGACGCAGCGTGGCGGTGCTCTACGCGGACCTCGATCGGTTCAAGGCGGTCAACGACAGCCGGGGCCATGCCGCGGGCGACCAGGTGTTGGTGGAGGCCGCAGCCCGGCTCCGCCGAGCCGTGCGGTCCTCCGACCTCGTGGTCCGCCTCGGCGGCGACGAGTTCGTGGTGGTGCTCGACGGCCCCGAGGTGCAGCGGGTGGCCGACGAGGTGGCCCGCCGCATCGTCGAGGGCTTCTCCGCCCCGTTCCGGGTGGACGGCCACGACGCGTCGGTCGGCATCAGCGTGGGGCTCGCACTGGCCCACGAGGGGGAATCGGCCGCCGACGTCCTCGCCCGGGCCGACCGTGCGCTCTACCTCGCCAAGAGCCGGGGGCGCGGCCGCGTCGCCCGCTACGACGAATCGGTCCACGAGGTGGTCGCACGACAGGCCACCGCCACCGGCGTGCTGCGCGACGCCCTCGACCGCGACCTGCTGGAACTGTGCACCACGCCGGTGGTCGAGCGGTCGAGTGGTGCGTTGGTCGGGCACATGTCCGTGCCGGCCTGGGGCGCCGCCGGAGCGCCCGGTGTGATCCTCCACGACGGGCCGGCCGACGTGGCGGCCGACGCCGGCCTCTGCCGCCAGCTGGTCACCTGGACCGTGGGCCACGTCCTGGCCGACGTCCACCGGCCCCGGCCGGTGGGTGCCGACGTGCGCCGCTACGTGCACCTGCCCCGGCCGCTGCTGCACGCCTCGCCGGCCAAGGCGGTGGAGGCGGCTTCCGGCCCCGGGGCCGATCTCACCTCCCTCGTCGCCGTGGTCGACGAGGCCGCGGTGCTCGACCCCTCCGACGACGGCGGCCTCCGGGAGCTCCTCCGGGCGGGGATCCGTCTCGCCGTCGGCGGCTTCGGCGAGGCCGTCGGCTCGCTCCGGGTGCTCGAGCGTTACCCGTTCGACTCGGTGTGGGTGGCGCCCTCGGTGGTCGACGGCCTCGCCGACGACCCGGTCCGCCGGGCCCAACTCCGGGCCACCCTCGAGGTGGCGGCCTCGCTGGGCCAGCGGGTGGTGGTGGAGGAACCGGGACGCCGGGCCGACGACCTGGCTCTTGGGGCCTTCGAGGGTGTGGCCGTGGCGCAGCGCTCCGTGGATCTCGGGCTGCTCGAGGGCCACGTGGTGGTCCGTCCCGAGCCCGCCGACGGGAGCCCGCGGGCGGTCCGGCAGTAGCGTTGTCCCACGGGCGGCGGGGCGCCGCCCATCCGGGAGGACCAGTGCTGCAGTTCACCGAGGAACACCAGATGTTCCGCCAGACCGTGCGGGACGTCGTGCAGAAGGAGATCGACCCCTACGCGGAGGACTGGGAGCGCACGGGTGACTTCCCCGCCCACGACCTCTTCCGGCGGTTCGGTGAGCTGGGGCTCCTCGGGCTCGAGTACGACGAGCGGTGGGGCGGCGGGGGTGCCGACCACGTCTACACGATGATCATGGGCGAGGAGGTGGGCCGCTGCGCCAGCCTCGGAGTGGCGATGGCGCTCAGTGTCCAGACCGACATGGCCACGCCGTCGCTGCACCTCTACGGCTCCGACGAACTGCGGGAGAAGTACCTGGTGCCTGCCGTGCGGGGTGAGATGGTCACCTCGATCGCGGTCTCGGAGCCCGACGCCGGCTCCGACGTGGCGGGCCTCCGCACCCGCGCCGTGCGTGACGGCGACGAGTGGGTGATCAACGGGGCGAAGATGTGGATCACCAACGGCACCCAGGCCGACTGGATCTGCCTCCTGTGCCGCACCTCCGACGAGGGCGGCTACCGGGGCATGAGCCAGATCGTGGTGCCCACCGACACGCCGGGCTTCGAGGTGAGTCGGAAGCTCGACAAGCTCGGCATGCGGGCGTCGGACACCGCCGAGCTGGTGTTCACCGACATGCGGGTGCCGGTGTCCAACACGATCGGTGAGGTCGGACGCGGCTTCCAGCAGCAGATGACGCAGTTCCAGAACGAACGCATGATCGCCGCGTACCAGATGGTGGGCGCCACCGAGCTCGCCCTCGAGCGCACCGTGCAGTACCTGAAGGAGCGTCAGGCCTTCGGGGCGCCGCTGTTGGCCAACCAGTCGCTGCAGTACGAGCTCGCCGACCTCGCGGCCGACCTCGACATGATGCGGCACCACAACTGGGCGGCCGTGGCGAAGTACGAGCGCGGCGAGGACATCACCCGCGAGGCCACCGTCGCGAAGCTGAAGGCGGCGCGCCTGGCCCGTCGCATGGCCGACACCGCCGTCCAGTTCCACGGCGGGATGGGGTACGTGGAGGAGAACTGGCCGGCCCGGTTCTTCCGCGACACGCGCCTGTGGTCCATCGGTGGCGGCGCCGACGAGGTGATGCTCCGCACCCTGGCTCGCATGAACGGGATCATCGGCGACTGAGCCGGATACGGGCGCGGTAGGGTCTGCGCCACAACCGCATCCGGGGAGCTCGGAGGACCGGGCTGAGAGGGTGGCCGTCACCGCCGCCGACCCGTCGACCTGATCCGGGTAATGCCGGCGGAGGCAGCATGTCCACCACCCTCGTGTTCGCAGGCGGGCCACCGGGCCCACCGGCCCTGTCACCGGGGGCTGCGCGGGCGGTGGCGGCAGCGTCCGCCGCCCCGGGCGTCACCGTGGTGGCGGCGGATTCGGGCCTGCACCTCGCGGAGGCCGCCGGCCTCGTTCCCGACGTGGTGGTCGGGGACATGGACTCGGTCGAGTCGCGGGTGCTGGAACGGGCCGCGGCCGCAGGTGCCCGCATCGAGCACCACCCGGCCGACAAGGACGCGACCGACCTCGAACTCGCCCTGGCCGAGGCCTGGCGCGGCACGCCGGAGCGGGTGGTGGTGATCGGCTCCGCCGACGGTCGTCTCGACCACCTGCTCGGAGTGGTGGCGGCGGTGGCCGCACCCCCGCCCGGGGCAGCGGAGGTGACGGCGTGGGTGGGCCCCCACATGGTGCTGCCCGTGCACCGCCGGCGCACGGTGGACGGCACGCCGGGCTCGCTCGTGTCGCTGCTGGCGGTGGGCGGCCCCGCCGTCGGGGTCCGCACGACCGGGCTCCGGTGGACCCTCGACGGCGACGACCTCGTGCCGTTCTCGGGGCGGGGTCTGTCGAACCGCTTCACCGGAACGGAGGCCACCGTCGAGCTCTCCGACGGCGTCCTGGTCGTGATCATCCCCGAGGAGGAGGTCCCCCGATGAACACCCACCCCCGCCGACGTCGCACCACGGTGGTCGCTGCGTCCGGCGTCGCGCTCGCCGCGGCACTGCTCGCCGCCGTGGTCGGCTGCACGAGTGACGAGGGACCCGGCACCTCGTCCGGTGCCGGATCCCCGGGCGGGAAGGTCACGTTGGTCACCTACGACGCCTTCGCCCTGCCGGAGAAGGCGGCCGCCGCGTTCCGGGAGGCGACCGGCGCCACGATCGAGGTGCGGGCCGCCGGTGACGCCGGGGCCATGCTGTCGAAGGCCTTGCTGTCGGCCGGGGCGCCCGAGGGCGATGTGATCTTCGGGGTGGACACCACCCTGGCCGGACGGGTCACCGCCGAGGACCTGCTGGTGCCGTTCACCCCCGAGGCCGCCGCAGGCGTGCCGGCCGGGCTGAAGCTCCCCGGAGAACTCGGCGGGCTGCTCACCCCGATCGACACCGGCGACGTGTGCGTCAACGCGGATTCCCGGTGGTTCCGTGAGAAGGGGCTCGAACCGCCCCGCACCTTCGCCGACCTCGCGGACCCCCGCTACCGGGACCTGCTCGTCACCTCGAGCCCGGTGACCTCCTCGCCGGGACTCTCGTTCCTGGTGGGCACGGTGGCGGACGCCGGGGAGGACGGCTGGCCCGCCTACTGGGAGCGGCTGCGGGCCAACGGTGTGCGGGTGCGGCCCAGCTGGGACGACGCGTGGAACACCGACTACACGGTCAGTGGCGGCGACCGGCCCCTCGTGGTGTCGTACGCCTCGAGCCCGCCGGCGGAGGTGGTGTTCTCCGAGGGGGCGGTGACGGAGCCGAGGTCGGTGGTGCTGGCCGGGACCTGCGTGTCGCAGGTGGAGTACGCCGGGGTGCTCCGGGGCGCGCCGAACCGCGAACTCGCGGAGCGACTGGTGGCCTTCATGCTGTCGCCCGAATGGCAGTCGGAGCTGCCGCTGACCAACTTCGTGTTCCCTGTCGTGACCGGCACACCGCTTCCCGAGGAGTTCACGAAGTGGGCCGCCCGCCCCGACGAACCCCTCTCGGTGCCCGCGGCGCGGATCGCCGCCGACCGGGACGAGTGGGTGGAGCAGTGGCGCTCGATCATGGAGTGACCCGTGGTGGGCCGCGGCGCCCCCCGTCCGTCGTCCCGTGGGCCGGGGGGCTCGCCGTGGTGGCGGTGGGGCTGGCGGTGGCGGTGCCCGTGCTCGCCGTGCTCCGGTACGCCGTGGTGCCCGACGGCTCGGTCTCCGCGGACGCGTTCAGCCGAATGCTCGGCAACGGCCGTACGTGGCGCCTGGTGGCGGCAACCGTGGCGCAGGCCGCGGCCTCCACCGCCCTCACCCTTGCGGTGGGGGTGCCGGTGGCGTGGGTGCTCGCCCGTACCCGGTTCCCCGGCCGACGGCTCGTGCGCACGGTGGCGCTGGTGCCGTTCGTGCTGCCCTCGGTCGTGGTGGGCGCGGCGATCGCTGCGGTGCTCGGGCCGTCGGGGGTGGTCGACCTGCGTGGGACGTGGTTCGCCGTCCTCGCCGCGCACCTGTGCTTCAACCTGGCGGTGGTGGTCCTGGTGGTGGGCGCCGCGGTGGCCGCCCTGCCGGCGGGCCCCGAGCTGGCCGCGCGCACGCTGGGTGCGTCGCCGGGGGCGGCCGTGCGCCGGGTGGTCCTGCCCGCCCTGCTGCCGGCCGTCGCCGGCGCAGCGGTGGTGGTGTTCCTGTTCTGCCTCACCAGTTTCGGTGTGCTGGTCGTGCTCGGCGGTGGGTCGGTCTCCACGCTCGAGGTCGAGATCTGGGTGCGCGCCACCCAGCAGTTCGACCTCCCCGGCGCAGCCGTGCTCGCCGCCCTCCAGGTCCTCGCGGTGGTCGCGGCGCTCGGCCTTCACGGCCGGGTGACGCGGGCGGGTCGGGGCGGTGGCCGACGGGCGTCGGCCGCTCGGCGTCCGGCCACGCCGTCGGGCCGGCGCCAGTGGTCGGCGGTCGGTGCGGCGGTGCTCGCGGTGGCCGTCGTGTCCGGCGTTCC
>CAIPVR010000329.1 GCA_903868545.1 uncultured Actinomycetes bacterium
CCCGCCGGGGGCGGGGGCCGGTGACCGCCACGGCGCGACCACCGGCGCCTCGGCCACGGCCGACGCCGAGGAGGCGGTGGCCCCGACCGAGCCCGCCCGGCCGCTCGAGGAACTGCTCGCCGAGCTCGACGAGCTCGTGGGGCTCGACGCCGTGAAGCGTCGCGTGCACCTCGTGGCCGACTTCCTCCGTGTGCAGCAGCTGCGGGCCGAGCGCGGACTTCCCCGCATCGAGACGTCGCACCACCTCGTGTTCACCGGCAACCCGGGCACGGGGAAGACCACCGTGGCCCGCCTGCTCGCCCAGATCTACCGCACGCTGGGCGTGGTCGAGCGGGGCCAGTTGGTGGAGGTCGACCGTGCGGGCCTGGTGGCCGGCTACGTGGGCCAGACGGCGCCCATGGTCACCGGACGCTTCGACGCCGCCGACGGCGGGATGCTGTTCATCGACGAGGCGTACACGCTCGCCCGGGGCGGGGAGAACGACTTCGGCCGGGAGGCGATCGACCAGATCGTGAAGCTCATGGAGGACCGGCGGGACCGCATGGTGGTGGTCGTGGCCGGCTACACCGCCGAGATGGAGGACTTCCTCGACGCCAACCCGGGCCTGCGATCGCGGTTCCCCACGGTGATCGAGTTCCCCGACTACACCACCGACGAGCTCGTCCTCATCGCCCGGTCGCTCGGCGAGCGCCAGCGCTACGAGCTCGACGACGGGGCGGTCGCCCGACTCCGCGAGGTCCTGGAGGCCGCACCGCGCGGACCAGGGTTCGGCAACGCCCGGCTGGTCAGGAACCTGTTCGAGGACGCGGTGAACCGGCACGCCTCACGCATCGTGCGGCGGGGTGGGGAACCGAGCGAGTCGGACCTCACCCACCTCACCGCCGAGGACCTCGCCTCCTCCGTGGAGGAGCTGGCGTGACCCGGCTGCTCGCGGTGCTGGTGGCCGTGGGCCTGGTGGTCGGCGCGGTGGTGGTACGCGGGGAGCTCGACGGGAGCGACGGCGGCGGCACGGACGGGGCGTTCCGCCTGCGGTGCGGCCGCGACCTCGCCGAGGTGTGCGAGCGCCTCGCCCGGGAGGACCCCGACATCGAGGTGAGCGTCGAGGACGAGGGCGTGACCGCGGACCGGCTGGCCGCGCCCGACGTCCGCCCCGATTTCGACGCCTGGCTCACGGTGGGCCCCTGGGCGGACCTGGTGGCCGACGACCGCCGGATCGCCGGGGCGACCGGGCGGGTGCTCGGACGACCCGGGCCGGTGCTCGCCGCCGCCCGGGCGGCCATCCTCGCCCAGGCCGACCGGGCGGCGGTCCTGCGGACGCACTGCGGCACGGCCGGTGTGAACTGGGCCTGCATCGGCGACGCCACCGGGCGCCCGTGGAGCGAGATCGGCGGCTCGGCGGCGTGGGGGGTGGTCAAGCCCGGCCTGGCCGCACCCGACGGGGGCACCGGACTGGTGACGGTCGCCCAGGCGGTGTCGTCGCGGCTGGGCACCACCGACTGGGCTGCGAACGACCTGGACGACCCGACCGTGGCCGGATGGTTCGACCAACTGGTGCGCGGGGCCCGCCAGGCCGACGCCGAGGGGACCGATCCGGCCCGTCGCTTCCTGGTGATCCCCGCGTCCTTCGGCGCGGTCGGCACCGTCGAGGGCCGCTCGACCGCCGCCGCGGGACGCCGGGGAGCGGAGACGATCTACCCTGAGCCCGTGTCCACGGCGGAGGTGAGGCTGGTCCCGACGGCAGGCCGGTCCGCGGCCTCCGCGGCCGACCGCATCGGTACCGACCGGCTGCGCGACGCGCTCCGGGCCGAGGGCTGGCCGACGGGCCGCGACGGCGGACCTGGGCTGCCGTCCGCCGGGGCCCTGCAGGCACTGCGGACGCGGTGGGACGAGGTCGCGTGAGGCGCCGCGCGAGCTGGGCCGTCGCCACCGTCGCGATCGCCGCACTGGTGGCCGGCGCCTGCGCATCCGGTGGCGACGACGCGTCGTCGGGCCGGGACGGCAACTGCATCCCGGTCGACGTGGCGGTCAGTTCCGAGAAGATCCAGTTGCTCGGCGAGCTCGCCAAGGACTTCAACTCGAGCGGCGCCTCCGTCGACGGCACCTGCATCGACGTGCAGGTCCAGAAGAAGTCCTCCGGCGCGGCGGCGAGCGCCCTGGCGGAGGGATGGGACACCGCGGCCGACGGACCGCGGCCGGTGATCTGGTCGCCGGCGTCCTCGGCGTGGGGCAGGGTGCTCGACGCCCGGCTCGCCCAGGAGGGCAAGCCGCCGCTCGTCGGCGACGGCGACCCGTCGAGCTTCATGAACACGCCGCTCGTGATCGCGATGCCGGAGCCGATGGCCCGGGCGCTCGGCTGGCCCGACACCCCGATCGGGTGGAAGGACATCCTCGACCTGGCGCGCTCCCCCAACGGCTGGGCCGACAAGGGCCATCCCGAGTGGGGTCGCTTCGAGCTGGGCAAGACGAACCCCAACTTCTCCACCTCGGGGCTGTCGGCGCTCATCGCCCAGACCTACGCGGCCACCGGGAAGACCTCCGGCCTGTCCGCCGAGGACCTCGCCAACCCCCAGGTGGTGGCCTTCGGAACCGACATCGAGTCCTCGGTGGTGCACTACGGCGACATCACCATGACCTTCCTCAACAACTGGTTCCGCGCCGATCGCCGGGGCACCGCGCTGAACTACGCCTCGGCGGTGGCCGTGGAGGAGAAGTCGGTCATCGACTACAACGCCGGCAACCCGGACGGGGTGCTCGACCAGGGCGAGGAGCCGCGGAAGCCGCGGATCCCGCTGGTGGCGATCTACCCGTCCGAGGGGACCCTCTTCTCCGACAACCCGCTGTACCTGCTCGACGCCGACTGGGTCACCCCGAAGCAGAAGGAGGCCGCCGACCAGTTCCGGGAGTTCGTGCTGCGTCCGGCGAACCAGGAGAAGGTGCTGCGGTTCGGCTTCCGTCCCGGCAACCCCGACGTGGCCGTGGGCGCCCCCATCAGCACAGCGAACGGGGTGGACCCCTCCCAGCCGCAGACGCTGCTCGAGGTGCCGACCGGTCCGGTCATGGTGGACCTGCTCGACCGGTGGGCCCAGCAGCGCAAGGGCGCACGGGTCCTGATGGTGCTCGACGTATCGGGTTCCATGGGCGACCCCGCCGACCCGAACGATCCGGCCGGCCCCACCAAGCTCGACCTGGCGAAGGAGGCGGTGCTCAACGGCCTCGGGCAGTTCAAGCCGGAGGACCAGGTGGGGCTGCGGATCTTCACCACCAACCTCGGCGACGGCTCGAGGAACTACCTCGACATCACCCCCATCTCCCCGATCGGACCGAACCGGGAGCGCCTGCGCAGCCAGGTGGAGTCGCTCACACCCCGGGACGCCACACCGCTGTACGAGGTGACCGGACAGAGCTACCAGGACGTGGTGGCGGGCTACGACCCGAAGCTGATCAACGCCGTGGTGCTGCTCACCGACGGCATGAACGACGACGGCAACCAGTCCGACGACCGGCGCCAACTCGACGAGCTGCTGTCGAGGATCCGCCAGGACAGCGACGGCGAGACCACCACGCCGGTGCGGGTGTTCACCATCGCCTACGGGTCGGCCGCCAACCCGACGGAGCTCCGCCGCATCGCGGAGGCGTCCAACGCCACCGCCTACCAGGCCACCGACGCCACCACGATCAACGACGTGTTCGCCGCGGTGGTGAGCAACTTCTGACCGGCCGCGGCCGGCGCTGGTCGGGTGGTCCCGCGGCGGCGCCCCATCTGCAAGCCTGAGGGCCGATGGCCAGTTTCCGCGACCGGTTCCTGACGCCCCGCGTGGCGCGGGCCATGACCTCGTCGTCGGCCATCGTGGCCGTCGGTGCGGGCGCAGCGGCCGGGATCCTCGTGGGGCTCGGTCCGGTCGGCGCCGTCGTCGGTGGGGCCGGGGCCTGGGCGCTGCGGGTGCTGGCCGCCGTGCCACGCGAGCGCCGCGCCCCCACCGTGTCGCCACGGGCACTGACCGAACCGTGGCGGAGCCTCTACTCGGGGGTGCTCGACGCCCGCCACCGGTTCGACGACGCGCTGCGGGGGCTGCGGGACGGCCCACTGCTCGACCGCCTCCGCGGCCTCGGCGACCGCCTCGACACCGCCGTGACCGAGGCGGGACGCATCGCGGCGGCCGGCAACTCCCTCACGGGCGGTCGGGCGAGGATCGACACCGCCGCCGTGCAGGCGGAACTCGCCCAGGTGCGCGCCGGCCCTCCCGGTCCGCGGGCCGAGCAGACCGTGGCGGCCCTCGAGTCCCAGCTCGCCGCCGCGGCCCGCCTCGACGCCACGATCGCCGACACCTACGACCGGCTCCGCCTCCTCGACGCCCGGATGGACGAGACGGTCACCCGCACGGTGGAACTGTCCGTCACCCAGGGCGACGGCGCCGACCTCGGCGGCCTCGACACCGAGGTGGACGCGATCGTCGGTGAGATGGAGGCGCTGCGGCAGGCGGTGGAGGAGACCGGCGGACCCACCTCCCTGCCCGGCACCGGCGCCACGGCATGACTGACCGTTCCGACGACGCGGCGGCGCGGCCCGGGAGCGGCGCCGGCCGGACCGACCGCGGAGCCGATCGCGGGTCGGACCGGGAGGTCGCCGAGGAGATGGCCTTCGCGGCCGCCGCACTCGACGACCGGGCGCTCGACGACCGAGTCGAACGCGACCTCGCCGAGGGCGGCCGGCCGGCACGGACCCCGGTCGACGGCAGCAGCGGCGCCACCCGCGACCCGGGCCTCGCCCGGCGGCGGGGCCGCAGCCTGCTGAGGGCCAGCGCGCTGCCGGCGGTCGGCACCACCGCGTCGCGGGCCACCGGACTCATCCGGGTGGCGGCCCTCACCTCGGCGCTCGGCCTCACCTCGGTCGCCGACATCTACAACCTCGCGAACACCACCCCGAACATCCTCTACGAGCTGGTGCTCGGAGGGGTCCTCAGCTCCACGCTGGTGCCGATCTTCGTCCGGAGCCTCGACGACCCCGACGACGACACCGCCTCGGTGGTCACCACCGTCGCCTTCGTGGCCATCGTGGCGCTCACCCTGGTGGGGGTGCTGTTGGCGCCGTGGATCAACCGGCTGTTCGCCTGGCCCCTGGAGGGCGCCGAACGCGCCCAGCAGCTGGCCCTCGGCGACGACTTCCTCGCCCTGCTGCTGCCCCAGGTGCTGTTCTACGGGGTCACCACCCTGATCACGGCCCTGCTCCACGCCCGCCGCCGCTTCGCGCCCCCGGCGTTCACCCCGGTGCTCACCAACCTGGTCACGGCCGCCGCCGCGCTGGCCAGCGTCTGGTGGGTGTCGACCACCCGGCCGAACTCGCAGGTCTACGTGCTCGGACTCGGCACCACCCTCGGCGTGGCCGCGATGGCCGTCGCACTCGTGCCCTACCTGCGGAGCTCCGGCATCCACCTGCAGTGGTCGTTCCGGCCGCGTCATCCCGCCGTGCGCCAGGTGATGCGGCTCTCGGGCTGGACGGTGGGCTTCGCCGCGGCGAACCAGATCGCGTACCTGGCGATCCTGACCCTGGCCCGGGCCCTCGAGCCGGGGGCGGTCTCGGCGTTCAACTACGCGTTCATCTTCTTCCAGCTGCCGCACGGGCTCATCGCCGTGTCGCTGATGACGGCGCTGCTCCCGGAACTCGCCGAGGCCGCGGTGGACGGCGACACCCCGGCCTACCGGCGCCGGTTCCGCGAGGGACTCAGCCTGCTGCTCACGTTCCTGGTGCCGGCCACCGCCGGGGTGGTGTTCCTGGCCACACCCCTCATCCAGCTGTTCCTCCAGCGGGGCAACTTCGGCCCCGACGACACCGCCCGCACCGCCGACATGCTGAAGGCCTTCGCCGTGGGCCTCCCGCCCTTCTCGATCTACCTCTTCGCGGTCCGCGCCTTCTTCGCCCGGAAGGACACCCGCACGCCGTTCTGGATCAACCTGTTCCAGAACGTCCTCAACGTGGTGATCATGTTCCCGATCGCCGCATGGATGGGGGCCGCCGGCCTGGCGCTCGCCTACTCCCTCTCCTACTGGGTGGTGGCAGTCCTGGCCCTGTGGATCCTGCACCGGCAGGTCGGTCGCCTGCTCGGCCCGGCGGACCTGCTCCCGCTGGTGCGCTCGGTGGCCGTGGGGGCCGTGGTCCTCGTGGCGCTGTGGGGCACGTTCGAGCTGCTGCGCCCGGCGTCGCAGACCCGTCCACTGTTCGAGATGGTGGTCGGCCTGGTGGTGGGCGTCGCGGTGTTCCTGCCGGCCACGTTCGTGCTGCGGCCTCAGGGCTTCGAGCCCGCGATCGCCAGGTTGCGGCAGGGACTTCGCGGCCGGGGCCGGACCGTGGGCGGTTAGGCTCCGCACGCTGTCGCACCCGGTCGGCACCGCACGGGCCCCGGGGCCGTGGAGGAGAGCACGTCATGTGGAAGTCGATCAAGCGCTGGTGGAAGTACATGGGCGCCAAGCTCAACAGCGCGTTCAACGAGAAGGCCGACCCCAAGGTCCAGCTCGAACAGGCCATCACCGAGGCCCAGGAGCAGCACCGGCGCCTCAAGGAGCAGGCCGCCAACGTGGTGGCCAACCAGAAGCAGACCGAGATGCGGCTCAACGCCGCCCTCGACGAGCTCGAGAAGCTGAACCGCAACGCCCAGCAGGCGGTGCTCATGGCCGACGAGGCCGCCCGGCGGGGTGACGCGGCGAAGGCCGCCGAGTACACCTCCGCCGCCGAGGCGTTCGCCAACCAGCTGATCGCCAAGGAGCAGGAGGTGGAGAACCTCAAGACGATGTCGCTGCAGGCCGCCCAGGCGAGCGACCAGGCCAAGAACGCCGTCCAGCAGAACTCCCGGGTGCTCCAGCAGAAGCTGTCGGAGAAGCAGCGCCTCCTGTCGCAGCTCGACCAGGCGAAGATGCAGGAGCAGATGAACAAGGCGATGGCCACGCTCACCGAGCAGGTGGGCGAGGACGTACCGACCCTCGACGAGGTGCGGGAGAAGATCGAGCAGCGCTACGCCAAGGCCCAGGGCGTGGCCGAGCTGCAGGACCTGTCGGTGGAGTCGAAGATGATCGAGGTGGAGCAGGCGTCGATCAACGTGGAGGCGCAGGCCCGCCTCTCGGAGATCCGCTCGAAGCTCGGGATCGCCGAGGCCCCGGCCGCTGCGCCCACTGCGGAACCCGCTGCGGAGCCGGCCGGCGAGCAGCAGCCCGGCACCGCCTGAATCGGCCGGCACCGACCGACCCGGGCCGGATCAGCCCGGGAGGACCACCAGGTCGTCCGCGTGGACGACCTCGCCGCTGCCGTCGACCAGTTCGTCGGACCGTCGGCCCGCCATCGCCCGCAGGGTGGCGACGTCCACACCGGCGAGGCCCTTGGCCACCACCCGGCCCGACTCGTCGACGATCTCCACGGCGGCACCCTCCTCGAAGGAGCCCTCGCACCCGAGGACCCCGGCCGCCAGCAGCGAGCGGCCACCACGGGCCAGCGCCCGGGCGGCCCCGGCGTCGACCACCACCCGGCCCTCCGCCGGCAGCGCGAACGCGATCCACAACTTCCGGGCGGGCAGTCGTCGGTCCCGGGGCAGGACGTTCGTGCCGGTGCCGGGGGCGCCGGCCACCGCGTCCGCCAGCACCCCGGGACGGTCGGCCGCGGCGATCACGGCCCGCACACCCGCCCACGACGCCATCTTCGCTGCGGCGAGCTTCGAGGCCATGCCGCCCGAGCCCCGGGCCGTCCCGCTCCCACCGGCGAGGGCCTCGAGCTCGTGGTCGACCTCCGCGATCTCCTCGATCAGCGAGGCCTCCTCGCTGAAGCGGGGGTCGGCGTCCATGAGGCCCGGCGCGTCGGTGAGCAGCACGAGGAGTTCGGCGCCGAGCAGCTGGGCCACCAGCGCCGCGATCCGGTCGTTGTCGCCGAAGCGGATCTCGTCGTCGGCGACCGCGTCGTTCTCGTTGATGACGGGCACCACTCCGAGCTCCAACAGCCGCTCCAGTGTGGAACGGGCGTGCAGGTACTGGGCGCGCACCATGAAGTCGAAGGGGGCGAGCAGCACCTGTCCGGCCACCAGACCGTGCTCGGCGAGGTGGCCCGCCCAGGTCTGCACCATCCGGGCCTGCCCCACCGCCGACACGGCCTGCAGCGTCCGGGCGTCGCGGGGGCGGTCCTCCGCGCGGATCCCCAGTGCGGGCAGCCCCGCGGCCACGGCGCCCGACGACACGAGCACCACCTCGTGGCCGGCCTCCCGGGCGCCGGCCACCTCCCCGGCCAGCCGCGCCACCGCCTCGAGGTCCACCTCGCCGTGGTCGTCGGTGAGGCTGGAAGTGCCGACCTTGGCCACCAGCCTCATCGTCCACGCCCCCGGTCGCCGCCTCCGTCGAACACGTCCGAGTCCTCGTACTCGAAGCTCAGGTCGCCGATGTGCACCACGTCGCCCGGCCGGGCACCGGCCCGGCCCAGCGCGCGGTCCACGCCGAGGCGGGCCAGACGGTCGTGCGCCACGTCGAGTGCCTCCGGGTTGGTGAGGTCGTTGAACGCCACGGCCCGGAGGGCCTCGCGACCGACCACCTCGAAACTGCCGTCGTCGTGGCGCACCACCTCGATGCCCTCGGCGGCGGGGCGGAGCGTCACGAATCCCTCGGCACGGGGTTCGGCGTCGCGGGCCGCCTCCACCTCCGTCCGGAGCGCACCGAGCAGCTGCGGGATCCCGCGCCCGGTCACCGCCGACACCACCAGTCCACCGAAACCGGCCAGTGCCCCGTCGTCGGCGAGGTCGGCGCGGGAGCCCACCCGCACGCGGGGCCGCTCGAGCAGCTCGGAGCGGTAGTCGGCGAGCTCGCCGAGGAGCACCGTCTCCTGGTCCTCCGGCGAGGCGGGGGCGAGCGGCGACAGGTCGAGGAGGAGCACGAGGGCCCGGGCCCGCTCGATGTGCCGCAGGAAGCGGTGGCCGAGGCCGCGACCCTCGGCCGCGCCCTCGATGAGGCCGGGGATGTCGGCCACGACCATCTCGAAGCCGTCATCGAGGCGGACCACCCCGAGCTGGGGCTCGAGCGTGGTGAACGGGTAGTCGGCGATCTTCGGACGTGCGGCGGAGATACGGGAGATGAGCGTGGACTTGCCCACGTTGGGGAACCCCACGAGCGCCACATCGGCGAGCAGCTTCAGCTCCAGCCAGATCCACCGCTCCTCCCCCACCTCGCCCTGCTCCGCGAACGAGGGGGCGCGCCGGCGGTTCGACAGGAAGCGGGCGTTGCCCTTGCCACCCTGGCCGCCCGCCGCTGCGAGCCACCGGTCGCCCTCGGTGGTGAGGTCGGCCAGCACGGTGCCGTCGCGGTCGCGCACCTGGGTCCCCACCGGCACCCTCACGACGAGGTCGTCGCCCGAGGCGCCGTGCCGACGCTTGCCCGCGCCGTGGCGCCCCGACGGCGCCTTGCGGTGGGGGTGGTCCCGGAAGGCGAGCAGGCTGGCCACGTTGCGGTCCGCGGTCAGCCACACGTCGCCGCCACGGCCGCCGTCGCCGCCGTCGGGACCACCCATGGGCGTGTGCGCCTCGCGGCGGAACGAGACGCTGCCCGCACCACCGTCGCCGCCCTTCACGTTGAGGGCGCACTCGTCCACGAAGTTCGACACGGCCCCGAGGATACGGGTCGCCCGGCCCGGGGCCGCGACCCCGTTCCGGCGGCGCCACGGCCCGGGTGGGTCGAGCACCGCTGTCAGCGGGCCCGCGTAGCATCGTCGGCGTGAGCGAACCGCCGACCACCACCCCGCGACCGGGGCCCGCGCCCGCCGGCGAGCGGGCGCGCAGCTGGGCCGCCACCATGGACGGCCACGCACCCGGCCGGGGGCACCTCG
>CAIPVR010000330.1 GCA_903868545.1 uncultured Actinomycetes bacterium
CGCCCCGCTCGGCCACTGCTCCACCGGCAGTCCCGCCAGCACGGCCGCCACGCGACCGCGCTCCTCGACCAGCCGGGCGACCCGGGCCTGCATCTCACCGAGGTGGTCGAGGGCCAGCACGCCCGCCAGTTGGGTCACCTCATCGAGGTGGTACGGCAGCACCACCTGCTCGAGCGCGTCCACCATCCAGGTGGGCCCCACCAGGTACCCGAGTCGCAGCGCGGCCGCCGACCACGTCTTCGAATAGGTGCGGGTGACCACGACGTTGCGATCCTCGGCCACGAGCCCGAGCGCCGACCACGGGGCGAACTGCCCATAGGCCTCGTCGACCACGAGCAGGCCGTCCACCGCCTCCACCGCGTCGAGCACCGCCCGCACGGTGGCCTCGTCCTCCACCCGGCCGGTCGGATTGTTCGGCGAGCACAGGAAGGTCACCGCAGGGCGGTGGAGGGCGATCTCCGCGGTCGCCCGGTGCAGGTCGAGCGTGAAGTCCTCGCGACGGTCGAGCTCCACCACGGTCGCACCGGTGACCCGGGCGATGTGGGCGTGCAACGCGTACGTGGGCTCGAAGGTGACGACGCTGCGGCCGGCACCGGCGTAGGTCAGCAGGACCGTCTGCAGCACCTCATTGGACCCGTTCGCCGCGAACACCTGTCGGGCGGTGAGGCCGCCGGGCACGGCGGCACCCTCCACCTCGGCGATCCGGGCCCGCAGGGCGGTGGCACCCCGCTCGGGGTAGCGGTGCCAGGCCACCCCACCGAGCGCCGTCGCGAGCGACGCCGTGAACGAGGCGGGCGGCGGCTCCGGCGCCTCGTTCGTGTTGAGGCGGACCCGCACGTCCACCTGCGGCGAGTGGTACCCCTCCATCAGGGCCAGGTCGTCGCGCACCCGTGGGCGGCCCATCACGCACCGTCCCGACGGGCGGCGAGCCGCAGACGGACGGACTCGGCGTGCGCGTCGAGCCCCTCCGCGTCGGCGAGGGCGATCACCGCGGGACCGATCCGCTCGAGCGCGGGACCGTCGACGGTGATCACGTGGTGGTGCTTGAGGAAGTCGTCCACCGTGAGCGCCGAGGCGAAGCGGGCGGTGCCGTCGGTCGGCAGCACGTGGCTCGGGCCGGCGAGGTAGTCGCCCACCGACGCCGGCGACCACGGGCCCACGAAGATCGCGCCCGCGTGGTGGACCAGCGGCACCAACGCCTCGGCACCGTCGCAGAGCAGCTCGAGGTGTTCCGGCGCCACGAGGTCGGCCACGGCCACGGCCGCCTCCGGCGAGTCCACCAGCACGGCGTGGCCGGCCGATGCGAGCGTGGCGGTGATCTCCGCCGCCCGGGGCGCCTCGGCCACCAGGCGCCCGATCGCCGCATCCACGTCGTCGGCCACCTGTTCGTCCCAGGTGATGAGCCACGCGAGGCCGTCGGGCCCGTGCTCGGCCTGGAGGATCACGTCGACCGCAGCGAACTCCGCCGGGACGCTCGCATCCGCGAGCACCACCACCTCGCTCGGACCGGCGAAGGCCGCGGCCACGCCGACCCGGCCGGAGACCTCCCGCTGGGCGAGCGCCACGTAGCGGTTGCCGGGACCACAGATCACGTCGACCGGGGGCACCGAGGCCGTGCCGTCGGCGAGGGCGCCGATCGCCTGGGCACCACCGAGCGCGTAGACCTCCTCCACCCCGGCCACCGCGGCCGCGGCGAGCGTGACCGTGCTCACCGACCCCGTGTCGCGGTTCGGCGGCACGCACACCGCCACCTCGGGCACGCCGGCCACGAGCGCGGGCCCCGCGGTCATCAGCAAGGTCGACGGGTACGAGGCCCGCCCACCCGGCACGTAGCAACCCACCCGGTCCACGGGCCGGAGGTAGGAACGGATCCGCACGCCGTCGGTGTCGTGGACCACCTCCGGCCGCAGCTGGGCCCGGTGGTGCTCGGCGATCCGCTCCCGTGCCAGTTCGAGCGCGGCCACCACGTCGGGTGGCGTGGCGGCGAGCGCGGCCCGGATCTCCTCGGCCGGCACCCGCAGCGACACCGGCCGCACACCGTCGAACCGTTCGGTGAGGTCGAACAGCGCCTCGTCGCCCCGTTCGCGCACCTCGGCGAGGATCTCCCGGACGGCCGCGAGCGGTTCGCCGCCCGCCACCTCCGGCCGGGGGAGCAACGGCGCCGGGTCGGCCACACCGCGCAGGTCGAGTCGGTTCAGCACGGCGTGCACGGTAGCCCGCGCCCCTGCCGACTCCCCGCCGGTTCCGGGCGGGGCCGGACCCGGGCGCGACGGGTGCTAGGAACGTCACCGTGAGCCTGCACGCCGACCTGGCCTCCCTGCAGTCGACGCTCGACCAGGCCGTCGAACGTCTCGACGCCGCCGCCGCGGAGGTGCGCGGCACCGAACGCGACGACCTGCTCGGCGACCTCTACGAGATCGAGCGTCACCTGCGGGCGGCCACGCGCCGGCTCACCCGGGCGCTGGGCTCGCTGCCGCCGACGGACTGACCTGCGCCGGCGTCCGGGCCGAAAACGCATCCGGCGCCCCGGAGGGGCGCCGGACGGACGTCCCGGGCGGCGGGAGCCCAGGGACGCCTGTTACCAGGTGGCGGGAACCTGGCGAGCGACAGTTGAGCACAACGTCCCCGAGGTGTCGAGTGTTCCGGAACAGCGTCCCGGGGCACCCGCGGAACGGCGGTCCGGTGGGGCCTCGATGGCCGTCACGGGGCCGGTCGCGCGGTCGCCCGAAGGCCGCCCAGGCACCGGTTCGGATGCCCGTCAGCGCGTCGTTCAGGCCTGGACGGAGGGGCAGAACGACGCCAGGACGCACCGCTCGCAGGCCGGCCGACGCGCCGCGCAGACCCGCCGGCCGTGCAGGATCAGCCGCAACGAGAACTCGCCCCGCTCGGCGGCCGGCACCATCGGCCCCAGCTCGTGCTCCACCCGTACCGGGTCGTCGTCCTCGGTCAGCCCGAGGCGCTTCGAGAGGCGGAGCACGTGGGTGTCCACCGGCAACCCCGGGAGGCCGAGCGCCACGCTGCGGACCACGTTGGCGGTCTTGCGCCCCACGCCCGGCAACGACGTGAGGTCGGCCATCGCGCCGGGCACCTCACCGCCGAAGCGGTCGACGAGGCCGTCGGCCATGCCGATCAGGCTCTTCGCCTTCGAACGGAAGAACCCGGTGGACCGGATGATCTCCTCGAGTTCCTCCGGGTCGGCCTCGGCCAGGTCCGCCGGCGTGGGGTACCGGGCGAACAGTGCGGGTGTGACCTGGTTGACCCGGGCGTCGGTGCACTGCGCCGACAGGATCGTGGCCGCCAACAGCTCGTACGCGTCGCGGTGGTCGAGCTCGCAGTGTGCCTCCGGGTACTCGAGCGCCAGCAGTTCGTGGGTGCGACGGGCCCGGCCCGCCGGCGTCCTCGGTCGCCGGCGCGCCGGGGTGTGCTCGGACGGTGCGGCCACCGGCGAACGGTAGCCTTCACCGCCGGTGCCCCCCACCGACGACGTGCCCCCAGCAACCCGACCCGAGCCGGACCGGCGCGCCGGGTCGCTCCGCTGGGTGTCGCCCCTCGACGACGACAGCGACACCGTGATGGCCGCGGCCGGGCTCCGGCGGGTGCGCACGCTCGACCAGCTCCGCGTCACGCTCCCCGTGCCCGGCCACGCCGAGCGCCTCGCCGGTGCCGGCCTCGCGGTGCGGGCCCTCCGCCGGGACGCGGACGAGACCGGGGTGCTCAGGGTCAACAACCGTGCGTTCCGGTGGCACCCCGACCAGGCCGACTGGGACGGTGACCGCCTCGCCGCTGCGCTCGACGAGGACTGGGTGGACCTCGACGGCGTGCTCGTGCACGAGGGACCCGACGGCAGGATCGACGGGTTCTGCTGGACCCGCGTCCACCCGGCCACCGCGACCGAGCCCGAGCAGGGCGAGATCTTCCTGATCGCGGCCGACCCCGACCTCCACGGCACCGGGCTCGGCCGCTCGCTCGTCCTGGCCGGCCTCGACCACCTCACCGCCCGGGGGGTGGGTGTGGCGCTGCTCTACGTGGAGGCCGACAACCAGGCCGCCCAGCGGCTCTACCGGCGGCTCGGCTTCACGCGCCACCACTCCGACGGCGGGTACGCGGCCGGCGCCGCGGCGGCCGGGACGACGTGAACACGCAGTACGACCCCGACCGGGCGGCCCTCGGCGACCTCCTCGCCGCGGAGCCGCGGTACCGGATCGACCAGCTCTGGGACGGCCTCTACCGCCAGGGAAAGGAGTTCGCGGAGCTCACGACCCTGCCCGCCGCGCTCCGCGCCCGCCTGGCCGAGGAACTCCCCCCGGCGCTCACCGAGGTCACCCGGTCGGTCACCGACGAGGGCGACACCACCAAGTGGCTTTGGGAACTCGCGGGCGGCGCCCGGGTGGAGACCGTCCTGATGCACTACGAGGACCGCTCCACGGTGTGCGTGTCCACCCAGGCCGGCTGCGCGATGGCCTGCGGATTCTGCGCCACCGGCCAGGCGGGCTTCGAGCGCCAGCTGTCGGTCGGCGAGATCGTGGAACAGGTGATGGCCGCGCGCCGGGCGGCGGGGGGCCGACGGGTGTCGAACGTCGTGTTCATGGGGATGGGCGAGCCGCTCGCCAACTTCGACGCGGTGTGGGCGGCGGTGCACCGCCTCCACGACGACGTGGGCATCGGCGCCCGCCACCTGACGCTGTCGACCGTCGGCATCGTGCCCGGCATCCGGCGCCTCGCCGGCGAGGACCTGCCGGTGAACCTCGCGGTGTCGCTGCACGCGGCCGACGACGCGCTCCGCGACGAGCTCGTGCCGATCAACCGCCGCTACCCGCTCGCCGAACTCACCGACGCGTGCGAGGCCTACGTGGAGGCCACCCACCGGCGGCTGAGCTTCGAGTGGGCGATGATCGAGGGGGTCAACGACCGGTTCGCCGACGCCGACCGGCTCGCCGGGCTGGCCCGCCGGCTCCGGGCCCACGTGAACCTCATCCCCCTCAACAGCACGCCCGGCTACCCCGTCCGCGGCTCCTCCCGGAACCGGGTGCACGCCTTCCACGACCGGTTGAGCGCCGCCGGGGTGAACGTCACCGTGCGCGACACGCGTGGTTCGGACATCGACGCGGCCTGCGGGCAGCTGCGCGCGGGCCACGAGGCCCGACCGGTACCCGCCCCCCGCCGCCGCTGACCCCCTGCTCGTGCGGCCGGGTCAGCGGACGAGCACCGTGACGCGGCCGGCCCGGATCGCGTCGGACAGGTGCTCGTGCCGACCCACGCGCGACCCCGGCCACACCACCGAGCGCTCCACCCGACCCTCCACCACCGCGCCCTCGCCCACCACCGAGTCGCCGCCGGAGAGCAGCAGGTTGGCGGCGAGGTAGTCGGCGGGAGTGCCGCAGTCGAGCACCCGGCCCTCGACGTGCGCCGTCGCCAGCCGGCCGGCGGCCACCTCGTCACGCCAGAGCACCTCCCAGAGACCTGCGGGCCGCTCGTCGAGACGCTGCACCGCGGCGGACGGCACGATCGAGGCCACCACCGAGCTCCGCGGACCGAACGGTCCCGGGGTCGCGGTGAGGACCCGCACGCGCTCACCGTCCCACCCTGCGAGGAACTCGTGGAGGTCGGCGTCGTGGAGCGTGTCGGCGTTGACCACGAGCGCGGCCCGACCGTCGAACCAGCCCCTCAGACGGCCGAGCGCCCCGGCGGTGCCGAGCGCCCGGTCCTCCTCCACCGACACGTGGACGGCCGACCCGGCGAGGTGCGCCTCCATGGCGTCACGGCCGTGGTGCACGTTCACCGCCACGTCCGCGCAGGCGAAGCGGACCGCAGCGATGGCATGGTCCACGAGCGGCCGGTTGGCCACGGGACACAGCGGCTTGGGCCGCAACCGGGTGAGCGGACGGAGTCGGCGGCCCTCTCCGGCGGCGAGGACCACCCCGGCGACCCCGTGACGGGTGGGGGGCTGGGCCACACTGTCATCCATGAACGACCGTCGCTGGTTCAACAGTCGGCTGCCGCAGACCCTGGTGATCGCGCAGTTCCTGCTGTACTTCAACGCCTTCTGGCTGGCCCTCGCCGCCCTCGGCAGCCTCCGCGGGCTGGGGTCCGGCGGGATGCTGGCGCTGCTCTACCGCGTGCTCCTTTTCGGCAGCCTCGCGGCCAACGTCTACGGCGCGCACGGCATCGCGAACGAGCGGAAGCGGGGCTACGAGGTGGCCGTCGTGGCGGCCTTCCTGCCGATCGCCGTGCCGGCGGTCATCCTGCTCCTGGACGGCAACCTGTTCGGCAACCTCGGCGCCGTGCTGATCCCGGGCGGGATCATCAACGCCCTGTTCGTCTACGCGCTGATCGCGCTGCTCCTGCACACCCAGAGCCGCGAACACCAGAAGGTCTGGTTCAGCTGAGGTGCGGGTTGGCCGCTCGGCGTCCACCGGGGCCATGATCGCGCCCATGGCAACCGAGGTGAACGGCATCGCAGGACTGACCGAGCTGGTGGGCAGCCACCTGGGGTACTCGGACTGGCTGGAGATCACCCAGGAGCGGGTGAACACGTTCGCGGACGCCACCGGCGACCACCAGTGGATCCACGTCGACGTGGAGCGGGCGAAGAAGGAGTCACCGTTCGGCGGCCCGATCGCCCACGGCTACCTGACGCTCTCGCTCGGCCCGGTGCTCATGCCGCAGATCCTCACGGTCAGCGGCATCAAGATGGGCGTGAACTACGGCCTCGGCAAGGTGCGCTTCGTGTCGCCGGTCCCGGTGGGTTCCAACCTCCGTCTCGGCGCCCAGCTCGACGAGGTGAAGGACCTCGGCGGCGGCTGGGCCCAGATCCACATGACCTTCACCTTCGAGGTCGAGGGCACCGACAAGCCGGCGTGCGTGGCCGAGATCATCTTCCGCTACGCGGAGTAGCCCTCGTCGATGCGGGCCCGGCAGGGACCGGGCACCCGTCCCCGGTCCGGGGCCCGACCGGGTGTCACACGGCGCGGGTAGAACGCACACATGTTCGATACCGCTGGCGCCGCCGACGGCGCCGACGGAGCTGCCGGCCCTGCCGATGCCGCCGGTGCCGATGCTGCTGACGTCCGCCGCCTGAGCGACGAGGAGCTCATGGCACGGGTGCAGCGGATGGAGGCGGCCCGCCGCGCGCTCGACGCGGCCGAGGCCCACGTGGTGGCGGAGCTCGACGCGCGCGGCGCCACCGACCGCGCGACCGGGCTGCGCACCACCGGCTGGCTCGGGTTCGCCCATCGTCTCGCCTCGCCCACCGCCGGGGCGCTCGTCGCCTGCGGCTCGTTCCTCCGCACCCATCCGGTCATCGACGCCGCCCTCGTGGCCGGCCACCTCACGCTCGATCACGTGCGACTCCTGGCCCGGCTCACCACACCCCGCGTGGCGGACTTCGTGGCCGAGGCCCAGGAACGGTTCGTGGAGCTGGCGGTCGGCGTGCGGTTCGAGCGGTGGGCGCGGGACGTACGGGCCCTCGTGGAGCTCGCCGACGGGGACGGCGCGGAACCGCCGATCGAGCGCAACCGGCTCACCATGGACGACCTCCCCGACGGCACCCTGCTGCTCGGCGGTGCCCTCGTGGGAGATGCCGCCCTCGGCTTCCGCGAGGCCGTCATCGCCGAGGCGCAACGGCTGCTGCACCAGTACCGACGTGACGCCGAAGCGACCGACGGGGAGACCACGATCCCGCCACCGGCAGCGCTCTACGCCCTCGCGCTGGCGAACCTCGTCGCCGGTGGGCGCGTCGCGGCCGCGGGAGGTGCGGCGCCGGTGGCCGACGTCGCCCTCGTGATCACCACCCCCGAGGACGAGGCCCCCTGCCCCGTCGACGGTGAGTCGCGGGGTCACTGGCTCGACGGACTCCTGGTCCGCACGCTGGATCGCATGCCGGTCCGACCCTCCGTTGCCCGGCTGCTCTGCTGCGACGCCACGTTCCGCCCGCTGGTGGAGGACGCCCACGGGGAGGTGCTGCACCTGGGTCGACGTCAGCGGCTCGCGAGCGCCGCCCAGCGCCGAGCGGTGGCCCACCGATTCGGCGGCTGCTGCTTCCCCGGCTGCGATGCGCCGATGGCGTGGGTCGACCTGCACCACGTGGAGCACTGGGAGGACGGCGGCCACACCGACCTCGACCTCCTCGCCCCGCTCTGCCGGCACCACCACCGGGTGGTCCACCGTCGGGGATGGTCGGTCCGTCCTGCGGAACACGGCTTCGAGATCGTCACGCCCCGCGGGAACGTGATGCCCGCCCACCGATTCGGGCGACCGCCCGACGAACTGGCCCCACCGGCCTGACCCGTCGGCCTAGCGGAACTCCGGCATCACCTTCTCGGCGAGGAGCCGCAGCGTCTCGTGCTCGGGGTAGTCCGCGCACCAGGGCACCACACCGCCACAGCCGAGGTCGCGGTACTGGGCCAGCTTCTCGCACACCTGCTCGGGGGTGCCGACGAGGTTGCCCTCGCGCCACGACTCGAACGGCTCACCCCAGAAGCTGCGGGTGCCGCCGTCGATGATCTCCTGCTCGCTCTCGCGGATGAACACCTCGGGTGACCACGTCTTGGTTATCTCGTCGTAGTCGCGCCCGACGGCCCGGCAGTGCTCCTCGAGCACCTCGCACTTGTGGGTCCACTCGTGGGGCTTCCCCCCGAAGTTCGACCGGTCGGCGTGGCGGGCCACCACCCGCAGGGTGAGCTGCTCGCCACCGCCGCCGATCCACACCGGCGGGCGGGGCGACTGCACGGGCTTCGGGTCGCACTGCGCGCCGTTGACCGAGAAGTGACGGCCCTCGAACGTCGCCTCCCCCTCGGACCACATGCGGGTGACGATCTCCACCGTCTCGCGCAGCATGCGGATGCGGTCGGCCGCGGAGGGGAACTCGTAGCCGTACGCCAGGTACTCCTGCTCGTACCAGCCGGCGCCGATCCCCCAGTCGAGGCGGCCGTTCGAGATCACGTCGATGGTGGCGGTCATCTTCGCCACCAGGGCCGGGTTCCGGTAGCCCGCGCAACTGACCATCTGGCCGAGCCGGATCGTGCTGGTCGCCTGCGCCAGCGCGGCCACGGTGGTCCAGCACTCGAACATCGACTCCTGCGACGGCACCGGCACGTTGTGCACGTGGTCGTAGACCCAGATCGAGTCGAAGCCCAGTTCCTCCGCGGCCAGCGCCGTGCCCACCGTGGTCTCCCACTTGGCCCGGTCGCCGGCCACACCGGCCAGCTCGAGCGTCCATCCCTGCGGGGCGAAGACACCGAAGATCATGCCGGGACCCTAGGCCGTACGCTGACCCGCCGTGCCACGGATCCGAGCGCCCCGACGAGGCCGACACCGCTGCCGGGCCCTCGCCACCGGGCTGCTCGTGACCGCCACGGCCGCGACGGCCACCGGCGGCTGCACCGACGGCGGAGCGGACGCCGGGCACACGTCGCGGGAACGCCCGGCGAGCACGACGACGGCCGCGCCCACCAGCACCCCGACCACCGCCCCGACCACCGCCCCGACCACCGCCCCGACCACCACCCCGGTCACGCCCTCGGCCAGTGGCTTCCCGGCGGGCTGGCGACCCGCGCCGCTGACGTGGCGCGACTGCGCCCTCGACGGGAACCCGGACCTCCAGTGCGCCACGCTCACGGTGCCCCTCGACTGGTCGCGACCCGACGGATCCACCGTCGAGCTCGCCCTCGGTCGCATCCCCGCCTCGGGGGACCCGGAGGGTTCCGTGGTCACCAACCCCGGCGGGCCGGGCGCGTCGGGCCTCGACTTCCTCGCCGACGAACCGCTGGGCCCGGGCATCACCGAGCGGTTCGACACGGTGAGCTGGGACCCGCGCGGCGTGGGCAGTTCCACCGCGGTGACCTGCAGCGACGGGGTCGCCCGCTTCCTGGAACTCGACGCGGACCCCGACACCCCGGACGAGCAGGCCGGGCTCGACGCTGCGGCACGGCGGGTGTCGAGCGCCTGCGAGGCCGCCGACGGGCCCCTCCTCCCCCACCTCGGCACGGCCGAGGTGGCCCGCGACCTCGAGGCCATCCGGCGCGCCCTCGACCAGGGTCCCCTCAACTTCGTGGGCTTCAGCTACGGCACGCAGATCGGCCAGCAGTACGCCGCCTTCTTCCCCGCCGAGATCCGCACGATGGTCCTCGACGGCGTGGTCGACCCCGCCCTCGGCTACACCGAGTTCCTCCTGGGCCAGGCCCGGGCCTTCGAGGCCGCGTTCGACGCCAACGCCGTCCGCTGCCGTGAGGCCGGCCGGCGCCGCTGTGGCGTCGACGACCTCGGCGCCGCCTACGACCGGGTGAAGGCGACGGCCGAGGGCGCGCCGATCCCGGCCGGGCGGGCCCGGCTCAGCCCCTCCGAGGTGGCGGTCGCCGCCACCTACGTCGCCTACCTCGACGACGGCTGGGAGGAGCTCGGCCCCGCCCTCGCCGCCGCGGAACGGGGTGACGGACGCAGGATGGTCGAACTCGCGAACAGCTACTACGACTTCGGCGGCTTCGGTTCCTACGCCGCCGTCGTGTGCACCGACACGCCGCCGCCCCGGGGCGAGGAGGCCTACCGGGCCTTCGCCGACGAGGCCCGCCGCGTGGCCCCCCGCTTCGGGGGGTCGGTGGCCAACGAGCTACTGGTCTGCGCGACCTGGCCCGCGGCGCCCGTCGGCACACCCGCACCGGTGGTGGCACAGGGCGCGCCCCCGATCCTGGTGGTGGGCAACACCGGCGACCCCGCCACGCCGTACCCGAACGCGGTGGCCGTGGCCGACCGGCTCGCCTCCGGGGTGCTCGTCACCGCCGAGCGGGGCGGTCACACCGCCTACGGCGCCGACCGCTGCGTGACCCGGATCGTCGACCGGTACGTGACCGAGCTGCGGGTGCCCCCCGACGGCACGGTCTGCCGCTGACCGCACGGCGCCCCCGCCCGCGCCGCCGCACCCGTGACCCGTCTGTCGTCCGGCGATCCCCGGTCCTAGATTCCCCGGCACGGCTCCGAGGGGGACCACGTGGAGTACAACCTGGCAGGCGTCCACGAGCTGATCGAGGCCACGGTGCCCGACCGTGAGTGCATCGTCGGCCCGGAGCGCCGCCTCGACTACCGGGAGGTCGGGGACCGCACCCGGCGCCTGGCCAACGCCCTCCGCGCACGGGGGCTCGGGGAGGTCCGCCCGCGTGCCGGGCTCGCCGGCCACGAGTCGGGTCAGGACCACCTGGCCATCTACCTCCACAACGGGCCGGAGTACCTCGAGGCGATGCTCGGGAGCTACAAGGCACGCGTCGCCCCCTTCAACGTGAACTACCGCTACGTGGCCGAGGAGCTCGAGTACCTGCTGGACGACAGCCGGGCCCGCGCCGTGGTGTACCACTCGGCGTTCGCACCGACCCTGGCCGAGGTGCGCGACCGCCTTCCCGGCCTGGAGATCCTCCTCCAGGTGCACGACACGAGCGGCAACGACCTCCTCCCCGGCGCCGAGTGGTACGAGGACGCCCTCGGCGCAGCGCCGGCGGACCTCCCCGCCGACCTCGTGGCGTCGTGGTCCCCCGACGACCTCTACATCCTCTACACCGGCGGCACCACCGGCATGCCGAAGGGGGTGCTGTGGCGCCAGGCCGACATCTTCGTGGCCGCACTCGGGGGCCGCCGCCTCGACAACCAGCAGGAGTGGGGCTCGCCCGACGAGCTCGTCGGGAACGCGGCGAACGGCGGGACGCGACTCCTCCCCGGACCGCCGTTCATGCACGGTGCCGCGCACTGGATGGCCTTCAACGCCTTCACCAACGCCAACACCCTCGTGATCCCCCCGGTGGTGCAGCACCTCGACGTGGAGGACCTCCTGTCGACCGTCGAGCGGGAGGGGGTGAACGTCCTCCTCATCGTCGGCGACGCCTTCGGCCGGCCGCTCGTGGAGGGCATCGAGGCCGGCGGGCACGACCTCTCCTCGCTCCTCGCCATCGTGTCCGGTGGCGCCGCGCTCTCCGCGGGCGTGAAGAACCGGATGCTCGCCGCGTTGCCGTCGATCATGCTCCTCGACGGCCTCGGCTCCTCCGAGACCGGCCAGCAGGGCAGCCAGCTCACCGCCGCCGGCCAGGAGGCCACCACCGGCGACTTCATCCCCGGACCCGGGATGTGCATCCTCTCCGAGGACCTCGACCGGGTGCTCGAGGCGGGCCACCCCGAGATGGGATGGCTCGCCCAATCGGGGCGGGTGCCGCTCGGCTACCTCGGCGACGAGGCCAAGACCGCGCGCACCTTCCCGGTGGTCGACGGGGTGCGGTACTCGGTCCCCGGCGACCGGGCCCGGCTACGGGGCGACGGCACGCTGGAGCTGTTCGGCCGTGACTCGGTGACGATCAACTCCGGGGGCGAGAAGATCTTCGCCGAGGAGGTGGAGCAGGCCCTCCTGCGGCACCCCGCGGTGTTCGACTGCGTGGTGGCCGGACGACCCTCGGAACGGTGGGGCAACGAGGTGGTGGCGGTCGTGCGGCTCGCCGACGGGGTGGAGGCCTCCGACGCCGACCTCCTCGAGGAGGCCGCCCGGCACGTGGCCCGCTACAAGCTCCCCAAGGCGATCGTGTACCGGCCGGCGATCCAACGGTCACCGTCGGGCAAGGCCGACTACCGCTGGGCGCGCGAGCAGGCGGTCGCCGGGTGAGCCCGGCCGACGACCGGGTGGTGGTGTTCGACCTCGGCAACGTGGTCATCCCCTGGGACCGGCGCAAGGCACTGGCCCGGTTCGTGGACGACCCCGACGAGGTGGAGCGCCTCGCCGAGGAGGTCTTCGACCTCGAGGCGAACGTCCACCTCGACCGGGGCGCCGACCTCGACGAGGTGCGCCACGCGATGGAACAACGGCACCCCGGCCACGGCTGGGTCGTGGACGGCTACGTCGAGCACTTCCGCGCCAGCCTCGGTGAGCCCATCGAGGGCACCGTCTCGCTCATCGACGACCTGCTCGCCGCCGGCCGGCGCTGCCTCGGCCTCTCCAACTGGTCGTCCATCTGCTTCGAGGGCGTCGTGGACGCCTTCCCGGTGCTCGGACGGCTCGAGGGGATCGTGATCTCGGGCGACGAGGGCGTGTGCAAGCCGGATCCGGAGATCTTCCGGCGCTGCGAGGCACGCTTCGGCTTCGCCCCGCACCAGGCCGTCTTCCTCGACGACAGCGACCCCAACGTGGACGGGGCCCGGGCCGCAGGGTGGGACGCGATCGCGTTCAGCACCCCGGCGGCCGCCCGGGCGGCGCTGGTCACCCGGGGGCTGCTGGCCCGCTGACCCGGCGCCGTAGGCTGCGGGCGTGACCGATCCGAGGACGCTGATCCCCCGCCCCGACCAGCCCCTCCCCACCGGCGACGCCAAGACGGCCTCGGTGCAGGCGATGTTCGATGTGATCGCCCCGCGCTACGACATGGTGAACCGCGTCATGACGTTCCGCATGGACGTCGGGTGGCGACGGCGCACCGTGTCGGCCCTCGGCCTCGCACCCGGCTCGGTGGTGGTCGACCTGGCGTGCGGCACCGGCGACCTCGCCCGCGACCTCGCCGGACGCCACCTCGTGCCGCTGGGGGCCGACCTCAGTCACGGGATGCTCGCTGCTGCGCCGGTGCCGTTCCCGAGGGTCCAGTGCGACGGCGCCGCGCTCCCGTTCCCCGACGCCGCGGTCGACGGGGCCACCTGCGGCTTCGCGCTGCGGAACTTCACCGACCTGCAGGCCACCCTCGACGAACTCGCCCGGGTGACACGGGACCGTGGCCGCCTCGCCGTCGTGGAGGTGGCCGAACCACCCCACCCCGTCCTGCGCCTCGGCCATTCGGTCTACTTCGGCAAGGTGGTGCCGGTGATCGGCGGGCTCCTCTCCGACGGGTCCGCCTACCGCTACCTGCCCCGGTCGGTGGCGTACCTGCCCGAGTGGCCCGAACTGCAGGCGATGGTCGAACGGGCCGGCTTCGACGACGTCCGACGGACGCTGCTCTCCGGCGGCATCGCCCAGCTCATCACCGCCACCCGGGTCGTCCGGCCGTGAGGGCCGTCACCCGTCCCACCGACCCGGGCGAACCGGTGGTCGAGCCCGGCCGCCCGCTGGTGGCGTTCGCCTCGCCGCGTCGCACCCTCTGGGGTGACGAGGGAGTGGCGCTGCGCATCGGACTGCCGGCGCCGTGGGTGGACCACGTCGGCCTCGTCGCCGAGGTGCTCGACGGCCTCCGGGGCGACGACGCACCGACCGGCCCCGGGCGCGGGCCGGTGGCGTTCGGGGCCCTCCCCTACGACCGGGGCGCGGCCGCCGAACTGGTGGTGCCCCGGGTGGTGCGCGGCCGCGACCACGAGGGAGCCCACTGGGTCACCACGGTCGACGACGGCAGTGCGGCGCCGGCGCCCGGGCCCGTTCCCCCGGCCCCGGGGGAGGTGACGATCCGCAGCGTGCGCGACCCGGCCGACTGGTGCGACGACGTGGCCGCCGCCACCAAGCGGATCGTCGACGGTGACCTCACCAAGGTGGTGCTGGCCCGGGAGCTGGAGCTCCGTGCGGACACGTCCTTCGACCCGGCCCGCGTGTTCGCCCGCCTCCGCGCCGCCGCGCCCCACGCGATGTGCTTCTGCGTCGACGGGTTCGTGGGTGCCAGCCCGGAGCTGCTGGTGTCACGCGTCGGTGACGTGGTGCGGGCCCATCCGATGGCGGGCACCACGCCCCGCACCGGCGACCCGCAGGTGGACCAGCGCCGGGCAGCCGAACTGCTCGGCTCGTCGAAGAACCGCGTCGAGCACCAGATCACCATCGACATGGTCCACGAGACACTGCTGCCGTGGTGCTCCTACCTCGACGCGGAGCCCGAGCCGTCGATCGTGGCCGCCGGACCCGTCCAGCACCTCGCCACGATGGTGGAGGGGCGACTGAGCCATCCGGCGCCGTCGGTGCTGGAGCTGGTCGCGGCGCTGCACCCCACCCCGGCGGTCGGCGGTTGGCCCCGGACCCCGGCGCTGGAGCTGCAGGCACGGCTCGAGGGCACCGACCGCGGCCGCTACGCGGGACCGGTCGGCTGGGTCGACGCCGGCGGCAACGGCTCGTGGGCGGTCGGCATCCGCTCCGTGGAGCTGTCGGGTCGCGCCGCCCGGCTGTTCGCCGGTGTCGGCGTGGTGGCCGACTCCGATCCGGTCGCGGAACTCGAGGAGACCCGAGCGAAGGCACAGGCCACGCTCGGAGCGTTGCTGCGACTCTGAGCGGCGCCCCGGAGCGGGTGCGCTCAGGCGACCGTGTGGGTCTCCCGGGCCCAGACCTCCCGGAGGCGGTCGAGCACCGAGACCACGTCGGCGAAGCCGGCGAAGTGCCCCTCCCCGGGGCGCACGTGGAGCTCGCCCTGGGGCAGGCGGGCCGCGAGGTGATGCCCGTGGCTGGGCGGGACGATCGTGTCGGCCAGGCCCTGCCAGACGACCACGGGCGTACGGACCTCACCGAGCAGGAAGCCCCAGTGGCGGCTGAACAGCGCCATGTCGTGGGCCACGGAGCGCAACTCGCCGGCGGTCAGCAGGTCGTGGAGGAACATCGCCTTGAACGCCGCGTCGTTGAGGACCGGTCGGTCGGCGAAACCCAGCACGCGCACGTAGGCGGAGAACACGGGATCGGCGTACGGCTCCACGTGCGGGATCGCCCGGCCGAGCGCCGCGCCGACCGGGCTGCGCAGCACCTCGAACGCCGGCGCAGCGAACCGCATGACCCGCGTGTAGGAGAACACCGCGTCCGGCCCGCGGGTGGGCCCCAGCCCGCCGAGGAGCGTGGCCGCGACCACCCGGTCGGGAAGGTGGTGGGCCACCGCCAGCGTGTACGGCCCGCCGCCCGACAGCCCCACGACGGCCACACGCTCGAGGTCGAGCCCGTCGAGCAGCGCCGCGACGTCGGGGGCGAAGTCCACGATGCGGTGGTAGCGGTGGTCGGTGGAACGGCCGCTGCCGGGGCGCTCCACCGCGATCACGCGGAAGCCGCGCTCCAGCGCCACCCGGTCCACCGTCGGGGGGATCTGGTGGCGAGCGCCGGGCGTGCCGTGGAACCAGAGCACCGGGTCCCCGTCGGGATGCCCGTACTCCGCCCAGGCCAGCACCCGACCCTCGGCCACCCGGGTGGCACCCACGCGTCGGGGCACCGGTGGCGAGACCAGCTCGGCGTCCAGCGCGGCCAGGTGCCGCTCCGCGGTCGATCGCTCCGTGTCGTCGTGGCCCATCGGCACCCCCCGGTCGGTGTCACCCGCCACGGTAGCGCCCGGCCGCAAGGGCGCCACCGGCCGCATCGTTCAGCTCCCGGTGCACCGCCACGTTGACGTCGCGGTCCGAGTCCACCACCACCACTCGCACACCACCGCGCGTGAGCGCACCGGCGAGCGCGGCCTGCACGCCTGCCCGGCTCGAGACCCGTTCCGCGGGCAGACCGTGTGCGGCGGCCACCGCCACCAGGTCGGTGCCGTGCGGTGTACCGAAGAGCTGCTCGAACCGCTCGGAGGGCAGCCGGTCCCGCTGCGGGAGGAACGAGAAGATCCCGCCGCCGTCGTTGTCGACCACCACCACCACCAGGTCGGCGCGACGCCGGGCCAGGCCCACCAGCGCTCCCACGTCGTGGAGGAACGCGAGGTCACCGACCAACAGAGCGGTCGGCACACCGGAGAGGGCCACCCCCACCGCCGTGGAGGTCACGCCGTCGATCCCGTTCGCACCACGGTTGGACAGGACCCGCACGCCGTCCCGGGGCCGGGCGAACCACTCCAGGTCGCGCACCGGCATCGACGACGACACCACCAGCGTGGCGTCCTTCGCCAGGCTGGCGAGGAGGTCGACGGCCACTGCGGGCTCGGTGGCCGCGGTGTGCGCGGCCAGGGTGGCCGACACCGCGGCGGCACTGACCCGCTCGGCCTCCGCCCATCCCTCGGCCCACCCGGCCGGGGCCGGGGCGGGCGCCACGGCGGCGAGTCGACGGCACAGCTCCACCGGGTCCGCGTGCAGGCTGCGGGCCAGCACCCGCTGCGGATCCGGGACCCGGTCGGCACGGTCCACCCCCACCTGCAACGCACCGGAGCCGGCCAGGAACCCGTCGAGCACCTTCGACGCCGGCGCACCGCCGAGCCGGAGGACGACCTCGGGGCGGAGGGACTCGGCGGTCGGTCCGTGGCGCAGCAGGACGTCGAAGCCGGCCACCACCAGCGGATCGGGCACCCGGCAGCCCGAGGGCGCGTCCGCGAGCACCGGCCAGCCCAGCTGCCGGGCGAGGCCGATCACGGCGTCACGCTCGGCCGCGGCCCCGGCCGCGTGCGCGTCGTCGGACCGCACCGTGCGCACGCCGGCCACCACGATGCCGCGCCGACCGGCGATCGCTCCGGCCAGGCGCGCCAACTCCTCGTCGGGAAGGGCCCAGCCCGCCCCTGGACGCGCCGGCGGCAGGGCGTCGCCGGCGGGCGGCAACTCGCCGACCTCCCCCACGAGCGGCTCACGGAACGCCAGGTCGAGATGCACCGGCCCCGGGACCGCGCCCAGCGTGCGGGTCCACGCGTCACGCGCCAGGTCGCGCCACCACGGCGCACCCTCCACCGATGGCGGCCCCGGTTCGCAGTACCAGCGCACCGAACCGCCGTAGAGCTCGCGCTGGTCGATCGTCTGCGGCGCCCACACCCCCTGCAGCTCCGGCGGCCGGTCGGCGGTCACCACGAGCATCGGGACCGCGGCCTGGTGGGCCTCCACCACGGCCGCGTGGAACTCCGCCGCCGCCGTCCCGCTGGTGCAGAGCAGCAGTGCGGGTCGGCCGGTCGCGAGCCCCAGCCCGAGGGCGGTGAACGCGGCCGAGCGCTCGTCGAGCACCACGTGGGTGACCACGCGCTCGTCCGAGGCGAGCGCCACCGCCACCGGCGTGGAGCGGGAGCCGGGCGCGACCACGGCGTGCCGCAGTCCGCAGCGAACCCACTCGTCCACGAGCGTGGCGCAGCACGTGGCGTTGACGTCGCCCACGGACGGGCCGGCCGGGGCCGGCTCGTCCGTGGGCGGGGGGACGGCGGGATGGTCGGTCATGAGCCGGGCAAGCCTACGGTGGGACGGTGCCCCGACGGCCATCCGACCCCTCCGCCGCGCCGCCCGAACTCCTCGCCGCCCGTGTGACGGGCCCCACCGGCGTGACCCCGGCCACCTCCGCCGTGTCGGTCGCCGCACCGGTGGTCTTCCTCCACGGCTTCGCCCAGAACGGCGCGTGCGGCGGCCCGCTGGTGGACGCCCTCGCCGCCGACCGCCCGGTACTGCTCCCCGACCTGCCCGGCCACGGCGACCCTCCTCGGCACCCGACCGCGGACCTGCCGCGAGCGGCGGCGCTCGTGGACGACACCGCGCTCGACGCGTTCGGCCCACGGCCGGTCGACGTGGTGGGCTACTCGATGGGCGGCCGCGTCGCCCTCGTGTGGGCCACCTCCCGCCCCGGGCGGGTGCGACGCATGGTGCTGGTGGGCGCGACGGCCGGCCTCGCCACCGGGGCGGAGCGGACCGAGCGCCGGGCCGCCGACGAGCAGCTCGCCCGCCGCCTCGAGGAGGAGGGCGTGGCCGCGTTCCTCGACCACTGGCTGGCCCTGCCGCTGTTCGCCGGGCTCCCCGACGGCGCCCGCTTCGAGGTGGAGCGCCGTCGGAACACCGCGGCCGGCCTCGCTGCGTCGTTGCGCCACTGCGGCACCGGCACCATGGACCCGCTCTGGGAGCATCTGGGCGGACTGTGCCCCACGCTCTTCCTCGCCGGAGCCGACGACACCCGGTTCGTCCACCTCGCCCGCCGGATGGCCGACGCCGTCGGGCCCGGGGCGGCGGCGGCAACGGTGCCCGGCGCCGGCCATGCCGCCCACCTCGAACGCCCCGACGAGGTGGCCGCCCTGGTGCGGGCGCACCTCACAGCGTGACCAGCAGCCCCGCCGCCATCAGGACGCCGTACACCAGCTGGACCCGGCCGGTCTCAGCCAGGACCACGATGAGGCCCCGGCCCCGTGCGCCACTCAACACCCTCACGACGGGGGCGCGGGCCAGCACCAGCGCCACGAACGCCAGCGCGGCGAGCGGCCGGCCGCCGGCACCGGCCACGACCGGCAGCAGGACGAAGGGCACCACGAGCAGCACCACGTAGAGGATCCGTGTGCGCCGGTCGCCGAGGCGTACCGCCAGCGTCCGTTTGCCCGCCTGTGTGTCGCCGGGGATGTCGCGCAGGTTGTTCACCACGAGCAACGCCGTGGCCAGGCACCCCATCGCCACGCCGGCCACCACCGGCAGCCAGGTGATCGTGAGGGCCTGCACGTAGAACGACCCGACCGTGGCCACGAGACCGAAGAACACGAACACGAACACCTCGCCCAGGCCTGCGTAGCCGTAGGGGTTCGGTCCTCCGGTGTAGAACCATCCCGCGGCGATGGCCGCGACGCCCACCAGCGCGAGCCACGGGTCCACCCAGATCACCAGCGGCAGGCCGCACAGCGCCGTGAGCCCGAACGCCAGCAGCATCGCCCGCTTCACCTCGCCCGGCGTGGCGAGCCCGTTGCCCACCAGCCTCGGCGGCCCCACGCGCGCACCCGGATCGTCGGTCCCGCGGCGACCGTCGGAGTAGTCGTTCGCGTAGTTCGTGGCGACCTGCACGAAGAGCGCGGTGCCCAGCGCGCACAGGAACACCCAGGCGGTGAGGCCCGTCGTGGCCGCGGCGGCGGTCCCGACCAGCACGGGGGCGACCGCGGCGGGCAGGGTGCGGGGACGGGCCCCCAGCACCCACCGGCGCCAGTCGGTCGGCAACGGGGCGGGCGACGCGGCGGTCATCGGCGCCGCAGCCTACGGCGCCGGGTCACGACTCCGGCTCCACGAGGAGGGACCGCGCCACCGGATGGGCCCGCAGCACGTCGAGCACCGCCTCGGCCTCCGGGCCGGCGAAGCGGGTGGCGGCACCCACCCGGTGCCGCCGCCGGAGGTTCCGCACGCGCAGCTCCACGATCACCACGCCGGGACGACGCACCACCACCAACTCCTCCACCCGGTCCCAGTCCACCTCGAAGCCCACCATGAGGTTCCGGCACGCGAGCCCTCGGTCGTCGAGGACCGCACGCTGGGTCAGGGCCCGCCACGACAGCACCAGGGCCAGAACCATGGTGACGACCGCGAGCACCGCCGGCGGGACCGGGTCCTCCGGTCCGCTGGCCAGCCCGCTGGTCCAGAGCCGGAACGACACCAGCGCGAGCGCCCCCACCGGCGCGGCCACGGCCGCGGCCCATGCCGGAGGTCCCGGCGCCAGCTCCACGCGCATGCCGCTCACCGCGGCACCGAACGGTGGAGACGCCACAGCGTGCGCAGCACGCGTCGTCGCTGCGGCACCACCCGGTCCGAGGACCACGGCGCAGGGGGCGGCTCCACCACCGAGCACAGCCCCAGGAGTGGGCCGTCGTAGTTCACGCGCCACCCCGACCAGTCCCGCCACGCGGCCTCGCGGTCGGCGACGAGCGGCACCCCTGCGGCCTCGAGCTCGGCGAGGCACGCGTCGAACTCGGCGCGCGTCACCGACACGGGGTCACCGGGGGACGGATCCGGGTCGTAGGGGATGAGGAACTGGTCGGCCACCTCCCGGAGGCACAGGAACCCCGCCCGGATCGCCAGGGCGGTGGACGGCAGCCTCGGCACGTCCACCGCACTCTGGAGCATGGCGGCACTGTCGAGGAGCGCCCCGGCCGACGTGAGCCATGACCGGCCCTCACCCGAGCGGAAGTACACCAGCGAGGGGTAGGACGTGTGGGTCTCCTCGACCTCGGAGAACCAGTCCTCCCACTCGGCCCACGTGTCGGACAGGTCCTCGAGACCCCGGATCCGCTGCTGACGGATCAGGAACGTCGCCACCGCCGGCGGCTCGCCGGCCCGGCTGGCCATCTGCGCCACCAGCACCTCGCGACGTGAGAACGCCGAGTAGATGGTCGGCAGGAAGGAGATGAGCAGCCCGACGAGGCCCAGGCCGATGAGCGCCTCCAGCACCTCGGCCAGGCGGGCCGGCGAGGGCTCGGCCGACACGAACCCGAGGGTGGTGAGGCTGGAGCCGCTCACCTGCAGCGCCTCGAGCCACGAGAGGTCGCCGATCGACCAGTACACGGGGGTGAATCCGATGATGACCAGGACGGCCCAGGCGCCGGCCAGGAGGACGAGTGCGACGGGGGCGTACTGGCCGAGCAGGCGCTCGCGGCGCGCCGCCGACGCGAACCGGAGCCGGAGGTCGAGCGAGCGGCGCACGGCGAGGAACACCGCTGCGGTGAGCAACGGCCGCTGGCCACGGGGCACCACCACCGTGCGCACGGCGGAGAGGAGCACCGCCACCACGAGCCACAGCCCGACGAGGGGCAGGAGCACCTCGGCCAGTGCGCCGCTCACCGTCCCGTCACCGCCGAGTGCCGCATCCCGCCCGACGCTACCGTCGGTCGGGTGAGCGGACCGGCGAGGACCGACGGGGACCCCACGGGCACGGTGCCCGGTGCCTGACCTGATCGCGGTCGCACTCCCGGGCGGCCCGGAGTTCGTGGAGGTCCTCACCCGTACCTGGGACGCGGGTGACGCGGTGCTGCCGCTCGACCCGACCCTGCCATCGGCACACCTCGAACTGCTCCTCGACCGGATGTCCCCGGCCGCCCTCGTCACCGACGAGGGCGTCACACGGCTGCGGGGCGGGCAGCCCACCGAACCCGGCGACGCCCTGGTCGTGGCGACGTCCGGCACCACCGGCGTTCCCAAGGCAGCGGTGCTCACGCACGCCGCCGTGGAGTACGCGGCGTACGCCACGGCCACGGCGCTCGGCGTGGCCGACGACGTGCGGTGGCTGGCCTGCCTGCCCCTGTCGCACGTGGGCGGGCTGTCGGTCGTCACCCGGGCCCTCCACACCGGTGCCGGCCTCGAGGTCGCACCGAGGGCGGACCCGGCCGTCATCGACCGGGCGGCGCGTGCCGGCGCGACCCACGTGTCGCTGGTGCCCACCGTGCTGCGGCGCATCGACCCGGCGCCGTGGCGGACGATCCTCCTCGGCGGCTCCGCCGTGCCCGACGACCGGCCGCCCAACACGGTCGCCACCTACGGCATGACCGAGTCGTTCGGCGGCGTGGTCTACGACGGCCTGGCGCTCAACGGCGTGTCGGTGCGAATCGCGGCACCGGTCGGCGCCCCGGCCGACGAGCCCGGCCCGATCGAGGTCCGCTCCCCCACCCTGTTGCGCTGCTACCGCGACGGGACCGATCCGGTGGCGGCGAACCGCGGGTGGTTCCGCACCGGCGACCTCGGCACGCTCGACCCGGGCACCGGGCGCCTCCGGGTGGTGGGCCGGGCCGACGACCTGATCGTCACGGGCGGGGAGAAGGTGTGGCCCTCGGCGGTGGAGGATGCCCTCGCCGACCATCCCCGCCTCGGCGCCGTTGCCGTGGCCGGGCGCCCCGACCCCGAGTGGGGGGCCCGGGTGGTGGCCTGGGTGGTGCCGACGGACCCGGCATCGCCACCGACGCTCGAGGACGTGCGGGCGTGGGTCAAGGAGCGGCTTCCGGTCGCAGCCGCGCCCCGCGAGTTGGTACTGGTGGATTCGCTCCCCCGCACCTCACTCGGCAAAATCGCCCGTGGGCGCCTCGAGTGACCATGTGCAGCAGGGACGGTCGGCGGAGTGACGGCGGACAGCAGTGACGGCGGTGGGAGTGACGGTGGCTGAGCACGACCGGGGAGGATCGACCACGTTCGGAGGGGTCACCTTCGACCACGTCGCCCTGGCGGTGCACCACCTCACGGACCCGTGGCCGCTCTTCGCCGACGCCCTCGGCGGCCGTTACCTGGACCGGGGCATCTCGGCCGGTTTCGGATGTACCCAGCTGCGCTTCGCCCAGGGGTTCGTGCTGGAGGGCCTGCACCCGGAGCGGACCGACGAGGACGACTTCCTGGTGCGGTTCCTGGAGCGCTCCGGGCCCGGACCGCACCACCTGACGTTCAAGGTGGGGGACCTCGACGCCGCCCTCGCCGGACTCGCCGCGGCGGGAATCGAGCCGGTCGGGGTGAACCGGACGGACCCGGCGTGGGAGGAGGCGTTCGTCCACCCCCGTGACGCCCACGGGATCGTGGTCCAGCTCGCGCGGACCGGCACCGAGCCACCGCCGCCGGCGGAGCCCGAGGGCTTCCCCGACCTGCCCTTCGACCACCCGGTGGCCTCGCTCGGCCGGGTGGTCCACGCCGTGGCCGACCTGCCGGGCGCCGTGGCGCTGTTCCGCGACGTCCTCGGTGGGCGGGTGGTGGCCAGCGGCGCCGCCGTCGACGGCAACCACTGGGTGGAGCTGGGCTGGCAGGGCCCCGGCCGCCTGCGGCTGCTCGAGGGTGCCCACGCGGCGATCGCCGAGTGGCTCGACGGGCGCGCCGGCCGTGTGCGCCATCTCTACTTCAACTTCGACGAACCGGCGCACGTGCCCGGCGCCGTCCGGGAGGCCCCGGGCCGCTGGGTGGTGGAGGACGACGACGTCCTCGGCGTACGCCTCGTGATCGCCTCCAACGCCCGCTGAGCGGCAACGCTCAGAGGAGCATGCCGCCGTCGACGACCAGCTGGGTGCCGGTGATCCACGACGACGCGTCGGAGGCCAGGAACAGCGCTGCCGCCGCGATGTCGGAGGGTTCCCCGAGCCGGGCCAGCGGCACCATCCGGGCCACCGCCTCCTCGTTCGGCTCCCAGAGGGCCCGGGCCATGTCGGTCTTCACGAGGCCGGGACAGATCGCGTTCACCCGCACCCCCGGGGCGAGCTCCTTGGCCAACGACCGGGTGAGGTGCAGCAGCGCCGCCTTCGTCACGTTGTAGTGACCGATCGAGGTCTCCACCGACAGGCCCCCGATCGAGGAGATGTTGACCACGTTCCCGCCGTGCTCGGCCATCCACTGCCGCCACGCCTCCTGGGCCCACACGAAGGCACCTCGGAGGTTCACGTCGTAGGTCTTGTCGAGCCGCGGCAGGTCGATGTCGATCATCCGCCCCATGTACGGGTTCGTCGCCGCGTTGTTGACGAGCACGTCGAGGCGGCCGAAACGACCGATCGTGGCCGCCACGCAGGCCGCGGCGGCCTCCGGGTCGCCGGCGTTCGCGGCGAACACGTCGAGCTCGGCGTCGCCCGTGGGCTCCATCCCGGCTCGGGCCTCGACGAGCGCGTCCTCCTTGCGCGAGGACAGCATCACCGAGGCCCCGGCTGCCGCGTAGGCGGCGGCGATCGCCCGACCGATCCCGCGTGACGCCCCGGTCACCAGTGCCACCTTGCCGTCGAGTCGCAGTTCCATGGCCCGCACCGTAACGCCGGGGCGGGTCGCCGGGAGCGGCGTGGTCGGGCCCGGTGGGAGACTGAGGTGATGCAGATCGCCATCGCCGTCTACCCCGACCTCACGGTGCTGGACGTGATCGGCCCCTACCAGGTGCTCACCGCCCTCCCCGGCGCCGAGGTGGTGCTGTGCGCGGAGCGGCCGGGCCGGGTGAGCGACGACCACGGTCGGCTCCACCTCGACGTGGAGACCTCGTTCGCGGACGTCCCGGAACCGGACGTGCTCCTCGTCGGCGGGGGCCTCGGCACCCGGCGGCTGATGCACCCGGGCAGCGCCGTCGTGGAGTGGATCCGGGCCGCCCACCCCCGCACCACGTGGACCACCTCGGTGTGCACCGGGTCGCTGCTGCTCGGCGCCGCCGGGGTGCTCGACGGCCTGGACGCCACCACCCACTGGAACGCCGTGCAGCTCCTCGAGTCGTTCGGTGCGGCCTACGTGCCCGAGCGGGTGGTCGAGCGCGGGAAGGTGATCACCGGGGCCGGCGTGTCCGCCGGGATCGACATGGCGCTCACCCTCGTCGACCGGCTCCAGGGGCCCATGGTGGCCCAGGCGATCCAGCTCGCCATCGAGTACGACCCGCGACCGCCGTTCCGGGCCGGGTCGCCGGCCACGGCCCCGGCCGAGGTGACCGAGCTGGTGCGCTCGGTGATGGACGCGGCCGAGAACGAGGTGCTCGGCGACTGATCAGCCGTCGGTGCCGGACCGCACGATCACCACCGGGCACGGCGCATTGGCCGACACGTAGGTGCTGACCGAGCCGAGCAGGGCCCGACGGATCGCCCCCAGCCCGCGGGAGCCGAGGACCAGGACGTCGGCCCCCCGCTCCGCCGCCAGCCGGCACACGGCGGGTCCGGGATCGCCCGAGAGGATGACCGTGTCCACCGACAGGCCCTCCGGCAGCGCGGCCACCGTGCGGTGCAGGGCCGCCTCGGCGCCCTCCTTCGCGGCCGACCACGCCGCCTCGACCTCGGTGTCGGTGGCCATGCCGCCCGCGAAACCGGACTCGAGGCCGCGGGTGGCCTCGTCGGGGGTGTCGGCCACACAGGTCACGATCACCTCGTCGGGTGGCGCCAGCAGGGCCAGGCCGGCGGCGGCGGCCGCCACGGCGTCGTCGGATCCGTCGGTACCGATCAGGACTCGCATGTGGTCTCCGGTGTCGGGTCAGCGGGCCGGAAACTAGCCGGTGATCGGCGTGGGTAGCGTGCCCGTATGGCCAACCGCCTCGCCGACGAGACCAGCCCCTACCTCCGACAGCACGCCGACAACCCGGTGGACTGGTTCCCGTGGGGCGACGAGGCCTTCGCCTCGGCCCGGGAGACCGACCGGCCGGTGCTGTTGTCGGTGGGCTACTCGTCGTGCCACTGGTGCCACGTGATGGCCCACGAGTCCTTCGAGGACCCGGCCACCGCGGCGCTGATGAACGACTGGTTCGTGAACGTCAAGGTGGACCGGGAGGAGCGTCCGGACGTGGACGCCATCTACATGGAGGCCACCCAGGCCATGACCGGCCACGGCGGTTGGCCGATGACCGTCTTCATGACCCCCGACGGTGCCCCGTTCTACTGCGGCACCTACTTCCCGTCCGAACGACGCGGGGGCCAGCCGTCGTTCCGCGAGCTGCTCACCGCCGTCCACGAGGCCTGGACGGAACGGCGCGCCGAGTTGCTGGAGCAGGCCGGCCGGCTCACCGAGGCACTGGAACAGCGGGCGGTCCCGTCGGCCGACGGTGAGCTCCCGGGTGTCGCCGTGCTCGAGGAGGCCACGATGTCGGCGCTGGCCGCCCTCGACGGCCAGTGGGGCGGCTTCGGCGGAGCGCCCAAGTTCCCCCAGGCGATGACCCTCGGGCACCTGCTGCGCCACCACGCCCGCACCGGTTCCGCCACTGCGCTCGACGCGGTCACCACCTCGCTCGACGCAATGGCCTCCGGCGGGATCTACGACCACGTCGGCGGTGGTTTCGCCCGCTACGCGGTGGACGAGCGGTGGCTGGTGCCGCACTTCGAGAAGATGCTCTACGACAACGCGCTCCTGGTGCGCCTCCACGCCCAGGCCCTGCAGGTGACCGGCGACGAGCGCTACCTGCAGGTGCTGGAGGAGACGGTGGAGTACGTGCTGCGCGACCTGTCGCACCCCGACGGGGGCCGGTACTCCGCCGAGGACGCCGACAGCCTGCCCCACGAGGGCGCGGACCACGCCGAGGAGGGCGCGTTCGCCACGTGGACACCCGACGAGGTGCGAGCCGCGCTGTCGGCCGCCGGCCTCGAGGACCGGGCCGATGAGGTGTGCGCGTGGTACGGCATCACCCCGGCCGGCAACTTCGAGGGTCGCTCCATCCCGAACCGGCTCCACGACCGCGGCAACTGGGTGCGCCCGGCCGGGATCACCGAGGCACGCCGGGTGCTGTTCGAGGCGTCGCGTCGCCGGCCCCGCCCCGGGCTCGACGACAAGGTGCTCACCGAGTGGAACGGCCTGTTCCTCGCCGCGCTGGCCGACGCCGCCGCGGCCACGGGGCGCACCGACTGGGTGGTCGAGGCCGAGCGCACCGCCGGGTTCCTCTGCGAGCGACTGCGGCGTGGGGACGGCCGGTGGCTGCGGTCGTGGCAGGCCGACGCCGACGGCGGCCGCGGAGCAGCTCGTCACCTGGCCTACGCGAGCGACTACGGCGCCCTGCTCGACGGGTTCCTGGCCCTGTACTCGGCGACCGGCCGGCTGCGCTGGTTGGAGGAAGCCGTCGCCGTGGCCGACGGGATCGTCGAGTTGTTCTGGGACCCCGAGGGCGGCGTGTTCACCACGGGCGACGACGCCGAGGCGCTGCTCACGCGCCCGCAGGAACTGATGGACAACGCCACGCCGTCCGCGGTGAGCCTGGCCGCCGTGGGATTCCTGCGTCTCGAGGCCCTCACCGGCGAGACCCGCCACGGCGAGCACGCCCGCACCCTCCTGCGCCGGTACGGCCCGCTCGCGGGCCGGCACGCCCTCGCCTTCGGCAACCTCCTGTGGGCGGTGGAGCTCGAGGCGCTCGGGGTGACGGAGGTCGTCGTCACCGGCGACCGGCCCGACCTGGTGACCACGGTCCAGCGCCGCTTCCTGCCCGGCGCGGTGCTGGCGTGGGGCGAGCGCGGGGACGGGCCGCTCTGGGAGGGCCGCGACGAGGAGGGGCCCGACGGCCGGGCCTACGTGTGCCGCGACCACGCCTGCCGCGCCCCGGCCACCGATGCCGCCACCCTCCTCTCCGAACTCACCGCGAAATAGGGGTCCGCAACGCCCGGAACGGGCGTGCAGCCGCCGAAGATCCGGTGGCCGGGAGGTGGCGGTCGGTAGCCGACGGACCGCTCAGCCCGGGGGCTGGAGGTGCGGCGGCAACGGAGGGGGCTGGGCCGGTCCACCGCGGTCGGGCACCACCACGCCGTCCTTGTGGTCGGACACCTCGATGAACGGCACGTCCTTGTGGTCGAGCATCCCCTTCGACACCCAGTTCCGCTTGTCGGCCCAGATGATCAGCGGGGGCAGCACCACCAGCGCGGCCAGCAGCGCGATCGCGATCTTGATCGCCACGAACAGGCCGAAGTTGCGCAGCAGCGGCAGCGACGAGAAGGAGATCACCGCCACACCGGCGATGGCGGTCATGGCCGACACGATGAACGCCCGGCCCGTGCGAGCGGCGGTGACGTCGATCGCGGCGCGTGGTTCCAGACCTCGCCGCCGTTCCTCGATGTAGCGCAGGAGGATCAGCGACGTGAACTCCGTGCAGGTGGCCACCACCAAGGGGCCGCCCACCGCCGTCATCGGGCTGAGCTCGATGCCGAGGGCCCAGATCGCCAGCGTGGCCACACCGGAGGCCACCAGCACCGGCACCATCGACAGGAGCGCCCGGGTGAAGGACCGCAACCGGACCAGGAGGAACAGGAAGACGAAGCCCACCGCGTACCAGGTCAGCTGGGTGAGGTTCGCCTCGAGGTTCTCGAGCAGGCCCACCCCCACCACGGCCAGGCCCGAGGGCGTGAGCTTGGTGCCCTCCGGTGGCTGGGCATCCCGGCGGAAACCGTCGACCACCACGGCGCGATCCTCGAGGGAGCCGGGCTTGGTCAGCATGATGATGTTGAAGTTCTTCCCGTCGGGCGAGGCGGTGGACGTCTGCACGTCCTTCGGAGCGACCTCCCACGCGGCCTTGACGGTGTCGGCCTCGGGGTTCTGCGGCTTCGCCCCGGGCACGTCGGTCAGGTCCGCCACCGTGGCCACGATCGAGGACCCGACGAGCAGCACGTCGGGGAACCGTTCGAACTCACGCTGGGTGAACTCGTTCACGTAGTCCACGGTCGGCTGGTTGAAGAGGGTCCGGCCGTCGGTGGAGGTGACGAAGACGCCGAGCTCGGACGAGCCGCCGATCTCCTCCTCGACCGAACGGAGGTCCTTGATGACCTGACTGTCCTGGTTCACCCAGTTGATCGGGTCGGTCTCGAGCTTGATGTCGTGTTCCACCAGGCTGCCGCCGACGAAGACCAGCACCGAGACGAGGGCGAGCGGAAGGGCGAAGGAGCCGGGCAGGCTGCCGAGCCAGACCACCAGGCGGCCGAGACGGCCCTCGGAGAAGTCCCGCGCCTTCGTGGGGCTCCGGTACTCGCGCATGCCGAGGATGGCGAGCGGGTTGATGATCGAACTGGCGCAGATGGCCACGATGCCCACGGTCAGCAACCAGCCGAACTCCCGCACCATCGGCACCCGGGAGAACTGGATGGCGAGGAACGCGAACACTGCGTCGAAGGTCACCACCAGCAGCGCCGGGCCGAGGCCGCGGGCCGCCTCCTGGATCGGATGCGGCGACTGGTCGATGATCACCTCCTCCTCGATCCGTGAGTGCATCTGGATCGCGTAGTCGATGCCGATGCCCAACATCACCGGGAGGCCGGCGATCGTGACGAGGGTCAGTGGGATACCGATGAAGCCAGCGAGGCCGAAGGCCCAGATCACCCCGAGGATCACCACCGCGAGCGGCAGGAGCCGCCAGCGCACGTTGAAGAACAACATGAGGATGATCACCATCACGGCCACGGCGATGCCGCCGAGGGTGAGCATGCCGCCCTGCAGGTAGTCGTTGATGTCCTTGAGCAGGACGGGCGCGCCCGTGGTGATGGTCGAGGCGTTCGGGAACTGCAGGCCCTTCGCTGCGGCCACCACGGCGTCGGACGCGGCACCCTCGTCCTTGATCGACATGTTCCCGTCGAGACGGGTGATCATCAGGGCGTGGGTGTCGTCCGGGAAGAACGGACGCAGGGCCTTCCTGACCTGACCGGAGTTGTCGTACAGCAGGAACTGCACGTAGGCCGGGTCGTCGAGGGTCTGCTGGTCCGGCGGGATGGCACCGAGCCGCTCGGTGGTGGCGGCGATGTCGGCGCCCCGCGCCGCGGCACCCGCCGTGTCACCGGAGGCGGTCGCCTCCTCCTGTGCGTGCAGCAGGGCCTTCGCCGCGATGGCGTCGAACAGCGTGCCGCCCGCCGGGGGCTGGACGAGGGTGGAGGAGAACTGCAGGGCCGTGAGCGGTGAGATCACGCCCTGCACGCCGTCGATGGAGCGGATCTCGTCGGCGACCTTGGTGAAGGTGGCGTTGCCCTCCGGTGTGAAGAGCGAGTCGACCTTCTGACCCTCGTCCATCGTGATGACGGAGAGCATCGCCTGGCCGCCGAACAGCTCCTGGTAGCGGACGCTGTCCTTGTAGACGATGTCGTCGCGGTTGAGGTAGCTGTCCTGCCCGGTGGCGAACTCGAGGCGGGTGATGCCCGTGCCGATCACCACCGTGAAGATCAGGCCGATCACCGACACGAGGCCGGCGCGCTTGCCCAGGTTGACGGCCAGCCACGACCAGAACCGCTGCATGGATCCCCCTGACGAAACGTGTGCGGGCGCAACCTACACGCCTCGTGGAGTTCAGCGAAGCGTCACCAACGGCCCCGGTGGACGTGCCCGGCCACCGGTGGTCGGCCGCCCTCCGCCGAGCGGGACGGGGCCCGACCGCCGGGTGCCGGTCGGCCCAGGGCGAGTGTGCCCAGCGCCCGCCGGCCGTCCGGTACGCCGAGGGCGGCACGTACGTCGGCCTCGTGGTCGAACTGGCCGAAGAAGAGGGCACCCAGGCCCTCGGCCTCGGCGGCGAGCAGCAGCGCCATCACGGCCGCACCGCCGTCGACGAACCAGTAGGGCACGGGCCAGTCGTCGGCCGAACCGCCCAGGCCGGAGCCGGACTTGTCGGGCTCGGCGTAGCGCGCCACGTAGGCGCCCGGGTCCACGTACGGGACCACCAGCAGGGGTGCCCGCAGGAGGCCGGGCCACCGGAAGGCGTCCCGGCGGCCGGCCGGCAGGGTCACGTCCCAGTAGCGGGCGACCTCCACACCCTCGAGCACCACGAGATCCAGGGCGTGGGTGTTGCCTGCCGACGGACCGCGGAACGCCGAGGCGAGCACACGGTCGGCAGCCTCGGCCGGCAGCGGATCGGGCAGGAAGTCACGGCACATCCGCCGCGACGAGAGGACCTCGGAGAGGTGGGGACGGGTGGTCACCCGTGCTTGAGGAGCTCCTCGGCCATCACCCAGCCGCAGACCACGAGGCAGTCACCCCGATCCACGTCGACCCCGACGAACAGCTCGGCGAGCGACGGGTCGAGCTTCTCGGGCTTGAGCGACTCGTGGTCGATCACCAGCGGGGAGGTCCCGTCGCCCGCGATCACGAAGGTGTGCTCGTCGTAGCGGTCGGCGGCCACGTCGTAGCGCTTCACGAGTCGACGGCCCCAGGCCCGCTCCTCGCCCGAGTGCTTGCCCTCGGTGCGCGGCACGATGTCGGTGAGGAGCCGGAACGCCTCGAACCCGGCGGGCGAGTTGATCCGTGCCCCCATGAGCACGTCCTCGTCGGGGAAGGCCATGAGGGCCCGACGGAAGTTGTCGCTCACGATCGCCTTGAGCACGGCGTCCCGCTTCGAGTGCCGCTTCACGGTGGCCGGCCCCATGATGATCGCCGGCGTGCCACCGATCCGCTCCAGGGTGGAGATGGAGAAGCCCCGGAGGTGGTTGCCCTCCCGGACGAGCGTCACCAGGACCCAGCCGTCCTCCTCCGTGATCTTGGAGAGGGTCCCGACCTCGTGGCCGGCCCCGGTCTCGGCGCACAGGTCGGCCATCTCGGCCAACTCCGAGTCGCTGAGTGCGGTGCAGTCCTTGGTGGTGACGTCGAGCGCCATACGGTCACTCCTCCATCCAGGGTCGAAAAAGGGCGCAAAAGTGCTCCCGATAGTTCAGTCGCTGGACGGCGCCGACGCAAACCGCCCCCGGCGGGGGCTCAGATCACCACGGCCTCGTGGCCGAGCAGGGCGCGCAACTCCCCCACCAGCCCGCTCCGCACGTCGACGAGCACGTCATCGGGCAGGCGGAGCACCTGGCGCTCGCCGAGGAGGATGTGGACCTCCGACTCGCCGGGGAAGTCGACGAACAGCTCCTTGAGCCGGTCGACGGTGGCCTCGGTCAGCTTGGTGGGTGGCAGGTGCAGCCGCAGCGGGGGGCGTTCGTCGCTCAGCGGTTCGAAGAGCTCGAGCTCCCGCGGGATGAACTTCGGCGTGTCGTCGCGCTTGTCGACCCGACCGGTGAGGAGCACGACGGCGTCGTCCGCGAGGAGGTGACCGATCTCGCCCATCGTCTTGGGGAACACCATCACCTCGACCGAGGACTGCAGGTCCTCCAGCGTGAAGACGGCCATCAGGTCGCCCTTCTTGGTCCACTTCCGCTGGAGGTTGGTGATCACCCCGCCGATCCGTCGCTGGGCGCCGTCGTCCGCGTCGGCCAGCTCCATCACCGTGCAGTCGGTCTTGCGGCCGAGGGCCTGTTCGGCGCCGAGGAGCGGGTGGTCCGAGACGTACAGACCGAGCATCTCCTTCTCGAAGGTGAGCCGCTGCTTCTTCTCGAACTCCACGTCGGGGATGCGGATGCGCTCGTCGAACGCCGGGCCGTCCTCGAGTTCGCCGAACAGCGACATGACTCCCATGTCGTGCTCCTTGCGGCGGGCGACCGTGGTGTCGACGATCTGCTCGAACACGGTGAGCAGGCCCTGGCGGGGGTGACCCATCGAGTCGAAGCCGCCGGCCTTGATCAGCGACTCGATCGTGCGCTTGTTGAGCACCTGGGTGTTGACCCGCTGGCAGAAGTCGTAGAAGTCCTCGAACGGGCCGTTGGCGCTGCGCTCCTCCACGATGAGCTGCACCAGCCCCTCACCCACGTTGCGAACCGCGGAGAGACCGAAGAGGATCCGGTGCGTCTCGGTGCCGTCGTCGGCACGCTCGATCACGGGAGTGAAGTCACTCTCCGAACGGTTCACGTCGGGCACGATCACCTCGATACCCATGGCCCGGCACTCCGCCAGGTAGATCGCCGCCTTCTCCAGGTTGGTCTTCACGCTGGTGAGCAGCGCGGCGAGGTACTCGGGCGGGTAGTTCGCCTTCAGGTAGGCCGTCTGGTAGGCGACGAATCCGTAGCCGTAGCTGTGGGACTTGTTGAAGGCGTAGTCGGCGAACGGCTCGATGATGTCGAACCACGCGGTGCCGAGATCCGAGCCGTAGCCCTCGCGCTCGCAGCCCTCGACGAACTTGACCCGCTCCTTGGCGATGAGCTCCCTCACCTTCTTGCCGCAGGCCTTCCTGAGGTTGTCGGCCTCAGCGAGGGAGTAGCCCGCGAACTTCTGCGCGAGCCGCATGATCCCCTCCTGGTAGATGCAGTTGTGGGCGACGATCCCGTTGGCAACGAAGTTGTGGACCTCCTCGACGGTGATGTCGTAGACGCGCGCCGAACCGGCCGCCTCCAGGGTCTCGACCCGTGACCAGTCCACACGGAGATTCCGGCGCACCGCCGGAATCTCCAGCACCTGGAGCACGGGCGAGATGGTGGTTGCGTGAATCCGGGGATGGCGTTCCACGGCGTAGGGCGAGAAGTGCCAGCGCGGCACACCGACCGACGCAGCGAACTGCCGCATCGAGCCCGTCACCTCCGCCCGCACCGCAGCGACGACGTCTCGGCGCGCCACCGTGGTGCCGCGGCTGGCGGCGGCGAACACGGCTCCACGCTTCTGCGCCGATGCGAGCGCCGGCGCAATCAGCGCTGCGAACCGGGCGCCGTCGTACACGGTGACCTGATGCGCTGTCCGCTCCACCCCGGAGCCGGTGACGTAGACGGTGCGGTGAACGTCCGCCGCGAACCCGAGCCGCGTGAGGATCCGGCGAACGTCCTCCGCCAGGGTGGACGACACCGTCCGGTAGTGGGCAAGGTGCTCCCCCACGTGACCGTCGCAGTCCCACAGCGCGGCCAGGAGGAGCGCCAGATCGTGGTTCGAGCACTCGAACACCGACGCCGGGATTCGCTTCTCATGGGAGCGGAGCCCACCCGGCCGGTGGCCCGCAGGAGCTTTGAGGCCGAGGTCGCGGAGCCACTCCAGCAGCGGCGACGGCCCACCGCCGTTCCCCCGGCCGTTCCCGATCGTCACCTTCGTCACCCCATTGCGGCCGACATGTCGCGACGGTCGGGTCGTCGGGAACACCTTCGCCACCAGGCACTCGAACTCGTCCAATAGACGAGGATCCCGGTTGACGAATGCCACGACCGAACCCGAGCCGATCGACCCGTCACCGAGGAGGTACCCGAGAATGCGGAGTCGCTCCGGGCTGATCTCTCGGGGCAGCACCGGTTCGAGGAGCTCCGGCGCCACCGCCACGTGGTCCTCGGCCGTCAGGTCGCCGAGCCCGACCCATCCGCGTTCGGTGAGCACGGGGTGGTCGGGGGTGCCCGTGAGGCGCATCCCGTTCGCGAGCGTGAGCTGAACCGTGTCACGGATCCCGTTGTCCACCCAATGGGTGACCTGACGGACGACCGGGTTCAGTTCGTCGTCGACCGCCTGCACCCAGAACCCCTCGGCCGGGTCGATCTCATCGAGGCGGCACGGTCGCCCTGTGAGAGCATCCACCACGACCGTGTCCCCCGTGAGACAGAGCCCGTAGGTGTCGCCGAGGATCTCCTCGGCGTCGGGGTGCAGGTAGGTCACTTCCTGGCGGCCGTTCTTGCGGTCCGCGTAGTCGGTGTGCATGTTCGCCGCCATCGGACCGGGCCGGTACAGGGCCACGAGGGCGGCGACGTCCTCGAACTCGGTGGGCGCGAGCGACCGGATGAGCGCCCGCATGGCGGGACCCTCCAGCTGGAACACCCCGATGGTGTCGGCCCGGCGGAGCAGTTCGTAGGTGGGCTCGTCGTCGAGCGGCACGTCGTCGATGTCCACCTCCACCCCGCGGCTCTCCCTGATCAGCTCGAGGGTGTCGGTGATGACATCGAGGTTGCGCAGGCCGAGGAAGTCCATCTTGAGGAGACCGAGTTCCTCCACCCCGTGCATCTCGTACTGGGTGACGACCGGGGCCTCCTCCGGGTCCTGGCCGGACTCGGGCTTCCGCTGGATCGGCAGGTAGTCGGTGAGCGGCTCCTTGGTGATCACCACCGCGGCCGCGTGGATGCCGTCCTGACGACGCAGGCCCTCGAGGCCCTTGGCGACGTCGATGACCTCCTTGGCGTCGGGGTCGACGGCGTACATCTCGCGCAGCTCGGCGGCCATCTTGTAGCCGTCCTCGAACTTGGGGTGCGGCTCCATGCAGGCGTACAGCGGCGTGTCGCGACCCATCACGAGCGGGGGCATGGCCTTGGCCACCCGGTCGCCCACGATGTAGGGCTTGCCCAGCACCCGGGCCGCGTCGCGCACTGCGGCCCGGGCCTTGATCGTGGAGAACGTGACGATCTGGGCCACCCTGTCGCGGCCGTAGCGCTCGGCCGCGTAGCGGATCATCTCGTCCCGGTAGCGGGAGTCGAAGTCCATGTCGATGTCGGGCATCGAGATGCGGCTCGGGTTGAGGAACCGCTCGAAGAGCAGGTCGTACTTGATCGGGTCCAGATCGGTGATGCGCAGCGTGTAGGCCACCGCGCACCCGGCGGCCGACCCACGGCCCGGGCCGACCCGGATGCCGGCGTCGCGGGCGTGGCGGATGAGGTCCCACACGATGAGGAAGTAGGAACTGAAGCCCATGTCGCCGATGACCTTGAGCTCGTAGGCGAGCCGTTCCACCGCCTCGTCGGGCAGGTCCTGGCCCCACCGCTCCCGGGCGCCCGCGAAGGTGAGGTGCTCGAGGTACTCGGCGTCGTCGGAGAAGCCCTCGGGCAGCGGGAAGTTCGGGAGTTGCGGATTGCCGAACTCGATCTCGAGCTCGCAGCGCTCGGCGATCCAGAGGGAGTTGTCGCAGGCCGACGGCACCTCTGCGAACAGCGCCCGCATCTCCGCCGCGGTCTTCAGGTAGTGGTGGTCGCCGTGGAACTTGAAGCGGTCGGGGTCGCTCATGAGCGAGCCGGTCTGCACGCACAGCAGCGCGTCGTGGGCCACCGCGTCGTGCTGGTGCACGTAGTGGCTGTCGTTGGTGGCGAGCAGCGGGAGCTGGAGGCGGCGGGCCAGACGGAGCAGCTCCGGGTTGGTGCGGTGCTGCTCGGGGATGCCGTGGTCCTGGATCTCCACGAAGAGGTGATCGCGCCCGAAGATGTCGAGCAGGCGACCGGCCTTCTCGCACGCCGCGTCGAAGCCCTGGTTCATCATCGACTGCAGCACGTGGCCGCCGAGGCAGCCGGTGGTGACGATGAGGCCCTCGGAGTGCTGGGCCAGCAGGTCCCAGTCGACCTTCGGCTTGCGGTAGTAGCCCTCGAGGAAGGCCCGGGAGCTGAGCTGGATGAGGTTCCGGTACCCGGTGGCGTTCTCCACCAGCGTGGTGAGGTGGTAGTAGGGCTTCTTGCCGCCCTCGGCCTCACCGCCGGAGTCGTCGAGGCGGGAGCCCCGCAGTTGCAGGCGCTCGGCACGGTCCTCGTGGGCCATGTAGAGCTCGGAGCCGATGATCGGCTTCACGCCCTGCTGGCGGCACTCCTTGTAGAAGTCGAGGACGCCGTACATGTTGCCGTGGTCGGTGATACCCATGGCCGGCTGGCCGTCGCGCTTCGCGGAGGTGACGACATCGCCGATGCGGGCCGCGCCGTCGAGCATGGAGTACTCGGTGTGCTGGTGCAGGTGGACGAAGGAATCCGGCACCCTCTGCGCTCCTCCCCGGCTCCGCCGGACCGCCCCCGCGGGGGTCCGGGAACGACACGGCTGTGATTCGTCCGAGTATCGCGCGCGCCGGTGACGGTGCGCTCCGGGAGTGCGGACGCGCCGCGCTCCCCCTCCGTCCGGCGTTCAGCTGCAGCGCTCGGCCACGAGCTCCTGGCCGAGCACGCCCCGGCGGGAGGCCAGCACGGTGCGACCGTCGGTGGTCGTCACCGCCCACGACAGCGCCGGGGTGAGCACCGTGGCGGCCGACAGCACCGTCACCGCGCCGCCCGGGTGGGCCTCGACCAACTCGGCCAGGTCCGGGGGCGAGGCCCACTTCGTGAGCACCAGCGACCCGGCGAGTGTGACGGCGTCGAGCCGGACCTGGGGCTGACCCACCTGGCCGGTGGTGGCCACCTGGTAGGCGATCCGGCCCGTCGCGATGCTCCGGTCCCACAGGATGTACGTGAACACGCCGGGCACCGTGGTCGCGTCGTAGCGGCGCAGTGCGAGGTACCGGAGATCGTCGCTGATCCCGTCGAGGACCAGCTGCGGACCGGGGAAGGCGGCGCCGGCGGCAGCCACGGTGGGGTCGAGGTCGGTCGTGGCACCCGTGGCCGTGACCACCAGACGGTTGCCGTCGAGGAACGCGGCCCCGTCGCCGGTGGTCCAGCCGACCTCGGCGCCGTCGATCGACGCCGTCGACACCACGGCGTCGGTGGCCGCGTCGGTGACGATGAGGACCCGCTGCCAGACAGAGGGCTCCGGACCCTCACGGAACGACTGGGTCCACAGCACCCTTCGGCCGTCGGCGGACACCCGGACCGGGTTCACCGGGTAGGGCACACCGGACGGGGGCGAGGCGACCACGGGCACCGGCAGGTCGACCACGGTCCCACTGGCGGCCCGCCAGCGACGGAGGGTGGTCTGCGGGTCGGTGGGGAGGGAGGCCGTGCCCGCGAGGCCGAACACCACCTGGGAGCCGTCGGCGGGGACCGACGCGAGCAGGGTGCCCGCCGCCACCGCGGCGTAGGCCAGCGAACCGACGGGGGTGCCTGCGGGGCCCGCCACGGTGGGTCGGAGCGCCAGTACCAGGTCGGCGCCCACCACACGGGACGCCACGGCCCATTCACCGTTCGGCGAAACGGCACGGGGGTACGAGAAGGCCGTGGGGTCGGGCGGTTCGAGTTGCACCTCCGTGCGGGCCGGGCACGCTGCCGGGCCCGGCGGCGGGACGGGCGCGCACGCTGCGGCGGCGAGGGTCAGCGAGCAGCCGAGGAGGGCGGCGACGACGACCCTGCGGTGGCGGCTGCGGGCCCCGTGATGGCGGTGGTCCTGGTGCATGGTGCTCTCCCAACCCGGCGGCCCGGCGGCGGGGACCGGACGCGCCGCCGATGCGTCGCGTGTGGTTCTCTCCGCAAGGATCATGCCACAGGCCGGTGACGCCGTCGCCGGCGACGACTCCCCCGGCCGGACGGGTCAGTCCAGCTCGAGCAGGCGGCGGCGCAGCAGGCCGAGCAGCGTGATCACGCTGAACTCCCTCACCTGACGACGGCGGCCGGGGAGGTGCACCTCGAGGCTGTCGACCGTGCCTCCGTCGGCGGGATCGCCCACCACCACCGCCAGGCAGACCGTGCCGGCCGGCCGGCCCTCCTGCTCATCGGGACCGGCCACACCCGTCGCCGCGATGCCCACGTCGGCACCGATGACCCGGCGCACTCCGGTGGCCATCGCCCGGGCCGCGTCCTCCGTGACCACGGGCCCCTCGGGAACCCCCAGGACGTCGAACTTCACATCCGACGCGTACGACACCACCCCGCCGCGGAACACGTCGCTGGCGCCCGGCACGTCGCACAGCCGCGACCCGATCATCCCGCCCGTGAGCGACTCCGCGGCGGCGAGGGAGAGGCCGCGCTCACGGAGGAGGTCGAGCACCACCGACTCCATGGTGTCGTCGTCCACGCCGAACACCAGTGGTCCGAGCAGCACCCGCAGGCGGGCCTCCTCCTCCGCCAGGAGCTCATCGGCCGCCTCCGCGGTGTCGGCCTTGGCGGTGATGCGCACCTTCAGGCCCTCCATGCCGGAGGCCAGGAACGCGAGGGTGGGGTTGCCGTGGTCGTCGAGTTCCGTGATGCGGTCGGCCAGCAACTCGGCGAGACCGGACTCGCTCTCGCCCCAGGTTCGCAACGTCCGGCTGCGCAGTACCGAGGTGATCCCGGCGCGGCGCTGGAGGTCCGCGAGCACCGTGCCGCCCACCATCTCCTTCATCTCCCACGGCACGCCGGGCACCGCGTAGAGCACCTTCGGCACGCCGGCGCGCTCCACCTCGCAGATCAGCCCGGGCGCGGTGCCGGGCTGCTCGGGGATGAAGGTGGCCCCCTCGGGGCGCATGGCCTGACGGAGGTTGTTGGACGGCATCCGGCGGCCCCGTCCGGCGAACATGCCGAAGATCCGCTCCTCCATCTCCTCGTCGGCCTCGAGCGGCACGCCCATCACCCGAGCGAGGGCCTCGCGGGTGAGGTCGTCCTGGGTGGGGCCGAGGCCACCGCAGCAGATCACCGCGTCGCTGCGACCCAGTGCCAGCTCGATGGTGTCGACGATGCGGTCGAGGTTGTCGCCCACCTTCGTCTGGAAGTACGAGTCGATCCCGACGAGCGCCAGCTGCTCGCCGATCCAGCTCGAGTTGGTGTCGGTGATCTGCCCGAGGAGCAGCTCGGTCCCGATGGCCACGACCTCACAGCGCATAGGGCTGGGAACCTACTGCGGCGGCGCCCGCTTCCCGGCGTGCTCACCCGTGGCGCTGGTGGCCCGGCTCCCGGCGGCCAGGTACTGCGCGGCGCTCACCCAGGCCACCACCACCGCGGCCCAGAGGAACCCGTCGGCCACCCAGGTGACATCGGTGAACCACGGCCAGACCACGAAGCTCACGGCGCTGAACTGGAAGAAGGTCTTGGCCTTCGCCACCCGTGACGCGGGCACGGCGAGGCCGCGCCGGCCCCAGTAGCTGCGGAACCCGGAGATCAGCGCCTCGCGCAGGGTGATGAGCACCACCGGCAGCCACCAGAAGCGACCGGCGAGCACCATCGCCCACAGCCCGCCGAGGGCGAGGACCTTGTCGGCCAGCGGGTCGAGGAAGGCGCCGGAGCGGGTGGTGCCCTGCTTGCGGGCCAGGTAGCCGTCGAGGCTGTCCGACGCGGTGATACCGAACCACAGGGCGAACAGGAACCACCCGGACTGGTCGCGCAGGATGAGCAGGAACGCCACCGGGGCCAGCAGCAGCCGGACGATCGTGATGACGTTCGCCGGTGTCAACAGCGCCGAGGGACCGAACGTCGACGGCGGCGGAGCCGGCTCCGCGCTCATCGCGCCACCTCCCCGCTCCGGCTTCGTGTCGCGGAGAAGCACCCATCGATACACCTCCGCGACACAGAGCGGGGAAGGTGGGTGCCCATCACGGCACCACCGGCTCGGCCTGCAGGTCGGGCCCGGTGGCGCCCACCACCCGGACGGTGTGGAACCCACCGACGGGCAACTCCGTCGGCACCTCGACGACACCGTCGATCTCCGGGGCCTCGCGATGCGAACGGGCGCGGCCCGCCTCGTCCACCAGCACGGCGACCTCGGCGCCGATGAGATCGTCGCGTCGCTCGGCGGTGATGCGGTCCTGCAACTCCGAGAGCTCCCGGAGCCGCTCGGCCATCAGGCCAGGGGCGACCGCGCCGTCGAGTCCGGCGGCATGGGTGCCCTCCTCGGTGGAGTACGCGAAGAAGCCGCACCAGTCGAGGCGGGCCTCGGCCACGAACTCGAGCAACCGGTCGTGGTCCTCCTCGGTCTCACCGGGGTAGCCGACGATGAAGTTCGACCGCAGCGCGGCGTCGGGGGCCAGGCCCCGGATCGTGCGGATCCGCTCCAGGTACCGCTCACCGCTCCCCCAGCGCCGCATGCGCCGCACCAGTGGGGCCGACACGTGCTGCAACGAGAGGTCGAAGTACGGCACCGGTCCGGACGCGATCAGCTCCAGGAGTTCGTCGGTCAGCTCGGAGGGGTACAGGTAGAGCAGGCGCACCCACGGGACCCGCTCGGCCACGGCGCGCACGAGCGGCACGATGGCCCGCTCCCCGGGCTGGTCGTCCGAGAGGTCGCGGCCGTAGGCGGCGAGGTCCTGGGCGACGAGCACCACCTCCTGCACGCCGAGCGCGTCCACCTCGGCGAGCACCGACTCGATCGATCGGGACCGCTGGGGCCCGCGGAAGGACGGGATGGCGCAGAACCCGCAGGCCTTGTCGCAGCCCTCCGCCACCTTCACGTAGGCCCATGGACGGGCGGAGGACGGCCGGGGCAGGTTCAGCAGGTCGAACCCGGGCACGGCCTCCCCCGCCGGGGCCCGTCTCGCCGGCCGGGCCCCGAGCACCACCGGCACACCGAAGCCGGCCACGGCATCCACCTCGGGGAGCGCCTCGGCCAGCTCGGAGCCGTAGCGCTCGGCCATGCAGCCGGTGACCACGAGACGGGATCCGTCGGCCCGGCGCTCGTCCAGGGCGAGGATCGTGGCCACGCTCTCCTCGCGGGCCTCCTCGACGAAGGCGCAGGTGTTGACCACCACGAGGTCGGCGGCCGCGGGGTCCTCCGCCGGCACCATGCCGTCGGCCACGAGGGTGCCGACGAGCTTGTCGGAGTCCACCTCGTTCTTGGGACAGCCCAGGGTCTCCACCCAGTAGGAGCGCGGCACGACCGCCGAGGTTACCGGCTCCCCCCTCCCGTTCTGTTCGCCCTCAGCCCCCTGTGGCGGTGGTGGACGACGAACAGAACGAGGAGAGGCCGGGTCGGGGCCACGTGGTGCTCAGCAGGCGGCCGGTCCCGGACGCGGTGACGAACGCCGTGCGCAGGTCCGGGCCGCCGAACGCGATGTTGGTCGTGAGCAGGTCGTCGGTCGGTACGTGCTCCACCGACGACCCGTCGGGCGACACGACGGTGATCCCCCCGTTGTTGAGCGTGGCCACACAGACATTGCCCTCGCCGTCGACGGCGAGGCTGTCGAACAACTGCAGGCCGGGAAGGCCGGCGAGGAGCTCACCGTGGGGCTCGAGCAACCCGGACCCCACCGCCACGCCGGGCTCCGGCACGTCCCACGCCCACAGCCGCCCGGTGTGCGTCTCGGCCACGTACAGCCGGTCACCCCCCGGCGACAAGCCGATCCCGTTGGGCGCGTCGAGCGGGAACAGCACCTCGGTGATCGCACTGCCGTCGACCATGGCGTAGTACACGCCCGTGCGGTCGCTCGAGCGCCCCCTGCCGCACCCCGTGGTCGGTGAACCAGATCCCGCCGTGACCGTCGAGCACCAGGTCGTTGGGTGCCCGCAGCGGGTTGCCGTCGCAGTGCGTGTAGACGGTCTCCACGCTCCCGGTGGCGGGATCGACCCGCTGGACGGACCCGCCCGACCACGTGGCGGGCACGCCCCCGGGCACCACGAGCCCACCGAGGTCGTGGAACTCGAAACAGCCGCCGTTGTTGGTGATCCACACCTCCCCGTCGGGCCCGAGGGCCGCGCCGTTCGGGCCGCCCCCGCAATCGGCCACCACCTCGACGGAACCGTCGGGGTCCACCCGGCTGAGCGTGCCCCGCGCGATCTCGGTGACGAGCACGGACCCGTCGGCGAGCGGGACCGGGCCCTCGGGGAACGCGAGGCCGGTGGCGACGGTGCGGAAGGTGAGCTCCATGGCCGGACCGTAGCGGCGGGTGGACCGCCGCCGGCTCAGAACTGGCCGGACTCGATCAGTTCGTCGAGCTGCTCCGGCGTCATCAGCACGTCGCGGGCCTTGGATCCCTCCGACGGGCCCACCACACCACGCTCCTCGAGCAGGTCCATCAGCCGCCCGGCCCGGGCGAAGCCGACCTTGAGCTTCCGCTGCAGCATCGACGTGGAGCCGAACTGGCTGCGGACCACGAGTTCGGTGGCCTGCTTGAGGAGGTCGTCGTCCTCGCCGTCGCCCGAACCGGCGCCACCGCCCGAGGACCCCGGGCCGCTGCCGTCGTCGGAGCCCTGGACCTCCTGCACGTAGCGGGACTCCACGTCGGGTGCCTGTCGCCGCCAGGCGTCCGCGATCTTCGCGACCTCCTTCTCCTCCACCCACGCACCTTGGATGCGCTGGGGCGAGGAGGTGCCGGAACCGAGGAGGAGCATGTCGCCACGGCCGACGAGCCGTTCGGCGCCGGCCTGGTCGAGGATCACCTTCGAGTCGGTGGCGGAGGCCACCGCGAACGCGAGCCGGGCGGGGATGTTGGCCTTGATCACGCCGGTGATCACGTTCACCGACGGCCGTTGGGTGGCGATCACGAGGTGGATGCCGACCGCCCGGGCCATCTGGGCGATCCGGATGATGGCGTCCTCCACGTCGCGCGGGGCCACCATCATGAGGTCCGCGAGCTCGTCCACCACGATCAGGATGAACGGCAGCCGCTGGAACTCCCGCTCCACCCCCGGCGGGGCCTGCAGCTCCCCCTTGTCGAAGGCCGCGTTGTAGCCGGTGATGTCGCGCACGCCCACCTCGGAGAGCAGGTCGTAACGACGCTCCATCTCCTTGACCGCCCAGTTGAGGGCGTTGGCGGCCTTCTTGGGGTTGGCCACCACCTGGGTGAGCAGGTGCGGGATCCGGTTGTACTGGGTGAGCTCCACCCGCTTCGGGTCGATCAGGATGAGCCGCACCTGTTCGGGCGTGGAGCGCATCATCACCGAGGTGATGATGCAGTTGATGCAACTCGACTTGCCGGCGCCCGTCTGACCGGCGATCAGCAGGTGGGGCATCGTGGCCAGGTTCATCAGCACCGACGTGCCGGTGATGTCGCGCCCCACGGCCACCTCGAGGGGGTGGCTGGCGGCCCGGGCCTCGGCCGAGCCGAGGATGTCGCCGAGGTTGACCACCTGGCGCTCGGCGTTGGGCACCTCCACCCCGATGGCCTGACGGCCCGGGATCGGGGCGATGATCCGGACGTCGGGTGACGCCATCGCGTAGGCGATGTCCTTGTGGAGGGTGGTCACGCGGGCCACCTTCACGCCGGTGCCGAGTTCCAGCTCGTAGCGGGTGACGGTCGGGCCCACCACCATGCCCACGAGGCGGGTCTCCACGCCGTGCTCGGCGAGGGCCTTCTCGAGCTGGTGGCCGCGCTGCTCCACCTCCTTGGTGTCGACGTCGCGGCGGCCCGAGACCGACAGGAGCTTGAGCGGCGGAAGGCGCCACGGGGAGCCCGCCGCGCCCGGCGGGAGCTCGATCTCGAGCTGCTCGGCCTCACCCTGCGGCTCCGCCGACGGCACGGTGACCTGCGGGCCCTTCGGTGCTGCCTTCTTGCGGGTGCGCCGCTTCGGCGCCGGGGCACCGTCGGCGTCCTGGTCGTAGAGGGAGGGAGTGTCGACGGCCCCGTCGGCACCGGGGGCGGTGGTCTCGGCATGGTCACCGAGGCGGAACAGGCCGGAGACCCACTCGCCGAGACGGCGGGTCGCGGGGGCGAGCACCCGGCCCGTCGCGGACCACAGCTGGGGCAACGACCGCCCCGACAACAGGCTGAAGGCCAGCACCGACACGGCCAGCAGCACCGCGACCGCACCCCACGTGCCGAGGATCCCGGCCAACCCGCCACCGACCCCGGCACCCGCGAGACCGCCCGCTCCGGCGTAGGCGTCGAGGCCGTCGGCGTCGATCGTGGCCCGGTCGGCGGCGAACAGGTGGAGCATGCCCACCACCACTCCGAACGCGAGCACACCGCCCACCACCCGGCCGGCCGTGGAGACGTGCCGTGCCGGCGGGCCGGACGCGGTGCGGGCCGCGGCCTCGGCGGCGGGGTCCTCGGCGAGGTCGACCACCGCGGCGCGGTGCGGGCCGACCAGCAGGAGCAGGCCGAGCGCGGCCAGCGCGAGCGGGACCACCACGGCCACCACGCCCACCAGGGCCCGCGTCAGCGCGTCGACGCCGGCGCCGACGGGGCCCGCCGAACCGGCCCACACCCCGAGCGCCACCAGGGCGGCGAGGAGGAGCAGGGCGACCCCGCCGATCTCGCGGCCGCGCCCCTCGAACACCCCGCCGAGGAACGGGGTGGGCTCCGGGGCACGGGCCCGGGACCGAGCGGCCGGCGCGGCGCGCCGCGACCCACCCTTGGTGGAGCCGCGCGCCGCCGTGGAGCGGGAACGGGAGCCGGTGGTGGCACGCGACGAGGTGGACCGGGACTTGGACCCGGATCGGGAGCGCGTGGAGGAGGTCGAACGTGTGGCCACGGTGGTTCCACGCTACCCAGCAGGTGCGACGCCGCCGCGGCAATTGCGACGCCGCCGCGCCGTCGCGGGTCGACGGTCAGACCGGTTCGAGCTCCCGCTCGAGTTCCTCGTCGACCTCCTCGGGGGAACCCTCCACGTTCACGTTGGGCAGGATCCGGTCGAGCCAACGGGGCAGCCACCAGTTGCGGTCACCCAGGAGTTCCATGCTGGCCGGCACGAGCAGCATCCGCACCACGGTGGCGTCGAGCAGCACCGCCAGCGCGAGGCCGAGGCCGAACAGCTTGATCGGCCGGGTGTCCTCGAGCAGGAACGACCCGAACACGAAGACCATGATCGCGGCGGCAGCGGTGATCACGCGGGCCGTCGCGGCCAGGCCGTCGGCCACCGAGGTGCGGCTGTCGCCCGTGCGCACCCACTCCTCCCGGATGCGCGAGAGCAGGAACACCTCGTAGTCCATCGACAGGCCGAACACGATGGCGAACAGCATCATCGGGATGAACGGCTCGATCGGCGCCGGTTCCACGCCCACGAGACCCTTCAGCCAGCCCCACTGGAAGATGGCGACCAGAACCCCGTAGGCAGCTCCGATGGACAGCAGGTTCATCACCACGGCCTTCAGCGGCACGAGCAGCGACCGGAAGACCACCATCAACAGCAGGAAGCTCAGCGTGAGCACCGCCGCGAAGAACACGACCAGTCGGCCCGCGAGGTACTGACTGAAGTCCACCGTCACGGCCACGAAGCCGGTCACCAGGACGTCTGCGCCGGTGCCCGCCGTGGCCGCCGGGAGGACGTCGTTGCGCAGGCGGTCGACCAGGTCGGTGGTGGCCGCGTCCTGGGGAGCGGTGGTGGGGATCACCCGCCAGACCACCGCCGTGGGGTTCGCCGGGTCGTTGGGCTGTGCCGGCGAGGCGAACTGCACGCCCGGCGTGGCGGTGAGGGCGTCGGTGACACTCTGCAGGTCGGCCGGGGTGGTGCCGTCCGGCAGCGCGGCCACCAACGTCAACGGACCGTTGAACCCCGGCCCGAAGCCCTTCGCGAGCAGGTCGTAGGCCTGGCGGGTGGTGCTGTCGGGCGGGTTGTTGCCCTCGTCGGAGAAGCCGAGCCGCAGGCTCAGCACCGGCACGGCGAGCAGGAGCAGCGCCAGGGTGGCGCCGATCGTCATGCTCCACGGGTGGTGCTGCACCACCCGGCTCCAGCGGTAGGCGAGCGTCTCGCGCAACGGCTTCGGCGCCGGCCGCGGCACCTCCCGCTTCAGCGGGGCGACGGCGAAGCCGGCGAGCAGGACCACCACCGCGAGCGGGAAGGCCACCAGCAGGGGCGAGACCTTCAGTCCGGCACCCACCAGCCCCACGGCCACGAGGCCCGCCGCGATCAGGCCGCGCCAGCGGGTGCGGTCCACCCGGTCACCGGCGAAACCGAGCAGGGCGGGGAGGAGGGTGAGCGACGCCACCATCGTCACCGCCACGAGCGTGCTCGCACCCAGCCCGAGGCCGGTCACGAAGCTCACGCCCATCAGCAGCATGCCGAGGAGCGAGATCACCACGGTGAGCCCGGCGAAGGTGACGGCCCGGCCCGAGGTGTCGATGGCGATCGCCACCGACTCCTCCACCGAGTGGCCCGCCCGGAGCTGCTCCCGGTACCGGGTGACGATGAACAGCGCGTAGTCGATGCCCACGCCGAGGCCGATCATCACGCCGAGGGTGGTGGCGAAGTCCGGCATGGTCACCACGTTGCTCAGCACGGCGAGGAGCATCGTGCCCACGCCGATGCCGCCCAGCGCCACGCCGATCGGAAGGCCCATCGCCAGCACCGAACCGAACGACAGGATGAGGATGACGATCGCGAAGGCCAGACCGAGCAGCTCCGATGACGGCGCCCGGAACTCGTCGAACATGCGGCCGCCGTACTCGATCCGTACCCCGTCCACCTCCGGGGCGAACGACTGGATCTTCTCCGCGACCTCCCGGCCCGTCTCCTGGTCGAGGTTCCCGGGCACCTCGATCTGGGCGAACGCGATACGGCCGTCCTCCGAGACCTGGAAGGCAGCGGTGGGACCCTCGAAGGGACCCTGCACCTTGGCCTTCCGGACCGACGGGACCTCGTCGAGGAACTTCTGCAGCTGGGCCTTCGCTCCCTCGGAGAACCCGGAGGTGGACTGGAACACGATCGTGCCGGTGGTGCCGGCGCCGGCGCCGGCGAAGGACTCCTCGAGCAGTTCGAAGCCCTGGCGGCTCTCCACGTCGGGCAGGTTGAACTCGCTGCGGAAGTCGCTGCCGGTGGAGCCGGCCCACACGCCGCCGAGCACCAGCGCGAGCAGCCAGAGCGACACCACCACTCCACGACGGCGGCAGCACCAGCCGCCCAGACGTCCGAACACGAGCCCTCCGGGGGTCACCGGGAGGCGGGCACCTCCCGAGGGGTGAACCTCAGTGTGGTGGGCTGCTCATCCCGCGGGCCATGCCGCAGGGCGTGACATCCGACTCAGGACCCGTCCTCCGGCCGGCGGCCGGCGGCCGGCACCGCAACCGCAGGTTCAGGTCGCTCCGCGCACCGAGTGCGGGGGGCTGGACCCGGCCCGGGCTCAGGCGTCGAGGACCACCGGGACGATCATGGGACGGCGGCGGGTGCGCTCCGACACGAACTGACCCGCCGCCTTGCGCACCACCTTCTCGAGCTTGCCGTCGCCGTTGGCGAGTGCGTCCTCCACGGCACGGCGCACCCGCTCGGCGAGGTCGGCGACCAGGTCGCGCGACTCCTCCACGTGGATCCAGCCGCGGGTGGCCACCTCGGGGCCCGCCACCAGACGGCGCCGCGCCCGGTCCACGCACACGATGACCGACACCACGCCCTCCTCGGAGAGGATCCGCCGGTCGGCGAGCACGTTGCCGCCGACACTGCCCACGGTGCCGTGCACGTACACGTAGTCGGCGGGCACCCGGCCCTCGATGCGCAGGCCGTCGTCGTCGAGCACCAGCCGGTCGCCGTCCTCGGCGATCACGATGTTGTCGTGGGCCAGCCCCATCCGCTCGGCGAGGCGGCCGTGGGCGACGAGGTGGTGGTACTCGCCGTGCACCGGGACGAAGTACTCCGGACGCACGATCGACTGGTAGAGCTTGAGTTCCTCGGCCTTCGCGTGACCGGTGGCGTGCACGTCGCTCACCCCGGAGTGCACCACCTCCGCGCCGAGACGGAAGAGGTTGTCGATCACCTTGGTCACCGCGTGCTCGTTGCCCGGGATCGGGTGCGAGCTCAGGATGACCGTGTCCTCGGGGGTGAGCTTGAGCCAGCGGTTCTCCCCGCTCGACAGGAGCGTCAGCGCGCTCATCGCCTCACCCTGGGACCCGGTGGACAGCACCATCACCCGACCGGGGTCGTGGTCGCCCACGTCCTCGACGTCGATGATGTGGCGGTCGGGGATACGCAGGAGGCCCAGCTCGCGGGCCATCGTGATGTTGCGGCGCATCGACCGCCCCAACGGGGCCACCACCCGGCCGAAGGCGATCGCGGCGTCGGCCAGCTGCTGGATGCGGTGGATGTGGCTGGCGAAGCAGGCCACGATCACCCGCCGCCCCTCCTGCTGGTGCATCAGGTTGTAGAGCACCTCGCCCACGTTGGACTCGGAGCGGGAGTACCCGGCCTGGTCCGCGTTGGTGGAGTCGGCGAGCAGCAGCCGGATCCCCTCGTCGTGCGACAGCGACCCGATCCGGGCGAGGTCGGTGAGGCGCCCGTCCACCGGGGTGAGGTCGATCTTGAAGTCGCCCGAGTGCAGGATCGTGCCCTGCGGCGTGTGGAAGGCCGTGGCCAGGCTCTGGGGCACCGAGTGGGTGACGGGGATGAACTCCACGTCGAACGGGCCGATCTCCCACACCTCGCCGTCGGCCACCGGGGTGAACTCGGCGCGGTCGATGAGCCCCGATTCCTCGATCCGGCCGCGGGCCAGGCCGAGGGTGAGTTCCGAGCCGAAGATCGGGAACCGGGCGTCGCGCAGCAGGTACGACAGACCGCCCACGTGGTCCTCGTGGCCGTGGGTGGCGATGCAGCCGACGATGTCGTCGGCGCGCTCGCGCAACCACGTGAAGTCCGGCAGGACGACGTCCACACCGAGCATGTCGTTGTCGGGGAACATGATCCCGCAGTCGATGAGCAGCAGGGACCCCTCGAGCTCGAGCACGGCACAGTTGCGGCCGATCTCGCCGAGGCCGCCGAGGAAGGTGAGGTGGACCGGGGGCGCCATCAGGCCAGCCCGTCCAGCACCGAGCGGGCGCGGTCCGCGAGGCCGTGGGGCGCCGGCCCCATCGGGGGGCGGCACTCCCCCACCCGCAGGCCGAGCACCCGCAGGAGCGCCTTCGTGGGCACCGGATTCGGGGCGTCGTCGCCGGTCTCGAAGTCGTAGCTGGCGAGGAGCCGGGCGTTCACCTTGCGGGCCGTCTCGAGGTCGCCGTCGAGGGCGGCGCCGATCATCTCGCCCATCTGACGGGCCACCCAGTGCGAGGCCACCGAGATGACGCCCACCGCGCCCACGGCCACCAGTGGAAGGGTGAGTGCGTCGTCGCCGCTGTAGAGCTCGAACTCCGACGGGACCGACGCCATGAGACGTGCCGTCTCGGCCGGGTCGCCGGCGGCGTCCTTCACCCCGACCACGTTCGGCACCTCCCGGGCGAGCCGGGCCAGCACCTCGGTAGTCACCTTTCGGCCGGTGCGGACCGGGATGTCGTAGATGAGGACCGGGAGTTCGGTCGCCGCCGCGACCGCCCGGAAGTGCGCCTCGATGCCGGCCTGCGACGGCCGGTTGTAGTAGGGGGTGACGCTCAGGATCCCGTCGACGCCGGTCTCCGCGGCCCGCCGGGTGAGCTCCACGGCATGGGCGGTGGCGTTGGACCCGGTCCCGGCCAGCAACGGCACGTCCACCGTCTCGCGAACCCGGCGGAACAGCGCGAGGGCCTCGGAGTCGGTCAGCGCGGGCGACTCACCGGTGGTGCCGGCGAGGACGAGGCCCTCGGACCCGGTCTCCACCAGCCACTGGGCCAGCTCCGCGGCCGCGTCGAGATCGAGGTCCCCGCGTTCGTCGAACGGTGTGACCATGGCCGTGACCACACGGCCGAATCGGGCACCCATCAGTTCCTCCCCGCCGGGCGCCGGGCGCCCGCCGTCTCCGGGCGGCTCACTGCCGCTCCTGGCTGCGCTCCCAGCCCAAGGTGGCCAGGAGGTCCTCGTGCAATTCGAACCACACCGTGTGGTACGAGTCGATCATCGGGCGGGTGAGCCAGTCGGTCCCACCGGCCCGCACCCGGCGGTGCGCCTCGGACAACCGGGCACCGTAGCCGCCCAGCCGGTCCAGCAGCCCCGCCAGTTCGTCCACCACCGGCAGCGCGGCGGCATGCAGGTCGTCGAGGCGGGCGAGCACCTTCTCGTCATGACGCTCGTCGGAGTGGTCGTTCACCACCTGCTCGCCGTCGCGCACGACCACCTGCCAGTCGGTGCAGATGGCCAGGAGCTCAGGGTTGAGCACCAGGAAACGCCCGTAGGCGGCAGTGACGGCGGCGCCGGCCCCGCTGGCCGACAGCTCCTCCGCGAGCAGGCCGGCGGCGTGCACGCGACCCTCCGCGGTGAGGCTCCAGCCGCTCAGGCGCCCCTCGCGGTGCACGACCCACCCCGCTTCGCCGGCGACGTCGAGCACCTGCGTGACCCGCTCGACGGGAACGTCGAAGCGGGCCGCCACCACCTCGGGCGTGGCCAGACTGCGGAGCCGCAGCGCATGCAGGACCAGGAGGGCGTCGTCCGCCACGGAGGCCACCCTACCGGAGGGCCTCCGCGGCGGATCCCAGGGGTCGGCGCCTCAGGCGGGACCGTCGCCGCCTCAGGCGGGACCGTCGCCGCCTCAGGCGGGGCGCTGGTCGGCGGCGGTGAGGGCGAAGGTCTCGTACTCCTCGCCCGTGTCCACCCAG
>CAIPVR010000331.1 GCA_903868545.1 uncultured Actinomycetes bacterium
ACGAACGGCACGGTGGACGGGTTCCTGACGAACACCTTCAGTTCGTCGCGGCCCGGCGAGGGCACCACCGAGCCGACCTTGATCCGCGGACCGCGCAGTCGGGCCGACCTGGTGACCTCGGCCCCGGACTCGGTGCGGGCGGTGACCGTCACCTGCTCGCCGCCGCGCAGGGGGGCGGAGATCCCCTTCACCGTCACCACCGACGAGGAGGTGTCGGACCCGGCGGGACCCATGGTGGGGGGCCACACCCGCCACCACTTCAGCCCGGGGAGGGAACCCACGGGCACGCCGTTGACGCGGACCTCCGTGACCCGGTCCGCCGCCGCGGCGGTGTTGTCCACCCGGAACAGCAGGAGGCCGCCGTCGTCGTTGTAGGGCGACTCCTCCACGAAGCGGGGGTTCCACGTGGCGGGCAGGAAGGTGAGCCCCTCCACCGTCGGCGACGACGTGTCGCCCACGGGTGGTTGCACCGGCGGGGCGCAGGACGCCACCACCACGGATGCGACGACGATCGACGCGATGCACGCGCCACGGATGATCCTCACGATGTCCCCCCAAGGTTCGCCCAGCTCAGGTTAGGTACCCTTACGACCTGCCGCAACGGGCGGCCGGAGGAGGACCATGATCCGGGCCAGGGGCTTCGACGTCGACTACGGCCGGGGGCAGCTCGCCCGGCTGGTCCCGGACCTCGGGCCGTGGGTGGCCGTCACCCAGCCGGAACCCTGGGAGGTGCTCCTGCCCACGCTCCCCGGGGAACCGGCAGAGGTGGTACCCGCCGGCGACCTGCGCCCCGCACACCTCGACGCCGTGGCCGCCGCGCTCCAGGACGGGGCGACCGCGGTGGTGGGCATCGGCGGCGGCTCGTCCATGGACACGGCCAAGTGGCTGCACTGGCGAACCGGCCTCCCCCTCTACCAGGTGCCGTCGCTGCCCTCGGTCGACGCCTGCTTCACCCGCATGACGGCGCTCCGTGACGGCGGCGGGGTCCGCTACGAGGGCGACTCGGTGCCGGAGGTGGTGCTCGTGGACTTCGACCTCATGTGGTCGGCGCCGCGGGAGCTCGTGGCCGGGGGCATCGGCGACGTCCTCAGCTGCCACACCGCCCTGTTCGACTGGCAGGTGGGGGTGGACGCCGGTCGCGACGCGCCGTGGGACCACGACGCCGCGGCCCGGGCGGCGGAGTACCTCGACGACCTCGAGACCCTCGCCCCGCTGCTGGCCGCCGGCGAGGACGACGGGATCCGCGCCCTCATGGAGTGCCACCGCGACATCGGGTGGCTCTGCCACGAACTGGGCCACGCCCGCTTCGAGGAGGGCAGCGAGCACTTCTGGGCCTACGCGTTCGAGCACGTGACGGGCCGCACGATCATGCACGGCGAGCTCGTCACCCTCGGGGTGCTGGTGATGTCCACCCTGCAGGACAACGACCCCGGACGCCCCCGCCGCATCGCCGACACGGCGGGCACCCGCACCGACCCCGGCGTACTGGGAGTGGATCCCGCGGAGATCGAGGAGGCCCTGGTGCGCCTGCCCTCGTTCGTGGAGGAGCAGGGCCTGTGGTACTCCGTGGCCAACGGCCTCACCGTGGGGCCGGCCGAACTCGAGGCGGTGCGGGCCGCGCTCGGCACCGGGAGGGGCCCCGACCATGCATGACGACCGATCCATCGTCGAGGCCCGGGTCGACCGGGTGCTGCACCAGCGGATCCGCCCGGTCGTCTTCGGCGACTCGGTGCCGCTGGAGGTGGAGGCCTGGGAGGTACCCGGCGAGCCCGTCACCGCCGAGGAGGCCGCCCGGGCCGAGTACCGGCCGTTCGCGGTCGGCTCCCCGTTCGCGAAGCCGTGGGGCACCACCTGGTTCCGGATGCGGGCCACGGTCCCCCCGGAGTGGGCCGGGGAGCACGTCCAGGCCGAGATCCACCTTGCCTTCTCCGACATGCCCGGCTTCACCTCCGAGGCCCTCATCTGGCGACAGGACGACGACGGCAGATGGGTGCCGTGGCGGGGCATCCACCCGGCGGCGCACCACGTGACCGTGGCCCGGCCCGCCGTCGGCGGGGAGACCGTGGAGCTGGTGGTGGAGGCCGCCTCCAACCCGGCCATCACCGCCGGGTACCCCGATGCCAACAGCGACATCGACACCGCCGGCACCTCCCCCATCCACGTCCTCGCCACCGCCCGGCTCGCCGTGCGCAACGACGAGGTGCACGGCCTCGTCCACGACATGAACGTGGCCCGGGGCCTGATGCGCCAGCTCCCGATGGACCTGCCCCACCGCCACGAGGTGCTGCGCGCCCTGGAGGCCTCGGTGGAAGCGGTGGACCTCGACGACGTGGTGGGCTCGGCCCCGGCCGCCCGCGACGCCCTCGGCGCCGCCCTGACGCGGCCCGCGCCGCCCTCGGCCCACCGCGTGTCGGCCATCGGCCACGCCCACATCGACACGGCCTGGCTGTGGCCGCTGCGCGAGACGCACCGCAAGTGCGCCCGCACGTTCGCCAACGTGCTGCGCCTCATGGAGGACTACCCCGAGTTCCGCTTCTGCTGCTCGCAGGCCGCCCAGTACGAGTGGATCCTCGAGGACCACCCGGCGCTGTTCGAGGAGATCGCGGAGCGGGTGGCCGACGGCCGCTGGATCCCGGTCGGCGGCATGTGGGTGGAGGCCGACGCGAACCTCGCGGGCGGCGAGGCCCTGCTCCGCCAGTACACCCACGGGCAACGGTTCTTCCGGGAGCACTTCGGCGTGACCTGCACAGAGACCTGGATCCCCGACGTGTTCGGCTACCCGGCCTCCCTGCCGGGGATCATGGCGCACGCCGGCATCGAGCGGTTCCTCACCCAGAAGCTGTCGTGGAACCAGACCAACCGCTTCCCCCACCAGACGTTCTGGTGGGAGGGCATCGACGGCTCCACCGTGTTCACCCACTTCCCGCCGGTGGAGACCTACAACGCCACCTTCGAGGCGCACGAGTTGTGGCACTCCGTGCGCACCTTCGCCGAGCGCGGCCGGGCCACCCGGAGCCTCATGCCGTTCGGCTGGGGCGACGGCGGCGGCGGTCCGAGCCCCGACATGATGGAGACGTTCCGGCGCTCCCGCGACCTCGAGGGGATGCCCCGGCTCGAGATCGAGTCACCCGAGGCCTTCTTCGACGCCGCGATGGCCGAGTACCCGGACGCTCCCCGGTGGGTGGGCGAGCTGTACCTCGAGTTCCACCGGGGCACGCTCACCTCCCAGGCCGGCACCAAGCTCGGCAACCGGCGCTGCGAGCTGCTCCTGCGCGAGGCCGAGCTGTGGTGGACCGCGGCGGTGGCCGCCGGAACGCCGGCCGGCGAGTACCCCGCCGCCGAACTCGACCGGCTCTGGAAGACCGTGCTGCTGCACCAGTTCCACGACATCCTCCCGGGCAGCTCGATCGGCTGGGTCCACCGGGAGGCCGAGGCGACCTACGCCGAGGTCGCGGCGGCCCTCGAGGAGCTGATCGCGGGAGCGCTGGCCCGCCTGGCGCCGGCCGGCCCGGTGGTGGCCAACGCCGCCCCGCACGCCCGGGACGAGGTGGTCGTGCTCGGTGCGGGCACGCTCGACGCCACGGCCGGCCCGAACAACCAGGTGCTGGCCGACGGCTCGCTCGCCACCCGCGTGGCGGCGCCGGCCATGGCCGTGGCGGAACCGGTCGTGGAACCGCCCGACGACGTGGTGTCGGTGGAGGGGACCACCCTGCGGAACGGGTCGGTCGAGGTGACCTTCGACGACGACGGCCTGATCGTGTCGTTCCTCGACCGCCGGAGCGGGCGGCAGCTCGTCGCGGCAGGCGAACGTGCCAACCGCCTCGAGATCCACCCGGACTTCCCGAACTCGTTCGACGCGTGGGACATCGAGGCGTTCAACCGCCGGAAGATCACGCCGGTGGTGGCCGCGGAACGGGTGGAGGTCACCGACCGCGGCCCCCTCGTGGCCCGCCTGGTGGTGGAGCGGTCGGTACGGTCCTCCCGCATCCGCCAGGTGTTCGAGCTGCGGGCCGGCTCGCCCCGCCTCGACGTGCACACCGAGGTGGACTGGACCGAGACCGAGCAACTGCTCCAGGTGGCGTTCCCGCTCGACGTGCGGGCCACGGAGATGACCCGGGAGATCCAGTTCGGCCACCTCCGTTCCCCGATCCACACCAACACGAGCTGGGACGACGCCCGCTTCGAGGTGTGCGCGCACCGTTGGGCCGACGTCTCGGAACGGGGCTGCGGCCTCGCCCTGCTGAACGACTCGAAGAACGGCCACCACGCCGAACGGGGCCGGACGGCCGACGGCACGGGCATGACCACCCTCCACCTCACGCTGCTCCGGGCGTCCCGCTACCCCGACCCGCGCCAGGACCTCGGCCGACACCGCTTCACCTACGCGCTCCTGCCGCACGCCGGTGACGCCATCGCCGCCGGCGTGGTGGACGAGGGGTACCGGCTGAACCTGCCCGTGCGGGTGGCGGGCGGCGGCCGTGCCGGCGGACCGCCCTCCCCCGTGGTCGCCGTGGACGACCCGGGCGTGGTGGTGGAGGCGGTGAAGCTCGCCGACGACGGCTCCGGCGACGTGGTCGTGCGCTGCTACGAGGCGCACGGCGGCCGGGCCACCGCGACGTTCACCCCGGGCTTCGAGGCCGCCGAGGTGGTGGCGACCGACGCCCACGAGGACCCCGACACCCACGTGGACCGCCCGACGGTGCACCGCGACGGCCCGCGGGCCACCGTGTCGTTGCGGCCCTTCCAGATCGCCACACTGCGGTTCCGCCGCGGCAGCTGAGGGGCGCCCGTGGGCCTGCCGGTGATCGACCTGGCCCGGGCCGCCGACGATGCCGACGGCGTGGCCGCGGCGATCGACGCCGCCGCCCGGGCCGATGGGTTCTTCTACGTGGTCGGCCACGGTGTGCCCGCCGGACTCTGCGCCGGGCTCGAGGCCGCGGGCCGCAGGTTCTTCGGACTCGACCTCGCGGCCCGGCGCCGGGTGGCGATGGCCGTCGGCGGACGGGCCTGGCGCGGCTGGTTCCCGCTCGGCGGCGAACTCACCAGCGGGCAGCCGGACGCCAAGGAGGGCTACTACTTCGGGGCCGACCTCCCTCCGGGCCACCCGCGGGTGGCGGCGGGCACAGCCCTGCACGGCGCCAACCTGTACCCCGCGGAGGTGCCCGAGTTGGCCCGGCTCGTGCCCGAGTACACGGCCCGGGTGGCCGAGGTGGGCCAGACGGTCCTGTCGCTCATGGCTCGGGCGCTGGGGATCGGCGACGACTGGTTCCGCGGCGGGATCACCGCGGATCCGACCGTGCTGTTCCGGATCTTCCGCTACCCGCCGACCGATGGGACCGGAGCCGACTGGGGCGTGGCCGAGCACACCGACTACGGGCTCCTGACGGTGCTGCACCAGGACGACCACGGCGGCCTCGAGGTGCACTCACGCGACGGGTGGGTGGAGGCCCCGCCGATCCCCGGCAGCTTCGTGTGCAACCTCGGCGACATGCTGGAACGCCTCACCGCCGGCGCCTACCGCTCCACACCGCACCGGGTCCGCAACCGGTCGGGCGGCGAGCGCCTCTCGTTCCCGCTGTTCCTCGACCCCGGCTGGGACGAGGTGGTGCGCCCGCTCCCCGGCACCGCCAGGATCCCCCGCCGGCGGCCACGCTGGGACGAGGCGGAGCCGCTGGCCTGGGAGGGGACCTACGGCGACTACCTCACCGCCAAGGTGGCCAGGGTGTTCCCCGACCTGTTCCGGACGCTCTGAGGCGACCGGATCGAACGCGCCGCCGGATCGAACGCGCCCCGGCCCGAGCCCCCGGCCCGAGCCCCCCGGCCCGGCGGCCGGGTCCCGACCCGGCGCTACGTTGGTGGGGTGTCGGGAGTCCGGGCCGGCGTCGCACGGCGCACGATCACCCCGCCGAGGGGGGTGTTCCTGGTCGGCTACGGCGACCGCACGTTCGGCAACCGCGGCGTCCACGACGACGTCACCGCGACGGCGCTGGTGCTCGACGACGGCACCACCCGGGTGGCGCTGGTGGCGGCCGACCTCCTCACCGTGTGCGAGACCACGGTCGACCGGGTGCGGGCCCGGTTGGCGCCGACCGAGGTGGTGATCTGCTGCTCCCACACCCACTCGGGACCCATCGGCCACGCCGACGAACGGTCCCACCGACGTGACCGTGAGTACGTGGCGCACCTGGTCGAGCGGATCTGCGACGCGGTCGAGGAGGCCACCCGGCACCTCACCGACGCGACGCTCGAGTGGTCGGAGGGGACCTGCGACCTCGGCGTGAACCGGCGCGAGGCCACCCCGACCGGGGTGGAGATCGGCGAGAATCCCGATGGCCCGTGCGACCGCTCGGTCGGAGTGCTCGGGGTGCTCGACCCCGACGGCGGTCGGATCGCCACGGTGGTGGGCCATGCCTGCCACGGCACGGTGCTCGGGCCGCGGAACCTGCTGGTGTCGGCGGACTGGATCGGCCCCATGCGCGCCCGCCTCGAGGCGGAACTCGGTGGCTCCGTGCTGTTCGTCCAGGGCGCCGGGGCCAACGTGAACCCCCGGGTGTCGTGGGACGTGCCCGAGCCGTTCGCGCAGCTTCGCGAGGCCGGCGAACAGGTGGCCGACGCCGCGCTCGAGGCGGTACGGGCCGGCGCCCGTCCGCTCGAGGGTGCGCCGGTGGCGATCACCAGGAGCGAGGTGTGGCTGCCGCTGCAGGCGGAGGCCACCACCCGCGAGCCACCCGCCCGCGCCCACATCGAGCCACTCCTCGCGATGGCCGGGCTCCCGAAGGTGGCCGCCCCGCTCGGCGGCCCGCTCCTCCGGCGCCGCTACCCGTGGCGGTCCACCGTGGCGGCGCGCGACGGTCGGTGGGCGGTGCCGATGCGGCACTCGGTGGTCCGCGTCGGCGACGTGGCGCTCGTGGCCTACGGGGCGGAGACCTTCACCGAGATCGGTCTCGCCGCCAAGGCGGCCTCCCCCGCCACGGCGACGCTCTTCGCGAGCGTGGCCGACGGGTGCACCAGCTATCTGGCCACCGCGACCGCGCACCGCGAGGGCGGCTACGAGGTGGACGTGGCGCCGTGGGCCTACCGCTACCCCGGCCGGCTCGACCCCTCGGGCGAGGAACTGGCGCTCCGGACCACCCGCGACGCGTTCTCGTCGCTCTGGGGCTGAGCCGCCGCCCCCGAGCGGCTAGCGGCCGGGGACGCCGGCGAAGAGGTCGGTCTCCGGCACGTCGGACTCCACCAGCGTGCGGGCCAGGATGTAGTCGTCCCACGGGTGCAGGTCCCGCACCACGTCGGTGGGCAGGCCGAACCAGAACCGCTCGTTCGGGTCCACCTGCGTGGCGTGCGCGAGCAATGCCTTCTCCCGCACCGGGTAGAAGTCGCCGATCTCCACCTGCGTGGTGATCCGGTCGTCCTGGTGGAAGTCGTTCACCCGGGCCAGCCAGTCCTCGTCGAAGGGCGACTCGAGCCCCAGTTCGCCGAACTTCTCGTGCACCGCCAGCATCCGGCGCCGGGACCACACGGTGTAGTACAGCTTCAGCGGCTGCCACGGCTCGCCCAGCTCCGGGTAGTGGGCCGGGTCGCCCGCCCGGTCGAACGCGATCACCGAGATGTCGTGCACGCGCAGGTGGTCGGGATGGGCGTAGTTCCGCTGGTCGTCGCCGTAGGTCACGACCACCTGCGGCCGGTCGCGGCGGATGACCGCCACCAGACGGCCCACCGCCTCGTCGATCGAGGCGTTCCAGAAGTTGTCGGGCCGTTCGTTCTCAGGCGTGTCGGGCATTCCGGAGTCGTGGTAGCCGAGCAGGTCGAGCCGGTCGTAGCCGATCGCCTCGACCGAGGCCTGCAGCTCCTCCATGCGTACCTCCGCGAGGCGCTCGCGCACCTCCGGACGGTCCATCGCCGGGTTGAGGATGTCGCCCGCCTCACCGCCGGTGCAGCACACGAGCGTGGCCGGGATGCCCTCGGCCGCGTACTTCGCGACGGTCGGGGCGCCCTTGGACGCCTCGTCGTCGGGGTGGGCGTGGACGGTGAGGAGGCGGAGGGGTTCGCTCACCCCGCCGAGGCTACCGGGCGACCATCGGTGGGCCCGACCTCGCCGACCATTCGGCGACCGAGCCCGTAGGCGCCCGCGCCCACGGCGAGCGCCACCACCGCGCAACCCGCCCCGAGCGCCACCGCCACCGCCATCACCCCGCTCGACGGCTCCGACAGGAGGCCGAACAACGGAAGCGTGACCATCATCGACGCGGGACCGGCGACCGACGCGCCGAGCACCGCCCAGGAGCCGGCCGAGGTGCGCCACGACCGGCGAAGCCCCGCGCCCGAGACCACCACCGCGGGCACCGCGACCAGCGCACCGAGTCCGGCCCCCACGACCGCGCCGGAGGCGACGGCCGCCGGGATCCCCCGGGCGAGGTCCAACGACACGGCGCGGTCACCGGCGAGTTGCGCGGCGGCGGCGCGCGCCACGACGAGGCCGACGAACAGGAGCGTCACGGCCACGGCCCCGCCGAGGGCGCCCGACGGCAGCCAGGCCCAGCAGGCACGGGACGGCAGCCCGGGCGTCGACGTCGCCCGACGGCGCCGGGCGGCCACGAGGGCCGCCACGACTGAGCCCACCGCGCCGGCCAGCAGGTAGAGCGTCCACCACGGGCCGGGGCCCACCACCCCGCCCGCCGGTGGCCGGGCGGCGGACGTGTAGGTGCACACGGTCCCGTAGGGCCAGGCCTGCACCGACAGGTCGCCGAACACCGACAGGCCGCCGGGCGGTTCGCACGTCCCTCCGGAGAACCACACCGTCAGGTGCGGCGCGGTGAGGGCACCGGCGAGGAGCAGCAGGGAGCCGACCAGCGCCGCCGGCGCCACCCACGGCCCGGGCCGGAACCGGCGACCGCGGCCCGCCATCGCTCAGGCCCGGACGGCCCGCAGCGGCTTGAGCTCGATGGCCCCGGTGGGGTCGTCGTCGTCCTCCACCACCTCCCAGCCGCACAGCTCGGCCAGACGGCCGCGGCCCTCGTGCGGACCGATGGCGATGAGGTCGTCGCCGGCGAGCAGCACCACGTAGCCGCGCGGTTGGTACAGGTAGCGGTTGTCGCGACGCACGGCGAGGACGTGGAAGCCCGGTTCGATGTCGAGCTGCAGGTCCGCGAGCGAGCGGCCGTCGGCCACCGATCCCGCGGCGACCGGCACCCGGGTGGCCACCACGTCGGCCTCGCCGAGCGCCACCTTCACGATGGGGTGCAGGTCGTAGTCGTCGGTGATGAGCCAGACCATGGCGTTGGCCTGGTCGCCGAGCTCCTCCGCGGCCGAGGCGAGCTGCAGGAGGCCCCGCAGCGGCGACGGGTCCACGTCCTGCTTGGCGGCGCGCAGCACCCACAGCTGCAGGTGGTCCTTCATCTCGTCGAGGCGTTCGGCGAGGTGACGCACCTCGGCGGCGAGGCCGGTGTCACGCAGCGCGAGCGCCGAGTAGGCGAGGCCCACCGCCGCCTCCGACACGTCCTTCATCTCCACCAGCACGTCGACGGCGCGGTCGAGGTCGGTGAGGGCGTCGGGCGCCGGCACCCGGGGCGGCTCCCAGGTGGGCGCGGCGGCCAGCTCGTGCAGACGGGTGATCCCCGCGGGCGAGCCCCGCAGGAACAACACGTCACCCGGCACGAGCACCACGTCGCCGTCGACCTCCTCGATCATCCAGGAGCGGCCCCGCCGGATGGCCACCACCCGCATCCCGCACTGGACGGGGATCTCGAGGTCCTTGAGCGGCCGGTGGGCCATGTGGGAGCCCTCGCGGATCCACACCCGGTGCGACACCTCGTCCGCGTTGGACAGGTCGCCGATGAGTTCGTTGGGGATCCCGAGGCGGTGGGTGACGATCCGGCTGATGTCGACCGCAGCGTTGGCGATGCCCTCGATGGCGGAGATCACCTGCAGCACCGACGCCATGCCCTCGGCCTCGGCCGGGCGGCGCACCGCCAGGATGCAGACGGCCCGCATCTCCTGGACGAGGTCGTTCATCCGCTCCTCGAGCTCGCCGAGTTCGTCGGCCATGCCCGGGTCGTTGAAGTAGACGGCCGCGTAGGCCAGGTCGACCATGATCTCCGAGGCGTCCTTCGCCTCGGCGAGCATGGCCCGCAGACTTCGCGGTCGTTCATCCATGGGTGGGTCGTCCGTCCATACCGGTCCGGTCAGGATAGGCGGCAACGGACGCTCCGCGGCGTGGCACCGGGCCCGGCGCACCCGGTGCGGGTGACGGAGCACCGTCACCCGCACTGGGTACGGTGTGGGGACACGGGCCGGGCCCCCGGCCGCCGGCCCATCGGCACGAGAGCGAGCGAGCCCAGGATGTCCCGCAACCCGATCCTCACCGACAAGGCCTTCGAGGAGGCCGCCGGCGGCGGCGTGGCCTCCGCCGGCGGGCCCAGCCCCGCGCAGGAATGGCAGAACGCCCGCAACATGCCCGGCCAGGCCACCGCAGCGGCGCCCTCGGCCGACGCGGCGCTCTCGCGCTCCGGACGGTTCGCCCCGGCGGAGGCGGGCATGCACCGGATGACGATGGGCGGGGTGGCCGCCGCCACCTTCATCATGTTCGCCGTGCTGCTCGCCGCCGCCTTCGGCGGCTGGCAGACGGTCACCGTCACCCCCGCCGGGTTCGACGAGGCCGGCCAACAGGCCTTCACCGCCACCTTCGACGCGCCGTTCCTCATGTTCGGCGCGGTGATCGTGGCGCTCGTCCTCGCCTTCGTCACGGCGTTCAAGCCCCAGCTCGCCCGCTTCACCTCACTCGGCTACGCCGCCTGCCAGGGTTTCGTGCTCGGCGCCATCTCCGCCTACTACGGCGCCCTCTGGCAGGGCATCGTCGCCCAGGCGGTGCTCGCCACCTTCGGCGTGTTCCTCGTGATGCTCGTGCTCTACGGCCTGCGGATCCTCCGGGCCACGCCCCGGTTCGTGAAGGGCGTGATCGCCGCCACGTTCGGGATCATGTTCATGTACCTGGGCATCTTCGTCCTCAACCTGTTCGGGGTGGCCGAAGGGTTCTGGACGAGCGGATCGCCGCTCGGGATCATCGTCAGCCTCGTGGTGGTGTGCGTGGCGGCGCTCAACCTGATCCTCGACTTCGACTTCATCGAGCGCGGCACCGAGATGGGCCTGCCCCGCTACATGGACTGGTACGCCGGGTTCGGCCTGATGGTCACCCTGATCTGGCTGTACCTGGAGATGCTCCGGTTGCTCGCGCGGCTGCGCCAGTGATCCGGCGCTCCCCCGGTCAGGCGCGTCGGTAGACCACGATCCGGTTCGTCCCGGCCGACGGGTGGTCCGACACCCTCGTCACGTCCAGGTTGGCGAGCAGCTCCGCCTCGGCGCTGGGCGTGTTGTAGATCACGGTCAGGGGTCCGCGCCGCTGCTCCTGCACGGCTGCGGCCACCTGCTCCATCACCGGCCCGGGGAAGGGGTTGAACATGTAGAGCACGTCGTAGTCGCCGTAGCGGTCGAAGGTGCAGGCGTCCGCCTCGAACACCTCGCTCCGTCGGGCCGCCGAGCCACGCAGGTTGGCACGGGCGGTCCGCACGAGACCCGGGCCGAGCTCGAGGCCGTCGACCCGCCGGAACGGCGCCGACCGGAGCACCCGCATGGCCTGACCCTTCCCGCACCCGATGTCGAGCACGGCGCGACCCGTCACGTCACCGAGCTCGGGCAGCACCGCCCGCAGGAACCAGGGTGAGGTCGGCGAGCTCCGCTTCGCGAGTTTCGGATCGAGTCCGGCCTCCTCCACCTCGACGACATCGAGGTAGTCGAGACCCCGGAGGCGGTCGGTGAGCGCCTGCAGCCGGTAGGCCAGGCCGGCGCGACTCATCACCGCTGCCGTCCCCTCGTCAACCGCACCGTCCCTCGCCGCATGCCGGCTCCTCCGCTCGAGGAACCACAGCGTGGTGTCGGGCTTCCGGCAGGTCAAGGCACCCGGGCGCTCAGGTGCCGTTCGTACTCCAGTGCCAGGGCTCGCTCGGGAGGTTCCGGAGACCGAACCGCCCCGCGTTGGCGGCGAGCCACCGGAAGGCCGGGTCGGCCTGCGAGCGGATCAGCACCCCACCCGAGGTGAAGTCCACGGCCAGTCCTCGCTCGTGCATCGACCGACCGGGGATCGCCGTGGGCGGGGAACAGAGCGAGGCGGGCTTCTGGTAGATGTCGTACTGGGTCGGCCCGCAGTGGGCCCGGCGGAGTGCGATCTGCGCCGAGGAGTCGCGGTAGCCGCTGCCGGAGAGACGGAAGCCCGCCGCGGCCGCCGCCGACAACAGGGCCTGCAGGTTCCCCGCGATGCTCCGGTGGACCCGGATTCCGGCCACCGTGGTGATCTCCGACGGCGGAACGAGGCCCGATCCGGCCGGGGGCGGTGGGGTCGGGCCCGGTCGGGGGACCGGTGGGGCGACCGGCGGACGGGTCGTCGACGGAGCGGCAGGCGGCCG
>CAIPVR010000332.1 GCA_903868545.1 uncultured Actinomycetes bacterium
CCCACCCGTCGCGCAGGCGGCGGCCGTCGGCGGCGAGGTGCGACGTGATGGCGGCCACCGCCACGGCCACCGCAGCGGCGCCCAGTCGGCGGCGTGCCGCCCGACGTGCCACCGGGTGGTGGCGCAGTGGGTCGAGGGCCCCAGCGGTGCGGGCCCACCACGGGCCGAAGCGGTGCAGGACGACGGGCTCGCCGTGACGCAGGGGCACGGCAACCTCCCTCACTCGGGGCGCGCCGGGACGGCGCGGCGGAGGGGGAAGCGGGCGGGCGGACCTCAGTCGGCCGGGGTGAGGCCCATCCGCTCGCCGGCGAAGCGGACCTCGGCGGGCACGCCGTCGGCCGGGACGGTGAGCAGTTCGTGGCCTTCCTCGGTGACCAGCACCGTGTGCTCGAACTGCGCCGAGCGTTGCAGGTCGCGGGTGACCACGGTCCAGTTGTCCTCCCACATCTCCAACTTGTGGCTGCCCAGGTTGATCATCGGCTCGATCGTGAAGGTCATGCCGGGCAGGAGCACCGTGTCGTTGCGGGGGTCGTAGTAGTGGGGGATCTGCAGCGAGGTGTGGAACTCGTCGCCGATGCCGTGGCCGATGAACTCCCGGACCACGCTGTGGCCCAGCGGCACGGCGACCGACTCGATGGCCCGGCCGATCTCGTAGATGCGGGCCTCGGGGCGCACCACCGAGATGCCGGCGTGCATGGCCTGGCGGGTGTCCTCCACGAGCTGGGCCGAGCGCTCGTCGACGTCGCCCACGAGGAAGGTGCACGACGTATCGCCGTGGACGCCCTCGATGAAGGCCGTGACGTCGACGTTCACGATGTCGCCGTCGGCCAGCTTCCGTGAGTCGGGGATCCCGTGGCAGATCACCTCGTTGACCGAGGTGCACAGCGACTTGGGGTAGCCGCGGTAGTTCAGGGTGGAGGGGTAGGCGCCCGCCGCCACCATCGCCTCGTGGCCGATCCGGTCGAGCTCGTCGGTGGTGATGCCGGGCCGGACGTGGCGGCCCACCTCCACGAGTGCCTCGGCGGCCACCCGCCCGGCCACCCGCATGGCCGCGATCTCGGACTCGGTGCGGATCGCCCGTGCGCCGCGGGAGGCGGGCACACCCGTGAGCGCGTAGTCGGGCCGGGGGATCCCCGAGGGGACCGTGCGCAGGGGGCCGACCAGGCCGGGACGTACCGGCGGCGAGGGTGGCGGGGGAGGGGCGGGGCGACGCTTGCGCTTGGCCATCGGGGCAATGGTACGCCCCGGGCCCGATCCGTTCCCCCTCGGCCGACCGGGTCGCGCGACCCGGGTGATTCCTCAACCCTGGTCCCGCGGGCGTCGATCCATCCCCTGATGGCACGGCGCACCACCACCTCCACCTCGCGCAACCGTCCGGGCCGCGACGCCCGGGGTGCCGCGACCCCGATGCGGATCCGCAGCCGGTTGCTCCTGCTGCTCTCCGTCCCGCTGCTCGTCCTCGTGGGCGTGACCGCCCTCGGCGTGCGGTCCGCGGTGGGCGACTTCCGTGAGGCGGGCCGACTGTCCGACGGGGCCCGGGTGGGCCAGGCCGCGTACGGACTGGTGGACGCGCTCCAGGCCGAACGGGCCGTGATGGCCGCGGGCGATGAGGTGACCGGTGACCAGCGATCGTCGGTCGGCGCCGCCGGTGCCGAGCTGTCGGCCGTGGCGGCCGAGGCCGGCGGAGCGATCGAGCTGCAGGCGCAGCGGGTGCTGGACCGCACGGAGGCGGCCCAACGACTGGTGGACAACGGCACCGTGGGCATCGTCGCGATCGACGGCCTCACCCCGGCGGTGAACGAAGCGCTCGAGCTCGCCCGCGCCGGTTTCGACCCCGGCGCCGCGGTGGACGACCGGGCGGCCGCGGCCACCGGGTTCCTGGCCTCGGCCCAGGAGGCCGCGGCCCTCGAGCGGGACCTCGTCGCGGCCACCACCCGCAACGACGAGCTCGTGGCCCTCCGCTTCGGGGAGGTCGCCCAGCTCGGCTCACAACAGCAGATCCTCGTCCGGGAGGCCGCCGCCAACGCCGGTGCCGCACTGGCGCCGCGCATCGAGCGGGTGGGCGACTCGCTCATCTCCGCTGCCGCCACCCGCCAGCGGGTGCTCACCGGCACGATCACCGCCGCGGCCCTCGCCGAGTGGCAGGAGGGTGCCGACGCCCGGATCGAGGACCTCGCCCGGTACCGGGACGACAGCGCCCAGGTGGCCGTGGTCGGGGTGGACGAGCTCGCCGCCTCGGCCCGGGAGCTCCTGCTCCTGTCGGTCCTCGCCCTCGTGGCCACGCTCCTGGTGACGGGGCTCCTGGTCCGCAACGCGACCCGTTCGATCGCCCGGCCGCTCCAGGACCTCGCCGCCCAGGCCGAGGAGGTGGCCCTCAGCCGGCTGCCCGACGCCGTGCGCTCGCAGCAGCACGGCGCCGCGGACGTGCACCTCCCCGCCCTCCGCGCCGCCGGTGCCGCGGAGGTGCAGGAGGTGGCCGGCGCCTTCAACGACGTGCAGGACACGGCGCTCCGTCTGGCCGGGGAGCAGGCGCTCCTGCGCCGGAACCTGTCGGAGGCCCTCACCAACCTCGGTCGCCGCAACCAGGCACTGCTCGGCCGCCAGCTCGACTTCATCAGTGACCTCGAGCAGCGGGAGACCGACCCGGCGTTCCTCGACCATCTCTTCCGCCTCGACCATCTCGCCAGCCGCATGCGCCGCAACGCGGAGTCGCTCCTGGTGCTCGCGGGCTCCGAGACCCCGCGTCGCCGCCGGACCCCGGCCGGGATGGCCGAGGTGGTCCGTGCCGCGATGGGCGAGGTCGAGAACTTCGAGCGGGTGCGGTTGTCGGACCTCGGCGGTGCCGAGGTCCGCGGGCCGGCGGTGATCGACCTCGTGCACCTGCTGGCCGAGCTGCTCGAGAACGGCCTGAGCTTCTCGCCGCCGGAGACCACCGTGGAGGTGGAGGGCCGCTCGCTCGGCCAGGGCGGGTACCAGCTCGCGGTGATCGACCACGGCGTGGGCCTCGCGGACGTGGAGCTGCAGGCCGCGAACGAGCGGCTCGCGGGCGGCGACGAGGTGGACGGCATGCCCACCCGGTACCTCGGCCAGTACGTGGTGGCCCGTCTGGCCGCGAAGCTCGAGGCCCGGGTCCGCCTGCAGCCGTCGGTCGGTGGTCGCGGCGTGACCGCGCTGGTGACGCTGCCGGCGGCGGTGCTGGTCAAGGGTCACGACCGCTCCGACGTGGCCCGGCCGCTGCCGGGCACCCGCGCCGCATCGGAGCAGAACGAGCGCTTCGCCCCCGGGGCGGGCCTGGCCGCGCCGACCGGGTCGCCGGTGGTGGATTCCTCCGCCCACCCGTTCGCCGACGCCCACCCGTTCGCCGACGCGGAGCCGGTCGCTCCCGCCGGGTCGGTGTCGTGGGATGTCCCGTCGTTCATGGACGCGGCGCCGGTGGTGGCCGACGACGCCGTCACCCCTCCGCCCGCGCCGGCCGCGGTGCCGGATCAGGTCTGGGAGCCGGACCCGTTCCTCGAGCCCACGCCCTTCCCCTCGCCCTCGCCGTTCGACGAGACCGTGCCGTTCGACGAGACCGTGCCGTTCGAGGAGACCGTGCCGTTCGAGGAGACCGTGCCGTTCGCCGAGGTGGTCGAGCCGGGGCCGTTCGCGGCGTCGGCCACCGATGACGAGACGGCGTGGCCGTCGCCGGAGCACCCCTCGGTGGTGGCGAAGGCGTCGCGGTCCGCCGAGGACCTGGTGGCGCCGCTGGGCGACCGCGGGGCCGATCCGTTCGCGGACCCCTTCGCCGACTTCCACCGGTCGCCGGAGCAGCCCGCGGCCGCCGAGCCCGTCGGGCCGTCGCCGGACCGTGCCGGCGGCCTGCCGCGCCGGGTGCCCGGCCAGGCGCTCGCCGGCAGCCCGATGGGCGCGACCGCACCGATGTCCACGCCGAGCGGCCAACGGTCCGCCGACGGCGTCCGTTCGATCCTGTCCTCGTTGCAGGCCGGTCGCACCCGCGGCCAGATGGGCGACGAACCCGCCCGCCCCGACCCCAGGGAGGTTCCCGGTGATCACTGACGTGAACGAGCAGGTCCAGCAGATCCCGTGGCTGCTCTCGCGCTTCGTCGACGAGACGCCCGGAGTGGGCGACGCCGTGTGCGTGAGCTCGGACGGCCTCCTCATGGCCATGTCGTCGGGGATCGACCGGGCCCGTGCCGACCAGTTCGCGGCGATCGCCGCGGGCCTGACCAGCCTGTCGCTGGGCGCCTCCCGTTGCTTCGGCTACGGCGACGTGGACCAGGTGATGGTGGAGATGTCGACCGGCTTCCTGTTCGTGGCCGCGATCTCCGACGGCTCCTGCCTCGCCGTGCTGTCGTCCAAGGATGCGGACGTGGGTCTGGTGGGCTACGAGATGACGCTGCTCGTCGAGCGGTTCGGCGCCGTGCTCACCCCGCAGGTCCGGGCCGGGTTGCGCAGCTCGCTGGCCGTCGGCTGACCGGGGGCGACGAGCGGTGACGGACTGGGAGCCGCCGGGGCCGGTCCCGGCGATCGCGCCGGTGGGCACGGCCGGTGCGGACGCGCCGGACCGTGAACTGGTCCGCCCGTTCGTGATCACCGGTGGCCGCACCCGTCACGCCTCCGTGCACCTCCGGGTGGAGACCCTCGTGGTGGCCACCGGACGACAGCTGCACCGTCCGCTCCAGTTCGAACACGCCGCCATCGTCGGGTGGTGCGCGTCCCCGGTGTCGGTGGCCGAGCTCGCCGCCCGCGTGGGCGTGCCGCTCGGCGTCGCCCAGATCCTGGTCGGCGACCTCGCCGAAGCCGGCCTCGTCCAGGTCCACGAGTCGCGCACCGTGGCCACCCCCGCGCTCCTCCTGAGGATGATCGATGCCGTACGAGCACTCTGACCCCACTCCGCCGCCCCCCTCGGGCGGACCTGCTGCGCCGTCGGGCCCGCAGCCGGTCAAGATCCTCGTGGCCGGTGGCTTCGGGGTCGGCAAGACCACGCTCGTGGGGGCGATCTCGGAGATCGAGCCGCTCACCACCGAGGCCCAGATGACGTCCTTCTCCGAGGGACGCGACGACACCTCGCAGGTGGCCACCAAGACGTCGACGACCGTCGCCATGGACTTCGGCCGGATCACGGTCGACGCCGAGCTGATCCTCTACCTGTTCGGCACGCCCGGCCAGGAGCGGTTCTGGTTCATGTGGGACGACCTCGTGGAGGGTGCGCTCGGGGCGGTGGTGCTCCTCGACACGCGCCGCCTCGGGGACTGCTTCGCGGCGGTGGACTTCTTCGAGAGTCGCGGTGTGCCGTTCATCGCGGCGGTGAACCAGTTCCCCGACGCGGGCTCGTACTCGCTCGAGGAGGTGCGGGAGGCGCTGGCACTGCCGCCGCACGTCCCGCTCGTGCGCACCGACGCCCGCTCCCGGGAGAGCGTCAAGCTGGTCCTGATCGCGCTGCTGGACCACCTCATGCACCGGGCGGTGCAGGAGTCGGCGTCGTCGCTCGGCCGGACCTGAGCGGTCCCGCCCGGGGCTCAGCCGCCGGAGGACCCGCCGCTGCCCGAACTGCCGCCGCTGCCGGAGGACGCGGACGACGATCCGGACGACGTGCCGGACGACGTGCCGGAGGAACCCGACGAACCCGTCGAACCCGAGGAGCCGTCGGACGACGACGTGCCGGAGGAACCCGACGACGAGTCACCCGAGGTCGAGCTCGACGAGCCGGACGAGGACGAACCCGACGACGACGAGCCGGAGCGGCTGTCGGTCTTGTAGAAGCCCGACCCCTTGAAGGTGATGCCCACCGGGCTGAAGACCTTGCGCACCTCGCCGCCGCAGTCCGGGCACTCCGTGGGCGGGTCGTCGTCGAAGGACTGCTGGATCTCGAAGCGGTGGCCGCAGGACCGGCACTTGAACTCGTAGACGGGCATGGCGCACTCCGTAGCCGTTAGCACTCTCGACCTTCGAGTGCTAAGGGTACCCGTCATCGGCGTCGCTCCCGAAATCCGCGCGGTCGACGGGACGTGGCCGTCGACCCCGAGCCGTTCGACCCGGTTCCCGCTCCACGGTCGCGGGTAGATCGTCCCGGTGGGACAAGATGCCCGGATGGTTACGCTCACGGGGAGGACGCCGAGGGGCGGCCGGGAGCGGGTGGCCCGATCGGGCAGGAGCGCTCCGGAAAGGGGAGTCGACCGATGGCCAGGGTGACGAAGGCGGTGATCCCCGCGGCGGGGCTCGGGACGAGGTTCCTCCCGGCCACGAAGGCCCAGCCGAAGGAGATGCTCCC
>CAIPVR010000333.1 GCA_903868545.1 uncultured Actinomycetes bacterium
GTGACCGAGTCCCGCGTGTGCCAGATCCACACCAAGTCGCTGCTCCACCTGCGGTCACGCGTGTCCGACGACGCCGTCTGATCGGTCGTCGGCCGTCTGCCCGGACGCCCGTGCCCCGAACGCTGGTGATCGCAGGGTTGCTGACGGGGTTGCTGGTTCTCGTCCATGGCGCCATCGTCGGCGCGCCGGCAGGTGCGGTCGACGATGCCGGCGCCCACCGAGGCGGTGGTGCCGCTGATCGAGGGGTGGACGGCGGGGGATCGGCCGGGGCTCCGCGCTATCGACCGCCGGTCGACCGTCCCGTGGCCGATCCGTTTCGTCCGCCCGCCAACCCCTACGGTCCGGGGAACCGAGGGCTCGACTACGCCACGGAGCCCGGCGACGTCGTTCGGGTGATCGGGGCCGGAGTCGTCGCCTTCGCCGGCAGGGTGGCGGGACGCGGCGTCGTGAGCGTCGAGCACCCCGACGGTCTGCGGTCCTCGCTCACCGGTCTGGAGTCGATCTCGCTGCGTCAGGGTCAGATCGTCGACACGGGCACCCCGGCCGGCACCGCGGGCACCCGGATGCACCTCGGGGTCCGACGATCCGGTCGGTACATCGATCCGGCATCGTTGTTCGCCGTCGGAGCGCCCCCTCGTCACGCTGTCCTGGTCCCGGTGCAGCCGGCCTGACGCCGGCATGATCCGACGGGTCCGGCGCGCTCCGCCGGGTGGTCGCTACGACCGGCCATCTCCGCTGGGACGGCGAGGCATGGGCTTTGATCCGATCCGTCGCCGCCCCGTACACTCATCGGTCGGTCCGGGAACCCGGGCTGCGGCCGTTGGCCGGGACATCATCACCGCTCGAATCCACCTCTCGGTCGTCACCTCGGTGGCGCAGGAATCGAGTTTCGCTGAACCGAGAGGGAGGAGCAGCGCGTGAGCGCAGTCGTGAGCATGAAGCAACTGCTGGAGGCCGGGGTCCACTTCGGTCACCAGACCCGCCGTTGGAACCCGAAGATGAAGCGGTTCATCCACGGCGAGCGGGGCGGGATCTACCTGATCGACCTGCACCAGACCCTCTCGGGTATCGAGAAGTCGTACACCTTCGTGCGCGATCTCGTGGCCGACGGCGGTGTGGTGCTGTTCATCGGCACCAAGAAGCAGGCCCAGGACGCGATCCAGGGCTACGCCGAGAAGTGCGGCATGCCGTACATCAACCAGCGCTGGCTGGGCGGCATGCTCACGAACTTCGAGACCATCTCGAAGCGGGTGGGCAAGATGAAGGAGTACCAGCGCATGCGGGACTCCGGTGAGTTCGACGCCATGCCCAAGAAGGAGGCGCTGCTCCTCAGCCGCGAGCTCGAGAAGCTCGAGCGGAACCTCAACGGCATCCGCAACCTCGAGCGCCTGCCCGACGCGGTGTTCATCCTCGACACCAAGAAGGAGGACATCGCCGTCACCGAGGCCAACAAGCTCGGCATCCCGGTCGTGGCGGTGGTCGACACCAACTGCGATCCCGACGTGATCCAGTACGTCATCCCGGGCAACGACGACGCCATCCGCTCCGGCAACCTCCTCACCCGGGTGGTCGCGGACGCCGTGATCGAGGGCAAGGTGATGCGGTCGAAGACCCATCCGGAGTCGGTGCCCAAGGAGCGCTCGGCCGAGGAGCAGGCCGCCCACGCCGCGCAGCAGGCCCGTGCCCGGGCCGAGGCGGCCGCGGCCGCCCAGGCCCGAGAGGCGCGACTGCTCGCGGAGCGCAACGCGCCGGCCGAGGAGGCCCCGGTCACCACCGAGGCGGCGGCCGATCTCGAGGTGGCCAAGGCCGCCGAGGGCGCAGCCGCGTCCCCCGAGGGGGGCGAGTGATGGCCGACATCAGCGCGAAGGACGTCAAGGCGCTCCGCGACGCCACCGGCGCGGGGATGATGGACTGCAAGAAGGCCCTCACCGAGGCCGACGGCGACATGGACCGGGCCGCGCAGATCCTGCGCCAGAAGGGCCTGTCGAAGGTGGCCACCCTCGAGGACCGCGAGAACAAGCAGGGGGCCGTGGCGATCGCCCGCTCCGGCAACACCGCGGCCCTGGTGGAGCTGAAGTCGGAGACCGACTTCTCGGCCAAGGCCGCCGACTTCGTGGCGCTCGTCCAGAAGATGGCCGACGCGGTCCTCGCCGACGGAGAGGGTGCGGTGTCGGGGCTCCAGGCCGACCTCGAGGACCTCAAGATCTCCAAGAAGGAGAACATCGAGGTGGGCACGGTCGCCCGGTTCGAGGCTGCCGAGGGCAACGTGCTCGACGCCTACCTCCACGTGCAGGACGGCCGCGGCACCAACGGAGTGCTGATCGAGATCCAGGGCGCCGACGAGGCCGCAGCCCACGAGGTGGCGTTGCACATCGCGTTCGCCAAGCCCTCGGCGTTGTCCCGCGACGAGATCGATCCCGAACTGGTGGAGAAGGCCCGGGCCTCCTTCGAGGAGCTCACCCGCAAGGAGGGCAAGCCCGAGCAGGCCGTGCCCAAGATCGTGGAGGGCCGTCTCAACTCCTGGTACGCCGAGCGAGTGCTGCCCGAGCAGGGCATGTTCGGCGACAAGGAGACCGTCCAGCAGAAGCTCGGCGATGCGACCATCGTCCGCTTCGCGCAGGCCGTGATCGGCGGCTGAGGCGGAGGTGGCATCCTCCGACCAGGACGCCACGGCGCCGTCGCGCCGGCCGGCCCGCTGGTCCCGCGTTCTCGTCAAGCTGTCGGGCGAGGCGTTCGCTGGCGGCGGCGGACAGGGCATCGACGGTGAGGTGGTCACCTCGCTGGCATCCGAGATCGTCGAGGTGAAGCACGACTTCGCGGTCGACGTCGCCGTGGTGGTGGGCGGAGGGAACATCTGGCGCGGCATGACCGGCGAGGGTGCGGGCATGGACCGTGCCCAGGCCGACTACATGGGCATGCTCGCCACGGTCATCAACGCGCTGGCGCTCCAGGAGACCCTCGAGCGTCTGGGCCAGCCCACCAGGGTGCAGACGGCGATCCACATGTCGCAGCTCGCCGAGCCCTACATCCGCCGCCGGGCGATCCGGCACCTGGAGAAGGGTCGGGTGGTCATCTTCGCGGCGGGAACGGGCAATCCGTTCATGACCACCGACACCACCGCCGCGCTGCGCGCGGTGGAGATCGACGCCGAGGCGATCCTCATGGGCAAGCACGGCACCGACGGCGTGTACACCGCGGATCCCCGGCTGGACCCCGACGCCGAGCTCCTCCGCGAGGTGAGCTACATCGAGGTGCTCAACCGTGGGCTCAAGGTGATGGACTCCACGGCGATCACCCTGTGCATGGACAACCGCCTCCCGATCTGCGTGTTCGACCTGCTCGGCCGCAACCTCGGTGCGCTCCTCGACGGTGCCCACGTTGGCACCGTCGTGTCCTGACCGATCCTTGTGTCGCGTCCGGCCCGACACGATGTGGGAGGCTGATCCCCGATGAGTGACGAGTTGGTGGCGGCGGCCCTCGAGGACGCCTCGGAGCGCATGGACAAGGCGGTGGTCCACACCCGCGCGGAGTTCGCGGGGGTGCGCACCGGCCGGGCCAACCCGGGCCTCGTGGAGAAGGTGCCGGTCGAGTACTACGGCAGCACCGTGCCCCTCCAGCAGCTGGCCTCGTTCTCCGTGCCCGAGGCACGGATGCTGGTGATCAACCCCTTCGACAAGGGTGCGATGGCGGCGATCGAGCGGGCCATCCAGGACGCCAACCTCGGCCTGAACCCCTCGAACGACGGCGCCGCGATCCGGCTCGCGTTCCCCCCGCTCACCGAGGAGCGACGCAAGGAGTACGTCCGTCTGGTCAAGCACAAGGCCGAGGAGGGGCGGACCTCGGTGCGCGGCGCCCGTCGCGACGCCCGCAAGGACCTCGAGGCGCTCGAGAAGGACGGGGACCTGTCCGCCGACGACCTCCGCCGGGCGGAGACCGAGCTCGACAAGCTCACGAAGGAGCACGAGCGCCACATCGACGAGGCGCTCGAGGCCAAGACGAACGAGTTGATGGAGGGCTGAGCCCCGCGCGTGGGTTCGCCAGGAGGACGCATGACCGACGAGGGACGACCGGACGACCCGGACGCACCCGAGGTGGAGGGCACCCGCAGCGAGGGTGTGCGGATCATCGGCGCGCAGGAGGCCGCCGAGGCCGCGTCGCGCCCCGACGTCGCCCGACGCCGGCGAAGGGGCGAGAAGCGGTTCGGTGACCGCCCCGACGAACCCACCGACGTGGCGGACCTCCCGAAGATCCGGATCTCGACGAGCGACGCCGCCGCCCCGGAGGCGCCGACCGTCGCCGCTCCCGAGCCCGCGACCCCCCACTGGGCCGACGACGAGTTCGCGGCGGTGCCGGACCCGGGTCCCGAACGTGGCTTCGGTCATGCCCGCCTGCTGGACGAGGAGGTCGATGTGGTCGACGGGGAACTGCCGTCCGAGGACGAGGTGATCGAGACCGAGGTGATCGCGACGGACTCGGACGAGCCCGGGCCCGTCACGGCCGAGCCGGTCGGGGTCGCGGTCGTCGACGAGGTCCCGGCGACGCCGGAGGCCGGCGGCTCCGGTGAACCCCTCGCCGGGGCCGATCTGCCCGGGGCCTACCCCTACGCCGAGCCGGCGGAATCGTCCGCCGGCTCGTTCGGACCGGGCTCATGGAGTTCCATCACGCTCCCCGAGGAGCCCTCCGAGGAGGAGTGGTCACGGGGACCCCGTGAGGGGAGTTGGCTCGACGACCTGTCCGGTCCCGGCGCCGCGCCTGCGCCGGAGCCCTCGTGGTCGGCGGAGGGGTCGTCGGCGCCGGTCGGGGAGTACCCGGTGGCGACCGAGCCCCCGGACACGGTGGACCCCTGGAGCCGGGCCGAACCCGGGGCATCCGACGAGGTCGTCGGGGCCGGTGGCTTCGGGGCGGACGACGAGTCGTTCGTGCTGCCGCACTGGACGGAGCCCGCCACGGGACAGGTGCCCAAGGTGGTGGGGGGCGACGAGCAACCGCTCGAGCCGATGACCGGGAGCCAGCCCCGCTGGCGCGACGAGGGGGAACGCAGCGTGGACACCGATTTCGACGACCTGCGTGACGACGGTCCGCGGCTCGGGGCCCTCGGTTCCGACGACCGCGGCGACCGGGCCGCGGAGGACTTCTTCGACCGCGGCGGCGAGGAGGGTGACCCGTTCGCGGCCTTCGCCCCCGACGAGGAGGCGGTGGAGCGGCCGCCCCGCCGGCGTGGCGGCAGCGGCCCGCGCCGAGGGGGCGGCGACGGAGGTGGCGGTGGCGGTGGTGGCTCCCGGCCGCGTCGCACCCGTCCCGAGGGTGGAGGTGGCGCCTCCGGTGGCGCCGCCGGTGGTGACCGGAACCTGGGCACCGCGGTGGCCGTCGGTGTGGGCCTCGCCGCGGTGGGTCTCGTCTGCTTCAGCCTCGGCGGACTCGCCACCACGCTGCTGGCGTGCGTGGTGGTCGGCGTGGCGGCCTTCGAGTACTTCGGAGCGGTCCAGCAGCGCGGGTTCCAGCCGGCCACCCTCGTGGGACTGGTGAGCATCATCGGACTGCTCCTCGCCACCTACACCAGCGGCCTGGCCGCCTACCCGGTGGTGCTCGGGCTCACGGTCGTGCTGGGCCTGCTCTGGTACCTCTGGGTGGCGCCGGGCGAGCACTCGGTCCGGAACCTCGGCATCACCCTCGTGGGCGTGATGTGGATCGGCTTCCTCGGCTCGTTCGCCACGCTGTTCCTGGGTCTCGGCAAGGTGCTGCAGGACGCGGACCCGAAGCTGACCTCCAATCCCGGCATCGGGGTGGTGATCGCGGCGGTCGTCGTCGCCGTCAGCCACGACGTGGGGGCGTACTTCACCGGCCGGTTCTACGGGCGCACCCCGATGTCGTCGGTGAGCCCGAACAAGACCCTCGAGGGGCTCGCAGGTGGCTTCGGCGCCGCGTTCGTGGTGACGGTGGTGGTGGTCGGGTTCTTCGGGATCCACCCGATCGGCGGCAACATCTTCCGCACGATCGTCTTCGCCCTGCTCTGCGCGGCAGCCGCACCCCTCGGCGACCTCTGCGAGTCGTTCGTCAAGCGGGACCTCGACCTCAAGGACATGGGCTCGGTGCTGCCGGGCCATGGCGGGGTGCTCGACCGCTTCGACGCCCTGCTGTTCGTGCTGCCCACGGCCTACTTCGTGACGGTGCTGTTCGACGTGTGGGGCAGGGCTGCCTGAGTGCCGTCGGGCCCGGCGGCGCCGGGCACCGCGAACCTGAGGGCGGCGCCAAGGTGCGCCGCCGCCGACCGGGGAGCCGCGGTGGTGCTCGGTAGCATGGTTCTCCCATGACCAGCGTCGCCGTCCTCGGCTCCACCGGTTCGATCGGCACCCAGACCCTGGACGTGGTCGCCGCCGAGGGCGACCGGTTCCACATCTCGGTCCTCGGGGCCCACTCCTCCGTGGAACTCCTCGCCGAACAGGCGAGGGAGGTCCGCCCCGAGGTCGTGGCGCTCGGCGATGCCACGAGGGCGGCGGAGCTCAAGGAGTTGCTGCCGCCCGGCACCACGCTGGAGGCGGGGCCCGACGCCATGGCCGCCGTTGCCGCGGAGGCGGAGGTGGTGGTCAACGGGGTCGTCGGGTTCGCCGGGCTGCCGGTGACCCTCGCCGCGCTCGCCGCCGGCCGCCGTCTGGCGCTGGCGAACAAGGAGTCGCTCATCGCGGCCGGCCCCGTCGTGGGCACGGTGCGTCACACGCCCGGCGCCGAGATCGTGCCCGTCGACAGCGAACACTGCGCGGTGCACCAGTGCCTGCGGTCCGCCGACGGGTCCCGCCGGTTGGCCCAGGTGGTGCTCACCGCGTCGGGCGGCCCGTTCCGGGGTCGGTCCGCCGAGGACCTGGCATCGGTCACGGTGGAGCAGGCGCTGGCCCACCCCACGTGGAGCATGGGCCCGAAGATCACCATCGACTCCTCCACGCTGATGAACAAGGGCCTCGAGGTGATCGAGGCCCATGAGCTGTTCGACGTCGACTACGACCGCATCGAGGTGGTGGTGCACCCGCAGTCGATCGTGCACTCGATGGCCACCTTCACCGACGGAGCCACCATCGCCCAGCTCTCGCTGCCCGACATGCGCCTCCCGATCGGGTACGCACTGGCCTTCCCCGACCGCATCGGCACGCCGTTCGGGGCCATGGAGTGGACCCGGACCCTCGAGCTCACCTTCGAGCCACCGGACCGTTCGACCTTCCCCTGCCTCGATCTCGCCTACTCGGCCGGTCGCGCCGGTGGCACCGCGCCCGCGTGGCTGTCGGCTGCCAACGAGGTGGCGGTGGACGCGTTCCTCGACGGCCGCCTCCGGTGGAGCGGGATCGCCGAGGTCCTCGCGGACGCCCTCGACCGCTGGGACGGTACGCCGGCCGACTCGCTCGAGGCGGTGCTCGCGGCGGACGCCGCCGCCCGGCTGGTGGCAGCGGAGCTGGTCCCGGCCCGCGGGGGAGTGTCATGACCGTCGACGAGCGCCCGACCCCGGGCGGTGGCCCCTCCGGTCCCGACGGTGCTGCGGCCGACCGCGCCCGGGAGGAGCAGGACCTCGCCGGGGTGATGGGCACCCGGGCCGGGCGCATCGCCCGCCTCGGCGTGCTCGTGGGCCTGGTGGTGCTCCTCGGCGTCACCCGCGGCCTGCCGATCCTCATCGTGATCCTGGCGATCCTGGTGATGATCTTCCTGCACGAGCTGGGTCACTACGTCGCCGCCAAACGTGCGGGCATGAAGGTCACCGAGTTCTTCATCGGGTTCGGGCCGCGTATCTTCTCGTTCCGCCGCGGCGAGACGGAGTTCGGGATGAAGGCGATCCCGGCGGGCGCCTACGTGAAGATCATCGGGATGTCGAACCTCGAGGAGGTGGACCCGGCCGACGAGGCCCGCACCTACCGCCAGGCGCCGTTCCGGTCGCGGGCCTCGGTGGCGGTGGCCGGTTCCGCGATGCACTTCGCCCTGGCGCTGGTGCTGCTGGTCATCCAGTTCTCGCTCATCGGGCGTCCCGACGGCGACCGGTGGGTGGTCAAGGACGTCACCTCCGGCAGCGCGGCGCAGGCGGCCGGCGTGCGCAGCGGCGACCGGATCGTGAGCTTCGACGGCACCCCGATCGACTCCTTCGACGACTTCCGCGGCGCCATCTCCGGCGCCGAGCCCGGGGCGGCGACCGTGGTGGTGGAGCGCGACGGCCGCACGGAGACCCTGCGCGTGGACCTGTCCCAGCGCCTGAAGGTGGTGGGCACGATCGGCGAGGACGTGGACCTGATCGACAGCGGGACCGGCGTACTCGTGGGCGGCGTCGCCGACGCGGGGCAGGCGGAGGGGGCCGGCCTGCGGGAGGGCCTCAGGGTCACCGAGGTCAACGGCCGGAAGGTGGCCGACCTCGACGCGGCGCGGGCGGCGCTCGACGACTCGGTGGGCGGGGTGGTGCTGGTCACCACCGACGGCGCCGACGGTCCGACCCGGCACCGGGTGGACCTGGGCAGAGCGGTGGCGGCCGGCCCGCCCGCCGCCTTCTTCGGCGTGGGGCGTACCCCCGTGCTGGTGACCGACTCCCTCCCGGCGGCCGCCGGGCGGTCCGTGTCGGAGTTCGGTCGGGTGGTCGGCCTGGCCACCGTGGGGATGGGACGGTTCCTGTGGCCGCCGAACCTCGTGGAGTTCGTGACCTCCACGGTGTCGGGCGGGCAGGACGCAGCATCGAGCCCGACCGCCGCGGAGGACACCGCGCCCACCGACCGTCCGATCTCGATCGTGGGGATCGTGCTGGCCGGCTCCGAGCTCACCTCCCAGAACCTGTCCAACCTGATCGGGTTCCTCGCAGGGCTGAACATCGTGATCGGTGTGTTCAACCTGATCCCGCTGCTGCCCTTCGACGGCGGCCACCTCGTGATCGCGGCGTACGAGAAGGCCCAGGAGATGCGCCGCCGGTCACGTCAGCGGTACCTCGCGGACGTGTCGCGGATGCTGCCGGTGGCCTACGGGGTGGTGATGGTGCTCGTGGTGGTGTCGCTCCTCGCGCTCTACCTCGACGTCACGCGGGGTGTGTCGACCTAGCAGGGTGCCCACCGGGGGTTAGCCTCCGCCGCATGGACGCCGGAGCCGTCACCTTCCCCCGCAGGACCACCCGCCAGATCCACCTGGGCGATGTCGCCGTCGGGGGCGGCGCGCCGGTCACCGTCCAGTCGATGACGACGACGAAGACGGCCGACGTCGACGGCACGCTCCAGCAGATCTACGCCCTCGCCGCCGCCGGCTGCGACATCGTGCGCTGCACCTGCAACGAGATGGAGGCGGCCGAGGGCCTCGCCCGCATCGTGCCCCGCAGCCCGTTGCCGATCGTCGCCGACATCCACCACCAGTACAAGATGGCCCTCGCTGCACTCGAGGCCGGTGTGCACGGACTGCGCCTGAACCCCGGCAACATTCGTCGACCTGAGCACATCAA
>CAIPVR010000334.1 GCA_903868545.1 uncultured Actinomycetes bacterium
CACCATCCAGCAGGACCACGGCGAGAAGGACACAGATCACAGCGTTGATCCACGCCACCACCCCAAGGAACCCCGAGAGCCCGTTTCGTCCAAGTTCTCGAACAGCCATCCGTTCGTCGGCAGTTGCGGGCTGGACCCGGAGCCGAGGAGAGGTCGCAGCTGACACCCGAGGGGTCGTACTGCTCGGCACCTCGGACCTCACCGCCGCTGCGGATCCTGCAGTATCGAGAACGGGTTCGGGTGGCGGATACCACCGCCCATCGGTAGCCAGCCACCAACCATCTCCCTGCGGCGCCTCCGACATCTGCGGCCTCCCCTCATCGGCGTTCCGGGAAATCGTGACGCAGCCACCAGCTGGGGGCCATCTCAGCTGCACAGAACCGACTCCCGATCAGCCCCGACCCTTGGTGGGTTGCAGAAGGGTGACGAGCGCTCTCGTCGACATCCGGGCCGCCCGCGGGCACAGGCGCCTTGAGGGTGCGGCGCAGGGAGTTAGGGTCCTGCCCCGGCAGCGAGCCGGTAGCCCCTCCCCCACCCTTATGACCGCGTACGTTCTCGGCGGACCGTAGGTGCGCCGGGCGGCCCAGCTGGTCGCCTCAGCGCTGCGAGCAGCGGTCGAGGAACGGCTGATCGCTCACAATCCGGCCGAACGGTTGCCGCTGCCCCGGGTGGAGAACACGGCAATGAAGTTCCTCACGCCCGCTGAGGTCGCACGCCTCGCCGCAGCGATCGACGAGCGATACCGAGTCTGGGTTCTCACCGCCGCCTACAGCGGGCTCCGCCTCGGTGAGCTCACCGCACTGCGGGCCGGCGACATCGACCTCACCCGGTGCCGCATCGAGGTCCACCGCACCGCCTCGGAGGTGCGTGGCCAGATGTACGAGGGCCCACCGAAGACCCGTGCGGGCCGACGGGCCGTACCGATCCCCACACCGGTCACTGACGCCCTCCGGGGCCTCTGCGGAACCCGCTGCGCTGATGACCTCGTGTTTCCCTCACCGGAAGGCCAGCACCTCCGCGCCGGACTGTTCCGCAGCCGGTTCTTCCAGCCCGCAGCAGTGGACGCCGGCCTCGGCGAGTTCTACCCGGGTGCGAACGGAAAACGGCGCTACCGGGGGCTCCGAATCCACGACCTGCGCCACACCGCTGTGACGTTCCGGATCGCTGCCGTGCGAACCCCAACGAGGTCGCAGCGTGGGCCGGACATGCCTCGGTGTCGACGGTGTTGGACCGTTACGGCCACCCGCTGCCCGGCCAGGAAGATCGGGTGACCGCAGCGCTCGCAGCGATGCTCACTGACGCCGCTACCGCCACCGGATCCGACCCTCACGACTGACGCCGCTCCGCCACCCGGCGAACGAACTGTGGGGTTGGTGTGGGGTTGGGGCTCCCCACGGCTGCTGGCCTGCACCCCGGACGCGGCGAAACCCCTGCGATTGCAGGGGTTCCAGTGGTGGGCGTAACAGGACTCGAACCTGTGACCTCTGCCGTGTGAAGGCAGCGCTCTAACCATCTGAGCCATACGCCCGGAGCCGGTCACTGTAGCCGTGCGGCGCCGGTGACCGGAAAGCGGCGGACCTCGGACCCATCGCGATCTCCGGCTGCAGCGCGCCCGGAACGGGCGTTGCGGACCCCTATTTCCGGTTCAGGTGGGGGGGTAGGTGCGGAGCTCGACGACGTGGCCGTCGGGGTCGGCCACGTAGAGGCCCCGGCCCCACCCCTGAGCACCCCACAGCCGGGCGACGGGACGCAGCACGTCCACCGCCCCCGACGCGGCCAACTCGTCGAGGTCCGTGTCCTCCACCACCAGCGCCACGTGGTCCACGTTGGTGCCGTCGGGCTCGCCGGCGAGCAGGTCGATGATCGTGGTGGCGTCCACCCGGAGGCTCACGAACGGAACCTCCCCGCGGCGCCACTCCTCCAGCCGCAGCACCTCGAGGCCCAACACGTCCGAGTACCAGGCGGCGGAGGCCTCGGGGTCGCGCACCCGGAGGACCACGTGGTCGAGGCCCACGACCCTCACGACCGCTCCCCCGCGCTCGGCATCCGGGCCTCGGCGTCCCGCCACCGGCGCCCAGCCATCGGCCGCCCGGCACCCTCGCCGCTCATGATCCGTCCCCGGCCTTCTCGGACGCCGTGAGGCCCTCGACGCAGACACCCTCATTGGTGGTCAGCCGGATGAACTCCTCCGACGCCTGGCACGCCTGGCGACCCGTCACCCCCCGCAGGGTGATCTCGGCCACGTGCGGATACTCGCAACCGACCGTCCGGAAGCTGCCGTCGTCCTGGCGGGCGATGCAGCGGGACGAGTTGTCGAGCGGTGGCGGCGTGGTCGTGCGGGCCGCGTCCTCGGAGGCCGGGCCACCCCCACGGCCGGCGAACGCCGTGAACAGGAACAGGACCGCTCCGATCGCGAGCACGGCGAGCACCGGCCCCCGGCGCAACAACCAGAAGTGGGCCGGGTGCAGGTCCGGCTCGTCCGGGTCCACCTCGGCGGCCCGGGCCGCGGCGAACCAGGCATCGGGATCCTCGTCGCGGGGATCCACGGGCGCGGCACCGGCCGTGGAGGTGCGGGCGGACGAGACGGCTCCCGGGCGGGCGGCGTCGAGGGTGCGGTCGTAGTCGGCCCGGCGGGCCGGATCCGACAGGACGGTCCAGGCGGCGTTCACCTCCCGCATCCGCCGTTCGGCCAGCGCCCGCTCCCCCACCCCGGCCCCGGCCTGACGGTCGGGGTGCAGCAGGTGGGCGAGCTGCCGGTGGGCACGACGGATCTGTTCCGCCGAGGCGTGACGGGGCACGCCGAGCACCTGGTAGTGGGTGCGGTCGTCGCCGGTCACGGCCCGAGCCTACGGTCGGCCCGGCGCGGCTACCCTGACGGCGTGACGGTAATTCGACGGTCGAAAGATTCGATGGACGAAACACTGGCCACCCGTGGACCGGGCGCCGACTCCGGCGGGGCCGCGGCCGGCCCGCGACCCGGGAGCCTGGGTGCCGCCCTCCGGCACCAGCCGTTCCGCCGGGTCTGGCTCGGCCAGTTGGCCTCGAACACCGGCACGTGGATGCAGAACATCGTCCTCGGCGTGCTCGCCTACGAGCTCACCGGCGAGGCCTGGTTCATCGGTGTGATCACCTTCGCCCAGCTCGGCCCGATGCTGCTGCTCTCCCCCGTCGGCGGCGCGGTGGCCGACCGCATCGACCGCCGGGTGCTGATGATCGGCATCGCCGTGACCCAGACGGTCCTCTCGCTCGCACTCGCCGCTGTCACGCTGCACGCCCAGCCCAACCGGGTGGCGATCGTGGGGCTGGTGTTCCTGATCGGCGCCGGCTCCGCGCTCTACGGCCCGGCTGCCGCGGCCACGCTGCCTGCCCTGGTCGGCCGGCGCGACCTCCAGGGCGCCGTGGCGCTGAACAGCGCCGCGATGAACGCCAGCCGGGTGGCGGGCCCGATCCTCGGCGGCGCCGTGGCCGCGGTCGGCGGTCCCTCCCTCGTGTTCGTGGTGAACGCTGCGAGCTTCCTGTTCGTGGTCTGGGCGGTGGGCACCGTGAGGGCCGACTTCTCACCCAAGGGACTCGCCGGCGAGGGCCCGCTGCAGCAGCTGCGGGAGGGCGTTCGGGCCGCCCGCGCCGACCGGGTCCTCACCCGGGTGCTGGTCACGATCTCGGTCTTCTCGCTCTGCTCCCTCGTGTTCATCTACCAGATGCCGTTCATCGCCACGACCCGCCTCGGCATCGAGGGGGTGGCGTACACGCTGCTCTTCGCCGGGTTCGCGCTCGGCGCCGCCCTCGGCGCACTGTCGATGGGCTCGGTCTTCGCCGGGGTGGCACGGTCCCGCATGAGCAGGGGGGCGCTCGTCCTGTTCGCCGCCGCGCTCACCACCTTCGGCCTCACCACCTCCCCGTGGGTGGCCTACCCGGCGGTGTTCGTCACCGGTGCCGCCTACTTCGTGGTGGTCACCGCCCTCAGCACCACGATGCAGATGCGCGTGGACGACACGGTCCGGGGCCGGGTGATGGGCCTGTGGATGATGGGCTGGGCCGGCCTCGTGCCGGTGGGAGGACTCGTCGCCGGTCCGGTCATCGACCACGTGGGCGTGGTGCCGGTCCTGCTCTTCGGGGCGGCAGTGGCCCTCGTGCTCGGCCTCGCGGTGGACCTGCGGGAACCCGACCTCGAGGCGGTCGGCGGCGCCTGACGCCGAGCTGCGACCCGGTCGTCACCGAGGAGCGCCGCGACTCGGTCGTCGCCGGGCAGGGCTGCGACTCAGCCGTCGACGAGCAGGGCCGCGGCCACCCGCTCGAGCCCCGCGACCCGGCTCGCCTTGACCAGCACCGCCGTTCCGGCGTCGACGCCACCGAGCACGGCGAGCGCGGCGGGCGCGTCCGCCACCGGCTCGACGCCGTAGAGGTCGGTGCCCACGGCCACCAGCTCCACGCCGAGTTCGCCGCACAGCGCGGCGATCCCCTCGTGGTCGGCCCGCTCCGACGCGCCCAGTTCCGCCATGTAGCCCAGCACGGCCACCCGCCGTGCCGCCGGCAGCGAGGCCAGCGACCGCAGGGCCGCCGCCACCGATGTGGGACTCGCGTTGTAGGCGTCGTTCAGCACCAGCGCACCCGACGGAGCGGTCCGCAGGTCCATCCGCCAGGGGGAGGCCGCTACCCGGCCGAGCCCGTCGGCCACCGCCGCCACCGGCACTCCCAGCCAGAGCGCGGCCGCCGCCGCGGCCAGCGCGTTCGACACGTTGTGCTCGCCGCGCACCCCGAGCCGCACGGTGGCCCGGCCCCAGTCGGACTCGAGGGTGAACGTCGGCACCAGGTCGGCGTCGAGCTCCACCCCGGTGGCGGTGACCGCACCACCCTCACCGAAGGTGAGCACGGCCGCGGGCGTGTGCGCGGCCATGGCCATCACCCGCGGGTCCGCGGCGTTCAGGACCGCCACGCCGTCGCGGGGAAGGGCCTCCACGAGCTCCCGCTTGGCCACCATGATCTGGTCGAGCCCGCCCATCATCTCCACGTGCACCGCGGCCACGGCCAGCTCGATCCCCACGGTCGGCCGTGCCATGGAGCACAGCAGCGCGATGTGGCCGTGCCCGCGTGCCCCCATCTCCACGACCGCCGCCTCGGTGTCCTCCGGCGCGTTCGCGAGCGTGAGCGGAACCCCGAGCTCGTTGTTGAAGGACCGCTCGTTCGCAGTGGTGCGGAAGTGGGTGGCGAGTGCCGCCGCCAGCAGGTCCTTGGTGGTGGTCTTGCCCACCGAGCCGGTGATGCCCACCACCCGGTCCGGGAGGCGGCGCCGGGCCAGGCCGGCCATCCGCATGAGCGCCCGCGAGACGTCGGGCACCACCACCGAGCGGACGCCCTCCACGGGCCGCTCCACCAGCGCCGCCGCCGCACCGGCCGCGATCGCGGCCCCCACGAAGTCGTGCCCGTCGCGCTCGGCGCGGACGGCGGCGAACAGCTGCCCCGGTTGCAGCAGCCGCGAGTCGATGGCCACCCCGTCGACCGTGGCGTCGTCGCCGTGGAGTTCGCCGCCGAGGTCGGCGGCCAGACGTCGGACCTCGAAACGCATGGCCGCGAGTCTCACACGCCCCGCATCCCTCCCGGCGCGTCCATCCCTCCGGTACCGTGACCCCGTCCGGTGGGGGTTCGGACCACGAAGGGATACACGCCATGGGCATCAACTCGTTCGCCTACAACCTCGTCCTGCTGCTGCACATCATCTGCGTGATCGTGGGCTTCGGCGGGGTGATCCTCAACGGCGTCTACGCCGCGAGGGCGCAGCAACTGCCACCGGAGCAGAACCTGGCGGTCATGGAGGTCAACTCCTTCGTCAGCATCAAGGTGGCGGAGGTGTTCATCTACCTCGTCCCGGTCTTCGGCCTCGGCCTCGTGGGCATGAGCGACGACGCCTTCGGCTTCGGCCAGCTCTGGGTGTGGCTCTCCCTCGTGATCTACGTGCTGTCGCTCGGCGTGTCCCACGGCGCCCTGCTCCCCACCGTGAAGAAGATGCTGGCGGTCCAGCGCGAGATGGTCGCCGCCGGCCCGCCGGCGGGTGGACCGCCGCCGCAGGCGGCCCAGCTGGAGGCCATGGGCAAGAAGGTGGGCGGCCTGTCGATGGTCCTGCACCTGTCGCTGGTGGTCATCCTCGTGCTCATGATCTGGAAGCCCGGGTACGCCTGACCGGCTGCCTAGAGTCGGCCCATGGCCGACCACCCGCCCACCCCGTTGCCGCCCCGTGTCCGTCTGGTGGTGCTGTTCGGGGGCCGCTCGGCCGAGCACGACGTCAGCCGGGTCTCGGCGCACCACGTGCTGCGGGCGGCCGACCCGGCCCGCTACGACGTGGTCCCGGTGGGCATCACGCGTGACGGGCGCTGGGTGCTGGCCGAGCAGGCGGCCGAGCTGCTCTCCCGGGGCCTTCACCACGAGCTGCCGGCCGCCATCGCGGTGGCCGGCCCCGACGTGGACCCGCTACCCACGCTGGCCGACAGCCCCCTCGGCGACCGCCGCACACCCGGCGAGGTGCCCACCGTGGTGCTGCCGATCCTCCACGGCCCCAACGGCGAGGACGGCACCGTCCAGGGCCTGCTCGAGCTCGCCGGACTCCCCTACGTGGGCACCGGCGTGCTGGGGTCGTCGGTGTCGATGGACAAGGCGATGGCCAAGACTGTGCTCGACGCCGACGGCGTCCCGCAGGCCCGCTGGCGCGAGGTGCGCGCCCGATCCGTCGACGACCGGACCTGCGCCGGGCTCCTCGACGAGCTCGGAGCACCGCTGTTCGTGAAGCCGGCCAACATGGGCAGCTCCGTGGGCGTGTCCAGGGTGGAGGACGCCGGGGCGCTCGCCGACGCCCTCCGCAGCGCCGCGGCCTACGACGACGTGCTCGTGGTGGAGGAGGGCGTGGACGCCCGTGAGCTCGAGGTGGCGGTGCTCGGCAACGACGACCCCCGGGCGTCCGTGGTCGGCGAGGTGGTGCCGGGGGCCGAGTTCTACGACTACGAGGACAAGTACGAGAACGGCGCCGCCACCACCGTGATCCCCGCCGACCTCCCGGCGGAGGTCGCCGAGGAGGCCCGGGCGCTCGCCCTCCGCACCTACGGGGTGCTCCGCTGCGAGGGCATGGCCCGCGTGGACCTGTTCCTCGAGGAGGCGGGACGGGGCCTCCTCGTGAACGAGGTCAACACCATCCCCGGCTTCACGCCGATCTCCATGTACCCGATGCTCTGGGAGGCGAGCGGCCTCCCCTACCCCCGGCTCGTGGACGAACTGGTGGCGCTGGCGCTCGAACGGCACGCCCGACGGGCCCGGTTCACCACCGACCGACGGGGCTGACACACGGGCCCCGCGGCGCTCACCCCGACCCTCGGGGGGTGCCGGCGCGGCGGCCTGCGCTCAGGGGGTGGCGGCGCAGCGCCGGGCCAGGGAGGTCCGGCAGAACACGGTGAACCCGTCGATGTGGGCGGCGGTCACCCAGTCGGGGTCGGCGCCGAGTTCGGCGGTGAGCGGACGGGTGTCGTTCCACAGCACCACCTGCGCCCCCGATCGCCCGAGCGCCTCGCGCCACCCCGGGCGCAGCCGGTTCAGCGTCGAGTAGTCGAGCGCGAGGTCGGTGCCGGCCCGGTCGTCCACCCACACCCCGACGCCGGGACCGTTGCGGAACTCGAGGTAGTTCCCGGTGTAGTCGTGGCTCACCAGCACGACCTCCGGGTCCCCCACGAGCCCGCGCTCGTCGAGCCAGCGCACCGCGGCCACCGGGTAGGCCGACAGGTCGTAGGCCGGCGTGACCGCCACCGCGACGACCGCCGCGAGGCCCAGGGCCAGCCCCACCCCCCGCACCGCCAGTGTCGCCCGGTCGGCGCCACCACCGCGCCGGGACCCGGCCCCACCACCGGACGCCGGGGCGGCGGCCGTCGCCGGCGCGAGCGCACCAGCCGCCCACGGCACCAGGACGATGGCGGCCACCGGCAGGAGCCGACCGGCCGACAGGCCGAGCGCCACGAACAGGACCGCGGCGGTGGCGCCGGCCCACCGGTGCGACCGCACGGTGGCCACCACGGCCATCAGGCCGAGCGCCAGCAGGATCCAGGTGAGCGGGTGGCCGGCACCGGCGGCCTGCCACTCCGAGAACCCGGCGAGGGCGGCGCGGGCCCGGTCGTCACCGAGCTGCTCGAACGGAAGGCCCACCAACCGGAGGCGCTCCGGGTACAGCAGACCGCCGAGGGCGGCGCCCAGCGCAGCGGCGCCGACGACGGCCGCCGACCGGCGCAGGGCGGCACCGCGGGCCCAGCCGGCCCGGGGACCGTCCACCACGTCGGCTGCACAGAGGAGGCCGAGCACCACCAGGCCGTAGAGCCATGTGCCGTGCACGTTGACCCACGTGGCCACGACCGGCACGAGCCACCACGCGCTCCGGCGTTCGGCCTGCACGACGAGGGCGAGGGCGAGGAGCACGAACCCGGCGAGGTGCGGGCGGGGCGTGAGGAACGGGAGCAGGCACAGCACCACCAGCGTCACCGGCACCAGCACCGCGATCGACGACGGCCCGGGCACCGCGGTCGTACCGGCGGCCGATGGGCGCGGACGGACGAGGCGCACGAGGAGGCCGCCGAGCGTGGCGGCGAGCGCCACCACCATGAGCCGGATCCCGGTGCCGCCACCCGTGCGTTCGGCTACGGCGAGCAGACCCGACCACCACCAGCTCGGCACCGGGAAGTCACCGCCGGAGCGGAGGAACGGGTTGACCGCGGGCAGGCCCCCGTCGAGCAGTACCCGGCCGGTCGCCAGGTGGGTCAGGAAGCTGTTGTCCGACAGCGGGGCCGAGGCGAGCAGGGCCAGGGCCCCGGCCACGGGCCAGCCCCACGGGAGCGGGCGCCGGTCCGGGGCCGCGGCGGCCGGTGGGCCGGTCACCGCAGCGACGGGAGGCCGCTGCTCCCGGGAGCCCTCAGGCGCCGTGACGCCGTCAGGGGCGCGGGTTGCAGCAGCGGGGGTGGCAGCAGCGGGGGCGGGAGCGGTGCCCACGGTCGACTCGGGTCCGGCCGGCTCAGGTGCCGCCGAGGCTCTCGCGGATGTTCAGGATCGCCGGTCCGAGCACGATCACGAACAGGGCCGGGAAGATGCAGAACACCATGGGGATCAGCATCTTCACCGGGGCCTTCTGGGCCCGCTCCTGGGCCAGCTGGCGGCGCTTGATCCGCATCTCCTCGGCCTGGGAGCGCAGCACCCGGCCGATCGACACACCGAACGTGTCGGCCTGGATGATCGCCATCACGAAGGACCGGAGCTCCGGCACCCCGCAGCGCTCGTCCATGGCGCGCAGGGCATCGGCCCGGGCCGCACCGGCCCGCACCTCGCCGAGCATCCGGGAGAACTCGTCGGTGAGCGGGCCCGGCACCGAGTTGACGACGCGGTCGAGCGCCTGCTCGAAGCCGAGGCCGGCCTCCACCGAGATGACCAGCAGGTCGAGCACGTCCGGCAGGCCCACCTGGATGAGGTGCTGGCGCTCCTCCACCTTGCGGTTGAGCCAGCTGTCGGGACCGAGCACGAGCGCGAGCACCACCACGGCGGGCATCGCCAGCCGCAGCATGCCGGACAGGCCCATCAGGTTGAACACGAAGAGCAGCAGGAAGGCGAGGACGGCCGCCACCACGGTGCCCACCCGCACGGCGAGGAAGCGGTCCACGGAGGTCTGCTCCGGCATGCCGGCGAGCACGAACTTGTTGCGGACCTTCTCGACGTAGCCCACCGGCGTCAGGCGGCGACCGAGGTTCGTCATGCCCTCCATGAGGGGCTGCAGGGCCCGCTCCCGGAGCGGGTTGAGCATCTCCTGGTCGCGCTGGCTCTCCACCTCGTACCCGTCGAGCTGCCGCAGCGTCTCGCGGACCATCTGGCGTTCGTCGAGCTGCGTGAGCACGGTGAAGACCGCGGCGCCGACGGCGCCGGCGACCAGGAGTGCGGAGAGCAGGAGCAACGGTGACATTCCCTCAGACCTCGATCGTGGTGATCTTCTTCATCCAGGCGAACCCGATGAGCATGGCGACGACGCCGGCGCCGAGCAGGACGTAACCCATCCCGGGCTGGAAGAGCTTGGAGATGTACTCCGGGTTCATGACGAACATCACCGCGCCCAGGGCGGGCGGGAGGATGCCGAGCACGATGGCGCTCATGCGGCCCTCGGCGGTGAGCGTCGCCACGTCGCGGCGCAGGCGCTCCCGCTGGGTCATCGTGTTCGCCACCGTCAGCAGGAGCTCGGCGAGGTTGCCGCCCACCTCCCGCTGGATCCGGATGGCCATCACGGCCCAGGCGAAATCGTCGCTGCCCATGCGGTCGGCCACCGACTCGAGCGCCTCGTCGAGCGGCCGGCCCAGTCGGTTCTCGGTCACCACCCGGCGCAGCTCCCGGCCCATCGGGTCGTCCATCTCCTTCGACACCGCCTCGAAGCCCTGGCCGATCGAGTAACCGGCGCGGAGGGTCCCGGCCATCAGGGCGAGCATGTCGGGGAGCTGGGCCTCGAAGGCCTTCTGGCGCTTGCGGACCTTCAGGCTCAGCATCGCCTTGGGCACGGCGATGCCCACCAGCACCACCATCAGGGCGACCATCACGTTGCGGGTGAGCAGCAGGGCCAGCACGCCGAGCACCAGCGACCCGGCGACGCCGAAGAAGATCGCCTCCGCCGCCCGCAGCGGCAGGTTCGCACGCTCGAGGTCGCGCTCCAGCTTCTCCAGCAGCCCGCGCTTCTCCGCGAGGTCGCCGGTGAGGTCCACCGCCCGGCGCAGGATGGGCACCGTGGTCACGGACGCGTCGGGTGCACCCTCGGAGTCGACATCCGCCTTCTCGCCGTACGGGTCCTCGTAGGCCTCGAGGCGGCGGGCGAGCCCACGGCCACTGGGCAGGACCATGTTGAGCACCGCCCACGCGGCGGCGGCCACCGCGGCGGCACCGAGCAGGACCATGAACCAGACGACCAGGCGGTTGCCGGTGAGGGCGCCCAACAGGCCGCCCGCGGCGTCGGCCGGCGGCGTGAGCGCCTCGGCGCCGGTCCGCAGCGAGCCGGGCACGTACTGCACCTCGGCTGCGGAACCGGCGGCGGCCACCCGCAGCTCACGGGCGCCGGCACCCCCGGCCGGCGGGGCGAAGCTCAACCGGTAGCGACCCCCGAGGGTGGCGGCGGTGGCCGCCGTGCCGGTGGCCCAGCGGTCGTCGGAGGACACCGTACGGAGCGAACCGCCGAGGCTGCCCACCATCTCGGTGAGCGTGGCGACGTCGGCCCCGAGCGGGAGGACCACGGCGTCGAGGCGGGCGTCGACCGAGCGGAGAGCCGACTCGGCCGCACCGGCGGTCACCCGGCCGGCCGGCGGGGTGGCGGCCAGGAGGACCACGGCGGTGGACCGGCCCGGCCCGGAGGAGCGCAGGAGGTCGCCGGCGGCGACCAGGCCCTTCCAGGTGTCGGAACCACCCGACGGCTGCACGGTGCGCAGGCCCGCCTCCACGACGGCGGCGTCGGAGGTGAGCGGCGCCACGGTGCGCACGGCGCCACCGGTGGTGACCACGGCGAGGCGGTCGGCCACGCCGGCGCCCGGCAGCAGCGGGTCGAGCGAGTCGAGGGCGAGTTGCACGGCACCGTTGCCCATCGCGGCGGCGGAGTCGACCACGGCCACCACGTCGAGCGGGAGGTCGGCGCCGGAACGGACCGACGCGTCCACCGGACGTCCGTTGACGGCGGCACGCAGTGAGGAGGCCTCCGCACCCACGAGGGTGCCGTCGACCACCACGTCGGCCCCGCGCGCGTCCACCTGCTGCACCGTCACCCGGGCACGGCCCGAGGACGTGGAGTCCTGGGCACCGGCGCCGTCGGTCACGACCACGGTGCCGAGGAGCACGCCGAGCGCACCGAGCCCGGCCACGAGGCCGACGAGGCGGGGACGCATCCTCACCGGGTCACCGCCCGGCGCTCACCGTCCGGCGAGAACACCTCCGGACCGAGGCGGATCCCCTGGTCGGCCAGCTTCTCGGCGAACTTCGGCCGCACCCCGGTGGCCCTCAGTTGGCCCCGGTAGCGGCCGCTCTCGTCCACACCCGCCGCGAAGTCGAAGAGGAAGATGTCCTGCAGCGTGATGACGTCACCCTCCATCCCCTGCACCTCGGTGATGTGGGTGACCCGGCGGGTGCCGTCCCGGAGGCGGGACAGCTGCACGATGACGTCGATGGCCGAGGCCATCTGCTCGCGGATCGCCCGCACCGGGAGGTCGAAGCCGGCCATGAGCACCAGCGTCTCGAGGCGGGCGAGGGTGTCGCGGGGGCTGTTGGCGTGCACGGTGGTGAGCGAGCCGTCGTGGCCGGTGTTCATGGCCTGCAACATGTCGAGTGCCTCACCCGAACGGCACTCGCCCACCACGATCCGGTCGGGCCGCATGCGCAGCGTGTTCTTCACCAGGTCACGGATCGTCACCTCACCGCGGCCCTCCACGTTGGGCGGCCGGGACTCGAGGCTGAGCACGTGCTCCTGGTGGAGCTGGAGCTCCTTGGCGTCCTCCACCGTGATGATGCGCTCGTCCTCCGGGATGAACCCGGACAGCACGTTGAGCATCGTGGTCTTGCCGGTACCGGTACCGCCGGCGACGATCACGTTCAGCTTGCCGACGATGCAGGCCTGCAGGAACCGGGCCGCGTGCGGGTTGATGGAGCCGAAGCGGATCAGGTCGTCGATGCGGAGCGGGTCGGTGGCGAACTTCCGGATCGTGAGGAAGGGTCCGCCGATGGCCAGCGGCGAGATCACCGCGTTCACGCGGGAGCCGTCGGGCAGGCGGGCGTCCACCATCGGAGTGCTCTCGTCGATGCGCCGACCCACCTCGGAGACGATCTTGTCGATGACCCGCCGGACGTGGTCGGTGTCGATGAAGCGGATCTCCTGGTCGTGGGTGAGCTTGCCGCTCCGCTCCACGAAGATCTGGTCGGGGCCGTTGACCATGACCTCGGTGACGTCCTCGTCGCGGAGGAGCTTGTCGATCGGGCCGTAGCCGAGGATGTCGTCGGAGACATCCTGGATGAGCTGGGCCTTGTCGGCCGCCGACAGCGGCACCCGCTCGGCCGCGATGGCGGCGTGCAGCTGCTCGTGCACGCGCCGCCGCAGGTCCTCCTCGGTGAGGCGGCGGTCGAACAGGATCGGCCCGAGTTCGTCGATCAGCTGCTGGTGGATCCGGTGACGCAGATCGGCGACCGCGGGGTCGCGGCGCTGCGCCATCCCGCCCGGCGGCGCGGCGCCGGCCGGCGGTCGCGGGGGCACGGCCCCGGG
>CAIPVR010000335.1 GCA_903868545.1 uncultured Actinomycetes bacterium
GCCGGTGCCGCCGCTCGGCCGATTCGGCACGCCCGAGGAGTGCGCGGAGGTGATCGCCTGCCTGCTCGACGACAGGTCCCGCTTCGTGACCGGGACCTGCGTGCACGTCGACGGCGGGTTGCACGCGGCGGGCGGCTGGCACCGCTCGGCACCGCGGGACCCGTCGGGTCGGGCCGGGGGCTGAGCAGGTTTCGACCGCTCGCCATCCGGCGTTCATTCCCCGTACCGCTGACGTTCAGGGCGGCTCCGTAGGGTCGCCTCCGATGTCGGCTGGGCGGAGGCGAACTGCACCGGCCGCCGCGCTGTTCCTGTCGCTGGCGGTCCTGGTCCTTCTCGGTGCCGTGCCGGCGGGCGCCCAGGAGGTCGACGTCCCCGCGGGGTCCGACATCACCGTCACCGAACAGGTGGCGCCGTCGGCCGCCCCCTGCCTACCGGCCCTGTTCGCCCTCCGGAACGCCCCCATCGACACGCCCACCTCGTTCACGCTGCGGATCGAGGTGACCGCGCCGCTCTGCGATCCGGTGCGCGCCGCGGGGGTGGTCTACGAGATGCCCGGCAAGGGTGTGGCGTGGCCGCAGACGCTCCTCGAGCGGCGTGACGTCACGCTCCAGCAGCCGGGCATCGTGGAGGTCAGCTTCGCCAAGGGCTGCACACCCGCCCAGTTCGACGTGATCACCGGTGGGTCGCCGCCGACCGTGTCACCCACCGGACCGTGGCACGGCCCGCTGTTGTTCCCCGTCGACACCGGCACCGCCATGCAGTACTGGGGCGACGGCCCCGCCTGCCCGGCACCGGTGATCCCCGAGTTCCCCTTCCCGGCAGCGGCGGTCGTGATCGCCGTCGGCGTCTCGGGATTCGCCCTGCTGCGGCTCCGCCGGCGGGTCGTACCGGCCTGACGTCCGGGCCCGTTCCGGCCCGATGCCCGGTCGGGGGCCGCCGAGGGGAGACTTCGGTCCGTGCTCCGCCTGGCCCTCCGCGCCGCCCGCGCCCACTGGCGCCGGTTCGTGCTCACCACCTTCGCCGTGGTGATCGGGGTGTCGTTCGTGGTCGGGTCGTTCGTGCTCACCGACAGCCTGGCCGGCTCGATCCGCGAGGCACTGCGCGACGGCGCCACCCGCAGCGATCTGGTGGTCCGTCCGGCCGGGGCGGGTCCGGGTGGGGGCCCGGGCGGTGTGTTCGGCGGCCCGCGGGCCGGCCTGCCCGTCGCCCTCCAGGACACGCTGCGTGCCGTTCCGGGCGTGGCCGCCGCCGACGGGGTGGTGTCGGGGCCGTCGCAGTTGCTCGACAAGTCGGGAACCGCCGGCGCGTTCGACTTCGCGCTCCTGTCGAACTGGCCGGACGACCCGGAACTGTTCGGCGTGCAGCTGGCCCGCGGACGGGCGCCCACCGGGCCGTCGGACGTGGTGCTCGACACCCGCAGCGCCCGCGACCGCGGCGTGGACGTCGGCGACGAGGTCCGCATCGCCACCCGCCGCGGGGTGGAGGGGTTCCGGGTGGTCGGCCTCGCCGAGCAGCGCGCCGGAGGCCTGGTGGCCGCTGCGCCGGTGCTCGCGCTGAGCCGTGACCGGGCCACCGACCTCGTGGGGGTGCCCGGCTGGGTGGGCGTGGTCAACGTCCGGGTGGCGGAGGGAGCGGACGTGGCCGAGGTGCAGCAGGCACTGCGGGCCGTAGCGGGCGACTCGGTGTCGGTGGTGTCCTCGGAGGCGCTGCTGTCGGAGGCGCAGGCGGCCATCCAGGACGAGCTCAACACGTTCGTGGGCCTGCTGCTGGGGTTCGCCGCCGTCACCCTGTTCGTCAGCGCGTTCCTGATCTGGAACACGTTCACGGTGGTCGTCGCCCAGCGCACCCGCGAACTGGCGCTGTTGCGGGCGGTGGGGGCGACCCGTCGCCAGGTGGCGGGCTCGGTGCTCGGCGAGGGTCTGGTGGTGGGCGTGGCGGCCTCCGTCGTCGGTCTGGGCGCCGGCGTGCTCCTGGCCATCGGGCTGCGCAACCTCATCGGTGCCCTCGGCGTGGAACTGCCGGCGGGCGAACTGGTGGTGGCGCCGCGGACGGTCCTGCTCGGCCTCGGCGTGGGGATCGTGGTCACACTGGTGTCGGTCCTCGGGCCTGCCCGGCGCGCCACCTCCGTGCCGCCGGTGGCCGCCATCGCGGCGATCGACGCGACCCCCACGCGTCGCACGCTCGGTCGGCCGGTGCTGGGTGGGACCCTGCTGGCCGCAGGGCTCGTCCTGGGTGGACGCGCCCTCGCCGACACGACCTCCGCTGTGGAACTGCGGGTGCGCGGTGTGGGCCTGGGCGCCCTGCTCGTGTTCCTCGGTGTGGCCGGGGTGGCCCGCTTCCTGTCGGGCCCGGTGATCGGCGCGATCGGCTCGCCGTTCCGTCGGTGGGGTGGCGTGGCCACCCGGGTGGCCGTGCGCAACGCGGTGCGGAACCCGCGGCGCACCGCCTCCACCGCCAGCGCCCTGATGATCGGCCTCGCGCTCGTGGCCACCACGCTGGTGGTCGGGGAGTCGGTGCGCACCGCGATCCGCGAGGGCCTCGCCCGTTCGGTCCGGGCCGAGGTGGTGGTGGACTCCGGCTCGATCGCCCCGTTCTCCGCCGGGTCGCTGGAGCGGATCGCCGCCACCCCCGGCGTGGCGGGCTCGGTGCCGCTCTCCGTCGCCCGGTCCGACACGAGCCGGGGGCCGGGCCGGGTGACGATGGCCACCGGTGATCTCGACGCGCTCGTGGCCGTGGTCGACCCGGAGGTGGTGGAGGGCCGCCTGCCCGCCGGGGCCGGGGAGATGGCGGTGGCCCGGCGGTGGGCCGAGGGCAAGGGCGTGGAGCTCGGCGACCGGATCACCCTGCGGTCCGGCGGCGTGACCCGCGACGTCGACGTGGTGGGCGTGTACGCCCGGCGCGAGCTCTACGACGACACGATCGTGCGTCCGGAGACCTTCGCCGGTCTCCCCGGGGTGGAGCCGGTCACCCGGCTCGTGTTCGTGCGGACCGACGCCGCGGCCACCCCGGCAAGGGTGGCCGCTGCGTTGTCGCGCGAGGTGGCCGATGTGCCCAACTCCTCCGCCCGGGTGACGTCGGAGTTCGTGGCCGGCCGCACGTCGTCGGTGGACGTCATCATCGGGATCGTCAACGTGCTGCTGCTGTTCGCCGTGCTCGTGGCGGGGCTCGGGATCGCCAACACGCTGGCGCTGTCGGTGGTGGAGCGCACGCGGGAGCTCGGACTGCTCCGGGCGGTCGGCATGGCCCGGCGTCGCCTCCGCCGCATGGTGCGGGTGGAGGGCGTGCTCATCGCGCTGTTCGGCGGGGTGCTGGGCCTCGCGGTCGGGGTCGGCTTCGGCGCCGCGCTGGTGGGGGTGCTCCCCACCGAGAACGCCGAGTTCACCCTGCCCGGGTGGCGCCTCGTGGGGCTGGTGGTGGTGGCGGGCCTGCTCGGGGTGCTGGCCTCGGCGTTGCCGGCCCGTCGGGCCGGCCGCCTCGACGTGCTGAGGGCGATCGCCGAGGAGTGACCGGCCGTCAGCAGATCAGCGGGTCAGCGGGTCAGAGGGTCAGCGGGTCAGCGGGTCAGAGGGTCAGCAGGTTCGTCCCGCCGGGGCCCTCTCGGAGATCGGCCGTCGCGCCCACCCAGGCGTCGTCGGCCACGGCGCCCACCGTGTCGGGGTGCTCCGACGCGGCGTAGCAGCGGGTCCCGTCCTCCAGCCCGCAGATCGCGACCGCCCGTTCGGGCGTGCCGTCACGCCCGCAGATCGCCGTGGCGGCGAGCACCCGGGCCGGGCCGCGCGCCGCGTCCGCCACGACCACGTCGTCGGGCTGGTCGCCGAGCCAGGACTGCTCGGTGTGCGGGGGTGGCGTGCCCAGTGGCCCCGGTGTGGCCGACCACACGCCGGCGACGTGCTTGGTCATGTGCATGCCGATTCCGGTGGTCATGCCCACCTCGTCCGGTGCGGCCCGCAGTCGGTCGACCATGTGGCTGATCGAGTGCCCCATGTAGTTGCTCGACGGCCCGCCGTGGGAGGCGAGGCCCCCGGTCACCGAGATGGGGCGGGGGTCGGCCTCGGACAGGCCGAGGGCGTCGCGCCCGAAGGCCACGGCGGAGCCGAAGCAGCTGTAGAGGTCGAAGACGTCCACGTCGTCGACCGACACGTCGGCCATCTTCAGTGCGGTGCCCGTGGCCGCCACCATCGCGGCGGAGGCCGTGAGGTCCGCCCGGGCGCCGAGGTGCACCGCCTCACGGGCGAAACCCCAGCCCCGCAGGAACACCCGTCGGTCCTCGGGGACGCCGAGGCGGTCGGCGGCCTCGAGGGTCATGAGGAGCTGGCCGGCCGCCATGTCGACGTCCATGAAGGCCGTGGACCACTTCGTGTAGGGGGTGGTGACCATCCGGTTCGACGCCGAACCGCCGGCGAACGCCTCCGCGGTCCGGCGGTCGTGGAACCAGGCGTCGGGGTTGGTCACGGCCACCGAGTTGAGGTCAGCGAGCGTCCGGTACAGGACCGCGCGGTCGGCCCCGGTGCCGCCCCTGGCGGCCCACCGGGCCTGTTCGAGCAGCGCGAACGTGAGCCATGCCGGCAGCACACCGTGGGCGACCTCGGTGGGCAGGTACCACTCGTCGATGTCGATCGGCAGCACCGGAGGTGTGTCGTGCTGGTGTCGCCAGTGCGGTCCCTCGCCGGCGCGCTCGAGCACCTTGCGGGTGTGCAGCGCCTCGGCCCCGACCACGAGCGCCACCGACGTCGCGCCGGCCAGCATCCGTTCGGCGGCGTGCGCGATCAGCCGCTGCGGCGACGTGCCGGCGAGGATCGACTCCTCCCGGTGCCCGGGGCCGAGATCGAGTTCCTCCACCAGCCGGTCGGCGGGACGGTCATAGGCCCAGCTCTGGCAGTGCACCACCGACAGGTCGTCCACCTCGGGGAGCAGGTCCCGTCCGGTGCCCGCGTCCTCCACGGCCGCGCGCGCGATCAGCGTCCACATGTCGAGGGGTTCGGGGGCGGGCTCGTCGCCCGGGTGCCAGGTGCGGCGTGCGGTGCCCACCAGCACCGGGGTGCGGGGGTCGGGGGCGCTCACGGCAGCACCCGCGTGGCGAGCACGCGCCGGCCCTCGGCGAGGCCGGCCCCCAGTGCGGTGAGCCGGTCGCACAGGTCCCCGCCGTCGTCATGGCGGAGGCGGAAGCGGCACTCCCTCACCGGGGTACCGGGCAGTTGGGCGGCGGGCACCGGATAGGCGGGGGCGCCGTCCACCAGCACCTCGTGCAGGAACCACGGGCCGGTGTTGTGCTCGGCCGACAGGCGGCGGGCGAAACGCACCGCGTCACCGTCGCGGTCGATCACGTCGATGGCGACGGTACGCGGGCCCGGCCGCTCGTCGGCCCGTGCGGCCAGATCGGGCAGGAGGTCGTGGTCGACGTCCATGAGGTCGGTCAGCAGCGACATCGGGGCTCCCGTGGTGCGCGTCGGGGACGTGAGGTCCGGTCGGGGGGAGGTGGGTGTCCCCGGGCCGGGGCGGTGGGCTGGTGCACCGACCCGGGGACGAGGGGTTACTGGCCCTGACCCTTGGTGAAGGCGGGCTCGCCGTCGAAGGCGAACAGTCCCTCGGTCTTGATCGGGTCCAGCCCGATCCCGGCCATGCGGGCCTGCAGCGAGATGCCGTCGGTGGCGGAGATCGTGCCGCCGCCGGGAGCGAGGAACCGGCAGCGCCAGTGGTCGGTGGTGAGCGTCTCGGGCGAGCCGTTCGGCCACACCATCTGGCCCCGGTTGGAGATCATCGACAGCGGCAGCGACGCCTCCGCGACCGACTCGAGCTGCGCGGCGAGTCCCTCGACCGACCCGCGCCAGTGGACGAACACGTCGATGCCGAGCTGGGTCTTGGTGGCCGGCGGACGCTCCTTGGTGGTGATGGAGATCGTGTCGCCCGCGGCGTACTCCACCGGCTTGAGGGTGGAGGGCACCCGGCCGATGCGGGCGATGACCGCGTCCGCGAACTCCTTGGTGCCCACCTTCTCGGTGCTGACCGCCTCGTCGTACACGTCGTAGGTGTGGATGCCGTCCTCGATGGTCGTCAGCCACGCGTTGTGGACCTTGGTGGCCACGTCGCCCTGGCCGATGTGCACCAGCATCTGCACGGCGCCGAGGAACAGGCCCGACGGGTTGGCGAGGTTCTGGCCGGCCCGGCGGGGTGCCGAGCCGTGGATCGCCTCGAACATCGACACGGTGGCGCCGATGTTGGCGGAGCCGGCGAGGCCCACCGACCCGGCGATCTGGGCCGCCACGTCGGAGAGGATGTCGCCGTAGAGGTTCGGCAGCACCACCACGTCGAACGCCTCGGGGGTGTCGGCGAGCTTCGCGGCGCCGATGTCGACGATCCAGTGCTCGGCCTCGATGTCGGGGTACTCGAGCGACACCTCGTCGAACACCTTGTGGAAGAGACCGTCGGTCATCTTCATGATGTTGTCCTTGGTGAACGCCGTGACCTTCTTGCGGCCGTGGGCCCGGGCGTACTCGAAGGCGTAGCGGGCGATGCGTTCACACCCGGGCCGGGAGATCAGCTTCAGGCACTGCACCACCTCGTCGGTCTGCTGGTGCTCGATGCCGGCGTAGAGGTCCTCCTCGTTCTCCCGGATGATCACCACGTCCATGCCGGGGTGCTTGGTGGCGATGAACGGCGCGTAGGCCACGCAGGGCCGGATGTTGGCGTAGAGGCCGAAGGTCTTGCGGATGGTGACGTTGAGGCTCTTGAACCCGCCGCCCTGGGGGGTGGTGATCGGGGCCTTCAGGAACACCTTGGTGCGGCGCAGCGACTCGAAGGCCTCCGGCGCGATGCCGTTGTTGTAGCCCTTCTCGTACATGGCCTCGCCGATCTCGATCTCCTCGATGGCGAGATCCGCGCCGCCGGCGGAGAGGATGCGCAGCGTGGCGTCCATGATCTCGGGGCCGATGCCGTCGCCGCGGGCGACGGTGATGGGGACGGGACTCATGTGGTTCCTCCTGGTTCCCGGCGACGTCCAGCGGCCGCCGTGGTGGAGGGAACCATAACACCGGAAACAAGATTCCGACAATCGGAGTCAGTGATGCGTCCCCGCCCGGTCCGATCGGCCCGGGTTGGCGGGAAGGCCGTCGAACCGGCCCTCCGGCCGCCGGGCCCTGTACGCGGCCACCACCGGGGCGAGCTCCTCGGGGGTGGCGCCGTGGAGGATGACCGAGTCGGCCCCGAGGTCGAACTGCGCGGCGACGGTGGCCGCGCACTCGTCCGCGTTGCCCGTCGCCGCCGCGGCCAGCCACTCGTCGGGCAGCAGCGTCGCCACGTGACCGAGCACCTCGGGCGTGCCGGTGGCGTCGAGCGCCCCGGGGAACGACGCGACGACGTCGTCGGCCCGGAACCGGACGAGCACGTCGGGGTCCCAGTCGTTCACCCTCACCATCAGGTCGCCGTAGCCCTGGAGATAAGTGGCGAGCCGGCC